>DASVWZ010000207.1:0-1675 GCA_036392935.1 Terriglobales bacterium | reverse complement strand
ATCGATGCTCGCACTACCCGTCATCCCGGTTACGCGATTAGTCAACACCAGCGCAAACGGATCGAAGAGATCTTTGGCTGGCTCAAGACCGTGGCGGGGCTGCGCAAGGCGCGCCATCGCGGAGTAGCTCGAGTCGAATGGATGTTTACCTTTGCCCTGGCGGCGTACAACCTGGTGAAGATGCGCAACCTGTTGCCCGCACCCGTTTGAGAGCGAGGGAGAACTCTGTGCAGCGCCGTCGGTAACCAGACCAAACCCCAAGCCGGTTCCGGCCTCGAAATCGCACTCACCTACAGCTGAAAACGCGAATCCCAAAGAAGACATCACACCAAATCTGCATTTTTCATCACCCTTGTATGTTGCTGATCTGATAGAAGAATCAAAGTTGGTGAGGCGGCAGACCGGTGCAGCCTTGGGAGAAGAATCCCGTCTAGCAGCGGAGGTCGTCGCTTCACCGACAGCGCTTAGCCCGAACGGTTGTCGGGGAAGAAAATCCCGCATTGCAAGGCAGGGCAAGCCGCACTGAGGAGGTTGGGAGATGGAAGAGGCGAAACGGTTTGTCGGGATCGACGTTGCCAAGTTGGCATTGGACCTGTTCATCGGGTCCGCCGGCGTGGGCTTTTCAGTGGCTAACGATGAGGTTGGAATCCAGCAGTTACTCAGGCAACTTACGCCGGCTGACTTTGTGATTCTTGAAGCGACCGGCGGCTTAGAAACAGCTGTCGCCAGCGCGCTGGCGGCTGCGGGCATCGCAGTGGCGATAGTCAATCCACGCCAAGTGCGAGACTTTGCCCGTGCCACCGGGAGACTGGCCAAGACTGACCGCCTGGATGCCGAAGTGCTGGCGCGGTTCGGTGAAGCGGTGCGACCAGCGGCACGGCCGTTAGCCGACGAACAGGCCCAGGCGCTCGAAGCACTGGTTACCCGGCGGCGCCAGTTAGTCGAGATGCTGACGGCGGAGAAGAATCGCCGGGCCAGAGCCTCAAAAGTTTTACACCGCAGCATCGATGAGCACATCCGCTGGTTGGAAAAGCGCCTTTCGGGTTTGGACGATGAACTCGGCGAGTTGATTCGCAATACCCCACTGTGGCGCGAGCGCGACGAGCTGCTACGTTCGGTGCCCGGAGTCGGCAAGGTACTCTCGAGCACTCTGCTCGCGCAGCTGCCTGAACTTGGAATGCTTAACCGCAAGCAGATCGCCGCCCTGGCTGGCCTCGCACCATTTAACCGCGACAGTGGAAACCTGCGCGGCAGCCGCTGTATCTGGGGTGGCCGCGCCCAGGTCCGGCGCGTCCTATATATGGCAACAGTCGCGGCAGTTCGCAGTAATCCGACGATCAAAACCTTCTACTTCCGGCTGCGGACCAACGGTAAGCATGCCAAGCCCGCGCTCACCGCCTGCATGCGCAAGTTACTGGTTATTCTCAATGCCATGCTTCACAACAAAACTCACTGGCAAACACCCGCGCTCACCTCTCCAACTTCTCCCCTTTCTCCCCTCCTGGGCGCGGTTTCCGAATACGGTTGCTGCTAGGGCCTCCTCGCCTTCCAAAACCAAGGACACGCGCGGGAGGGTCGCAACGGTCAAAGCGCTAGGGGCGGCACTTTTAGGTTCCGCTCCCTTTCATTCGGTCGGGCCCAGGCCCAAGATTTCGGGTGAGTGCATCCAGTGCAC
>DASVWZ010000206.1:0-14521 GCA_036392935.1 Terriglobales bacterium | reverse complement strand
CCCCACCCCTTCGGCGAGGGCTCAACTTTGAAACCGGACATTTCACGTGCTACAAAAACCGGACATTTTAACTTGCTACCGACAGAGTGACAGACTCGCCATCAGGTGACGAGAGCGATCTGACAACCGGCGGGCTACTTTACGCCGAGCGGCGCTTCCGCTGCTCCCACCACGCGGCCCTGATGCGCTTCCTGCAGGAAGGCGATTATGCGCAGGTTGTCCGCGTCCAGCTTGGGGTCGACTTTGACTTGTATGTCCTGATTGACCGATTGTCCCTGCTTCAGTTGGCCGTCTTTATTCAAGCTTCTGACCACGGCGACATGCGTCAGCTTGCGGTCTTTGTTCTCTCCGGCGGAGACCTGGCTTTCGGCGCGGTTCATGGCGACCGCGATCATCAGATCGGCGTCGTTTACGTGAAAGCTCGGATCGAGTGGACCGGAGTCGACGTGCGCGTGCAGCACGTGGGAAGCGTCGATGGAAACATTCGAAAGATGCAGCGGCACTTTGGGATCCTGGACGACTTTGGTGAATGATTTGCCGGCTTGATCGGTGTCACTGCCAGTGAATTGCTCAATGCCGTTGAGAATCATTTGCGGCGTGTAAGAGCCGTTGGGCGGTTTCAACCGGTCGTTGTAGGCTTCTTGCCGCTCTGTGAAGAGGTGCGAAGAATACGGATCCTTCCAGCCGTCGTGGTTCCAGTAATCGACGTGCTCGCTCATGACGATCACGTGGACGCCCTTGATCGGCTGAGAGTCGAGCGTTTCCAGAAACTTGTCGGCCGGGGGACAGCTGGAACAGCCTTCGGAAGTAAAAAGCTCGGCCAGAATTACTGGCTGATTGTCGGCTGCAAGTGCCGGGTTAGCAAACGCAGCCAGCAGCGAAAGCGTGCACGCAAAGGCAGAAAGCGAAAACTTCATCCTTACCCCCCTGGATGATGTGAGAAAAAATAACTGCAAAAGTATGATGCGCAGGAAATGCAGAAAGTTACTGCGAGCGCACGCCGCCAAACCGCCCAGCGCGTTACGCCTCTTCTGGCTTGAAGATCATCCCCCGGCTTTTGCGGCCATTCATCACCACGATCAGCGGCTGAGCGAAACGCAGATGGCGAACGCAGCCAAGCTCTTCGACCGCAGGCTGGGCCGCGAGCCAGCTCCAGTCGACGAAGCCTTCGCCCGCGTCAGGGTTGACAGTGAAATAGCCCACTTGAAAGGCGGTGAGATTCTGGAAGAAATGGCTGCCTTGCGATGGCGTAACCCGCAAATCGCGCAGGCCGGCTTCGACGATGACGCGCGCTCCGGCGATCTCGTCCCACTCGACGGGGATTCCGAGCCAGGGATCGTTCGACCCCCAGCGGCCGACGCCGATCAGCAGATAAGAAGTTCCGGCGTCATTGAGTTTGGCGTTTAACTGCGCCACCGCTTCAGCAACATCCTGGCTGCGCACGCGCTCGAAGCGATGGAAGTCAACCATGACGACGTCGCGCAAATCGGAGATGCGGCCATTTCCCAGAACCTGAGTGCTCTGGCAGATCAGCCGTTCGGGATTTACATCTTCGATGCGCAGTTCTTCGCCTTCGCGCGACAACACCAGGGGTCGAACTTGCAGGAATCCAAACTCAGCGTTTTGGCTGTCGTCTTCCGGCAGGGTCACCGCGAATTCGATTTCCACCGGGCGTCCGAATGCGCTTTCGCCAGCCCGGGCAAGGCGTTCCAGAATCAACGGCAGCGGAAAGACGCCGTGTTTGAGGATGGGCGCAAAGGTGATGATGCGCGCGCCCGCGCGGCTGGTGCCGTCATAGATCACCTGATTATCGGCGGAGTAGGTGGAAGCAACACTGTCGAGCATTCCGTCCGCCTCTGCGACCGGCAGGTCGAAGCGGACCTCGCGCAGGTCCGCGGCTCCGTCCTCATGGCGAGCACGACCTGCTTCGAGCGCCCAGAAATCCGATTGCGAATTTGCCAGGATATCTTCGACCGAGGAAAACTGCACCAGGTTGCGCGGATAGCGGGGGCAGAAGCTTAAGCATTTTCCGCCATCCACCACGGCACGTCCCATGCCAAGCGCGACCGCGGCGATGCCGTCGCGGAACGTCATAGGAGGTGCAGGATAGAAATTGTGCGAGCGCACCACGCCGGAAAAGTGCGGGTAAAACCGTGGGCCGCGCTTTACCCCGATCACGCGCTGCAGGATGACCGCCATCTTTTCTTCTTCCAGCCGGTAAGGCGTGGCGCGCACATAAGCTTTGGCGTGTTGCACAAAAGTCGAGGCGTATACGCGCTTGATGGCTTCCGTAAGTTGTTCCAATCGGGTGAGCAGATCCGCGTGCTGGTTTGCCAGCATGAAGGTTTCGTAAACCCCGCTGAAAGGCTGGTATTGCGAGTCTTCGAGCAGGCTGGAGGACCGAACCGCGATGGGGTAATTCACCTCGGAAAGAAATGCCAGCAGGTCCTCACGCAGGGTTGCGGGCAGCGGCGCCGCCAGGAACTGGCGCAGAATTTCCGCGTCGTCGCTGCAATGAATGGCGAAGTCGAGCAGACTGTTCTCGCTGAGAAACTGGTCGAAAACATCAGTGGTGAGCACGACGCTGGGAGGCACGGCGATGCGCAACTCGGGAAATTTGCGCCCGAGCCGGTTGTTGTGCAGGAGATGGCGCATGAATGCCAGGCCGCGCGCTTTACCGCCGAGCGATCCGCCGCCGATGCGCAGAAAAAATGAGTCGGAAGCTTTGAAAGTTGCAGAGTTGAAATCGCCGATCAGCACTTGACTCTGCTCGTTGCGGTATTCGGCGATGGATTCGATGAGATCGTGCCGCAGGTCTTCCAAAGACGGGAAATCGGAGACCTTGCGCGGACGCAGTTTCTGGGCCAGCGCGAACTCGGTGCGCGCGCGCAGCCAGCGGGAAAAATGATTGCGTTGGCTGTGGTAGGCCAGGCTCTCGAGCGGAATTTCACCCAAGCGCTGCTCCAACTGGTTCAAGTCATTGGCGCGTGAAACTTCGTGCCGCTCGGGATCGCGAAACACAAAATCGCCAAAGCCGAATTCTTCGGTCAGCAGGTCCTGCAGATCGTGCAGGAGGGTTGGCGAGCGTTTGCGCAGAAAAGAGTAGCCCTCGGCGAAGGCGCGGTCGCGGAACTCGGTGCGGCTGGTTTGGAGGACAATTGGGGCATCCGGCACCTCTTCGCGAACCATGCGCGCCAGGCTGAATCCGGCGTCGCTATCGAGAACGCCATCGCGGGGAAACTCGACATCGGAAACCACCCCCAGCAGGTAATCGCGATACTTCATCACTTGCGCGGCGGCATCATCGTAATCCGAACTCAGCAGGATTTTTGGCCGCGCACGCATGCGCACCAGCTTGTGCGCCACGTTGAAAGCCTCGCCGATCAGACGCCGCGATTGCGAAATGATCTCGGTATAAATCGCCGGCAGAAACGACGAGTAATAGCGGATGTTATCTTCGACCACGAGAATTACGGGCACGCCCATGACCTGGGTATCATGCGGGGCATTGCGCTTGTCTTCCACGTACTTAACCATCGAAATCAGAATGCGGGCGTTGCCTTGCCACAAAAACACGCGTTCGATATCGGTGACTGGATTGCGCGCAATAAAGCTCTTGATCTCGCGATAGTCATAGGCGAGCACCAGAACCGGGACATCCAGTCCGGCGGCTTTCACCTGGCGAGCCAGTTCGGCCGCGTCCATGTCCTCAACTTCCAGGTTGGTTACGATCAGGTTGTAGCGCGGTTGCGATTTCGCCAACTCGAGCGCTTCGGCTCCGGTTGAAACCTGCGTGATGCCGGGAAACTCCTGCAGGTTGAGCTCGAGCGATTCGCCGATCAGCAGTTCATTGAGGCGCCCGTCTTCGCGGAGGATAAACGAATCGTAGACACTCGAGACCAGCAGGATGTCATGCACGCGAAACGGCATCAGCTCTTCGAAGGCTTCGAAGAGTTCGGCGTCGAGGATGGGATCGGGCTGCTGACGGGTTGCCATGCGCTCCGATGACCGCGAACATTCGCAGACATCCAACCCCGCATGGTATTCGCAGTTCTGCCCGCAAGCAATTGCCAGGCCGGGGAGCAACGCGTGCCGCCGCTCCCCGCACCAAGGTATGGGACATCCAAAAAGTTATCGCGCTTCCACAGTGCTTGCGAGTATGCTCCGAGGATGGCAGTTTCGGTCTCGGTGCTGGCCAGTGGCAGCCGGGGAAACAGCACAGTAGTTCAAAGCTCGACCACTCGCATACTTGTGGATGCGGGAATCTCCTGCCGCGAAACCTTCAAGCGCATCAAGGCGTGCGAAGACGATCCGCATGCGCTGTCCGCTATCGTCATCACCCACGAGCATTCTGACCACGTTCATGGGCTGATGGTTTTATCGCGCAAGCTGAATGTTCCGGTGTACATGACCGCGGCGACTCATCAGGCATGGGCGCGGGCGGTGCGAGACGCGACCGGAGAGAAGCCGGACATGCCGCGCCTGGAGCTGTTTTCATCCGGCCACAGATTCCACGTCGGCGATATTGAGATCACGCCATTCACGATTCCGCACGATGCCGCCGATCCCGTCGGTTTCACTTTTCGTGCTGAAGGGATTCGCATTGCCGTGGCCACCGATCTGGGCTACATTCCGGCGAGCATCTGCGATCATCTGCGCGGCTGCGACGTGCTGGTCATCGAATCGAACCATGATATCGAGATGCTGCGCGTCGGGCCGTATCCCTGGTCGGTCAAGCAGCGTGTGATGAGCCGGGTGGGCCATTTGTCCAACACCGCGCTGGCGCGTTTTCTGGCGGAAGACTACGACGGAGGCGCGGCCTACATCGTGCTCGCGCACCTTTCGGAGAAGAATAACCATCCTGAGGTTGCCCGTAAAGAGGCTGAAACTGCCCTGGTCGGGCGTGGGTCCTTACTTTTTAACCGGGTCATGCTGGCAAGGCAGGATCAAGCAATGCATCCAATCCGGTTGTAAAATAATCTGTATAAAGCAAATTATGGCAGTTTGCATTGATCCGGTCGTAGGCAAGATCCTCGCGGGCTGGCGGTATGACATTTCCAGCCTCTCGCCGGAAATGCGTGGCGACTATGAAGAACACCTGGCCGAGTGCGAACGTTGCCGCTCGCGCCAGCGCCTGCACCGTACCGTTGACATCGCCCTAATCGCGCTGGCTTCGGCTTCCGCGGTCGTGTTTCTCCTGGCGTTTGGCGCCATCTACCATTTCGCTCCGCGCAACGCTTTCTGGCTGGAGATCGCCGCGCTTGCAGGCTTCGCTCTTTCGGGCCTTATCTGGTTGGCCGTAGCGGTTGCTACGCCCGCGCCCATGGCTGTGGTGGACGCGGCGCGTGTGGGAGCGCGACATGTACACGACCGTTTGCCGGCGGAGATTCGCGAACGGCTGCCCGAGGAATTCAGGCTCAAAATCACTGGATCATAAACCGCATGCGCCTCGCCTGCACCATTCTGATTGCTGTGTCGATAATCTCAATGCCATCAGGCTGGGCGACGCTGCCACCAACCTATGTGGCTCCATGCCACCAACATCACCATCAAAGCCCGGCTCCGACCAGCCACCAATGCTGCCAAGCTGGCCATGCTTACGCGCTTCTGAAAAATTCCCAGAGCGCGACGACGGTATTTCCGGCGCCATGCTTACGCGCGCGTTTTTCGCCACTAACCACCGTTCTGGTCCAGCCGGACCCACCGGCGCGTAATTCCGCCGATCCGCCCGGCAGTTTGCCGCTCCGCGTTTAACCCCACGAAAAAACCTCTTTTCGATCGAACTCAGTCAAACGCCTTCTTGCGCTCCGTGCTGCGGAGCGATGAGAACCGGGTTTTTCTTTGGAGCAAGCGTGCAAAAGGTATTGGTTTACGCCGCGGTCTTGTTCATATGCAGAACACTTGCGTCCGCGCAGACGACCGAGGCAGACACGCGCGATCACCAGATGCAGTCAATGCAAAGCATGAACGCCATGCAATCCGACATGCCCTCGCCGCACATTTCTTCGGGCACCGGGTGGCAACCGGCATCGACTCCGGCGCCCATGTGGATGATCAATTTTCACGGCTGGGATCTCATGGCACACGGCACGGTTTTCATCACCTACAACCAGCAAGGCGGACCGCGGGGCGAAGGCAAAGCCGAATCCGAAAACTATCTCATGACCATGGAGCAGCACTCGCTTGGCCCTGGAACTTTGCTACTACGCCAGATGTTCTCCGCCGAGCCGCTGACCTCGCCGCATCCCGGATTTCCCGAGCTTTTTCAGACCGGTGAAACTTATCACGGCCAGCCATTGGTCGATCACCAGCATCCGCACAATGTTTTTTCCGAACTCGCGGCGCAATACACCATCCCGATCAAAGAGAAATTCTCCTGGCTGCTATACGGAGGTCCGGTCGGCGAACCAGCGCTGGGGCCGGTGGCATTTCTCCATCGTGAATCGGCTTCGGAAAACCCGGCCGCGCCGTTGAGTCATCACCTTCAAGATTCGACTCACATCAGCTTCGGCGTGGTGACTACCGGTTTTGTCGTCGATAAGTTCAAGATCGAAGGCTCAGCGTTCAACGGCCACGAACCCGGCGAAGAGCGCTGGGATATTCAGCTGGCGGCCCTCGACTCGTGGTCGGTGCGTGGAAGCTGGGCCCCGACGCGCAACTGGGCGGCGCAGTACAGCTATGGATATCTTTCGCACCCCGAAGCGCTCGAGCCCGGCAATCAGCGCCGCCAGACTGCATCGGTTGCATACAACCGTCCGTTCTCACGCGGAAATTGGGCAAGCACTGTGGTCTGGGGGCGAGTACAGAAGGAGTATGAAACTTTCCCGCTCAACGGCTATCTGGCTGAATCCACGGTGAACTTTCTAACGAAAAACTACGCGTACACGCGGCTCGAACTGGTCGACAAAGATGAGCTCTTTCCCGATGCGCCGACTCATCCTTCCTATCGCATCGGCGCCTACACGTTTGGAGGAGTGCGCGATTTCATTCACAACGCAGACTGGCAAATCGGGGTTGGTGGCGACGTGACGTTCTATTCAAAGCCAGTAGTGCTCAATCCGTTTTACGGAGATAATCCGGTTTCGTTTCACATTTTTATTAGAATTCGCCCGGGAAGCGGAAAAGCGATGCCTTGATCGCTGGATCCGCCTCCCAGCTCAAACGTCTGTCTTAGTTCTTCTTCACCGGCTTTGCGTTCTTGTTCACCGCAGCGGGCGCCGGCTTCGCGGGTGTGGCCGCCGGCGGAGTGATTTGCGTCACCTTCGCGGCTGGGACTGGTTGGGCTGTTGCCGACGGAGCTATGGTGGACGTGGTTGCGATCGGAGTCGCAGTCTTGACCGCAGGGACCGGCTGAGCCGACACTGCGGGAGCCGTCGTTTTGACCGCAGGAACCGGGGTCGATGTTTTGGCCGTCGGAATCGGTTGCACCGCCGAAGTCCCGGTGGTGGCCGGCGCTACCGTGCCGTAAGGCGAGGTTGAGTAGTTTGCCGGAGCGCTGTTATACGTGCCGGGTGCGGTGTACGTGCCCGGATTGGTGTAGTTGCCGGGTGCGGTATAAACTCCGTTATTCTGCGCAGCTCCCATGCTGCCCAGGGCTGGCGCAACCGACCCAACGCTGTTCATCAGCCCGCTCGCTCCGGCAGGCATGCAGGGAACGGCACCCGCGACGTTGGATGCAGTCGTTCCGGCGCTCTGCCCGTGCAGCATGGAGCCAACCTGCGAAATCGCGTTGGTGGCTGTGCTTGTCCCTTGTTGCACTCCATTACTCCCCGTTGTTGTGCCAGTGGTGCAGGGTTGGCCCTGAGCGGTTTGGCCAGGCATCTGCCCGTTCGTTGCGGGTGATCCGGCCATCGCCCCGGCCGGTGCCATGACGGCTCCGTTGGCCAGACCGGTGTAGTGAACCAGCGTGTCGTTGCCCAACTGATATTGGCCGGTTCCTACACTGTTGATTTCGCGGAATTCGAGGCCGACTTCGAAGGTTTGCCCAAGAATCGCCTGTCCGGGATTAAAACCCAGTTCGAATCGGGCATCGCCGCCACCGCCGGGTGACAGCGTGAATTGCGGATTCGGATTATTCCCTGAGATGACTCCCATGCCGCGGATGCCTCCGGCGCCGGCGTTCAGGCCGTAGCGGTTTCCGCGTTCATCGAGCGCATATCCGGAGCCGTCCACATAACCCAGACCCAAAGGCTGGTTGGTCTTGTTCTGGAAGTGCACCATCATGTCAATCAGCTTCGTGCCCCAGCCATTCTGAGCGCTGCTGGTGCGAAAATCGGTGACCGTGGCCACAAAATCGTTGGTTTCATAGCAGAACTGCTGGCCACCACAAACTCCGGCGTTCTGCCCTGTGGGCGCAGCCTGAAGTTGTGCGAAAGCGATGGTCGAACAAGCAGCCAACACAATGGACGCGAAAACGATACCCTGGAAAACCCTACCGCTAGACTTCATACAGCCTCCCGAGAGATGTGGATATGCTTTGCGCTGCCCCGCGCCAGCGCATCGGTTAGACCGAAGCATGTTACTACAAGATCGCCGCCACAGGAATGGCAAAAGTGCTTGCCATCGCGCTTAGAGACTTCCTTCTCTCGGAAAGGCGAGGCCGCGCTGAGCTGTTAGCCTTCGTGCTAGCCTCTGGCTATGGCTTCAGCGGCAGAATCGGTTCCGCCGGCGCATTTCTCGCCGCCAACACTGGTTCGCATTCCTGCCGGATGGTTCCTGATGGGTTCTGAAACCGGCCAGGATAACGAACGTCCGGTGCGTCGCGTCTGGGTGGATGACTTTTGCGTGGCTGCATGCCAAGTGACCAACGCGGATTACTCGGTGTTTCTTGGCGACACTGGCGCAATGCCGCCGCCTCATTGGGCTGATCCCAAGTTCGATCATGCGCGACAACCTGTGGTCGCAGTCAGCTGGTTCGAAGCGGGCCAATATTGCGACTGGCTCAGCCAGCGATCCCGATTACGATTCCGCTTGCCGACCGAAGCCGAGTGGGAATACGCTGCCCTCGGCGGAGCTGATGGCCGGCAATTTCCCTGGGGAGATGAACCGCCAGAGTCTTTGCCAAATTACGGTCAGCGCTGGCTGACTGGACCGGAACCGGTTGCGCAATACGCGCCAAATGGCTTCGGACTGTATGACATCTGCGAAAACGTGCACGAGTGGTGCAGCGACTGGTTCGATCCCGGCTATTACGCCGTTGCTCCTGAGCGCAATCCGCGGGGTCCAGAAGGCGGCCAGCGCAAAGCTTCCCGCGGAGGTTCGTGGCGCCATCACATTAAGGTTGCGCGGTGCGCGGCGCGGTCGAGTATTCCTCCGCAGTTTCAGTATGCCGATTACGGCTTTCGCGTGGCCTGCGACGCGGGTTGATCAGCCGGAGCGCTTGGCGGAAAGTATCCCGAGAATATCTTTCAATCCCTGACGGATTTCTTTCAGGTCTGCGGCGCTGCGCGCGGGAAACGGCAGTATGCTCTGCGTCCGGTCGCCTTTCTGTTCTTTCAGGTGCTGGCGCGCGCCGGCGATGGTGAACCCTTCCTCGTAAAGCAGCTTCTTGATCAGCAGCACGGTCTCAACATCTTTGCGCCGGTACATGCGCTGGCCGGTGCTGCCTTTGGTTGGCTTGAGCTGGGAGAATTCGCTCTCCCAGAAGCGCAATACGTATGCCGGCAAATGACACAGCTTGGCAACTTCGCCAATGCGGAAATAGAGCTTCTCCGGGATGACAACCTCGTCCGGCTTGACGGCTCTTGCGGCTTTGGCTCTTGCGCTCATGCGAATGACGGAAACTGGCTGCGGGGCGCGCGTTCGCAACGCATTCCCTATAAGCCGTTTCTAGCACACGGCAGAGTGCGGAACAACCCCGAAATACCTGAGGTTGCAGAAATTCCACCATGATTTACGTTAACTCCCGGCAAACCAGCGTACACTTGCTGCGACTCGGCTGGCGGGCTTTAGGCGGTGTTACTGCCGGCGAATCTGGAAACGGAGGAAGCGATGAGGGTCATTCAATCGGTCGGGGTATTTTCTGCCGCCAAAATCATGGCGCTGATTCAGGCTACGTTCGGCCTGATCTTCGCGCCTTTCTTTCTTCTGATGTCGGCGCTCGGAGCGATGACCGGCGCCAAGAATGCTCCCTTTACCGGAGTTATTGGGCTGGTGGTTGCGATTATGATGCCAATCTTTTACGGCGTGATCGGCTTCATCTTCGGCGCTATCGGCGCGGCGCTCTACAACCTGTTCGCCAAATGGGTGGGCGGCATCGAGGTGAATGTGGCGGCGATGTCGCCGGTGCCTTATCCGCTGCAACCTCCGGGAACTTATCCGGCGCAAACCACTTAAGAAAGTGTTCTATGCTTGATTCATGAACTCTCCTGACTTTGGCCAGCACTATCTCGATGAGGCTTCGCGCCAGTTCCGCGGCTACAAACGCATGGGCGAAGGAGCGGTCGAGCAGTTGAAGGACGAAGAACTGTTCGTTACGCTCGACCCCGAATCGAATTCGGTTGCCATCCTGATGAAGCACATCGCCGGGAATCTTCGCTCGCGCTTCACGGACTTCCTGACCACCGATGGCGAGAAGCCGAATCGGCAGCGCGACACGGAGTTCGAAATCACACCGGCCACGACTCGCGCCGAACTCATGCGCTGGTGGGACGAGTCGTGGGAGATTCTTTTTTCCACCATCAAAAGCCTTACGCCGGACGATCTCGAACGCACGGTCACGATTCGCGCCGAACCGCACACGGTCTTGCAGGCACTCAATCGCTCTCTGGCGCACCACGCATCACATGTCGGACAAATTGTCTTCCTGGCCAAACATCTCCGTTCGTCGGACTGGAAGACCTTGAGCGTGCCGCGCGGTAAATCGAAGGAATTCGATTCGCAAATGCGGGCCAAGTTTGAGCAGAAGGCTTAGACTGTCGCACGGTCGTTGGGCACCGTCAGTTCATACGGCTAACGGCAATTGAAACCAAAGTACCGTCCAGTGGTAAGATGAACCGTTTTGTTTTCTCAACTCGTCTATATAGGTCGCCGGTATGTCTGACACAATGCTCGCCGTAGTAAAGCCCGAAGCCGCTCCTGGAGCGGAAGTCCGCGAAGTCAAGATTCCGGCGTTCGGCCGCAACGACGTTCTGGTCAAAGTCAAAGTGGCTTCCATCTGCGGCACCGATCTTCATATCTACGAATGGGACCGCTGGGCGCAAGGGCGCATTCATCCACCGCTGATTCCGGGCCACGAATTCTGCGGCGAGGTGGTCGCCTTTGGCGACGAAGTCACCAGCGTCAAGGAAGGCGATTTCGTTTCCGCCGAGATGCACGTGGCCTGCGGTAAATGCCTGCAGTGCCGTACGGGTGATGCGCATATCTGCCAGAACGTGAAGATCATCGGCGTCGATGCCGACGGCGCTTTCGCCGAGTACGTTGTCATTCCCGAATCCAATATCTGGAAGCTCGATCCCGCGATTCCTCTGGAATACGCTTCGATCCTCGATCCGCTGGGCAATGCAGTCCACACCGTGCTCGCGGGCGAGATCGCCGCGAAAACCGTCGCCGTCACGGGTTGCGGTCCTATCGGACTTTTTTCCATCGCCGTAGCCCGCGCGCTGGGAGCCACGCAAGTCTTCGCCATCGAGGTTAACGAACACCGGCGCAAACTTGCCAAGGAAATGAAGGCTGACGTCACTATTGACCCATCGAAAGAAAACGCTACGGCAGTCATTATGGAACGAACCGGCGGCTTGGGCGTCGATGTGGTGCTCGAAATGGCCGGACATCCGGACGCGATTCGAACAGCCTTCGATTCGGTGCGCCGCGGCGGCCGAATCTCGCTGCTCGGTCTGACCTCGAAACCCATCCCGCTTAACTTCTCCGAAGACATCATTTTCAAAGGCATCACGGTGCAAGGCATCAACGGACGCCGCATGTATCAGACCTGGTACCAGATGACCGCGCTGCTCAAGGCGGGCAAACTCGATCTGCATCCGGTGATCACCGACCGCATTTCCATGAAGGATTTCTCCAAGGCCATGAGCCGGCTGAAAACCGGCGAGTCGAGCAAGATTCTGGTGTATCCGAACGGGACGAAATAAAGGCCGAAGCGCGGACGAGCGCTGTCTTCACTCACCTTTGCCCGGCTCAGCCGTCCAAAACTGGTTGGCCGGTATAATCAAGAACGCATCTCACTTCCTTATGACCACTATCCAAGTTCGCTGCGCAGCCGTTATTCTGACTATCATGAGTTCTCTCACCAGCGTTGACGCACTCGCACAGGATTCCACTAAACCGGCAAGCGCGTTTGGGCCGTCGAACCCGTTCTACGCGCCGAGCACGTTGCCGTTCAAAGCGCCGCCGTTCGACAAGATCACCGACGACGATTACCAGCCGGCGATTGAAGCCGGCATGGCGCAGCAGCGCGAGGAAGTGCTGGCGATTGCGAACAATCCCGCTGCGCCGACGTTCGATAATACGATCGTGGCGCTCGAGAAGAGTGGCCAACTGCTGGACCGCGCCAATTCGGCATTCAATGCGGTGACGGGCGCAAACACCAATCCCAAGCTGCAGGACATTGACACCGCCGAATCGCCGAAACTCGCCGCGCATGACGACTTTATTTTCCTGAACGAGAAGCTCTTTGAGCGCGTCTCGGCGATCTATAAACAGCGCCAGTCTCTGAATCTCGATCCCGAATCGCTGCGGCTGGTGGAGCGCTATTACGACCGCTTTGTCCACGCCGGCGCCAATTTGAGCGAGGCCGATAAGGTACAGATCAAGAAGCTGAACGAGGAAGCGTCGACGCTGACGACGGCTTTCACCAACAAATTGCTGGCGGCGAACAAAGCGGGTGCGTATTCGACGACGGACAAATCCGCGCTGGCAGGTCTTTCTGACGCGCGCATTGCCGGCGCCGAGGCGGTTGCCAAAGATCGTAAACAAGACGGCTTTGTGCTGCCGTTGCAGAACACAACCCAACAGCCAGATCTGGTTTCGCTGACCGACCGCGCGACGCGGCAGGCAGTGTTCGAACATTCGTGGAACCGAACCGAGCGCGGCGATGCCAACGACACGCGCGACACGATTGCACGCGTGGCACAGATTCGGGCCGAGAAAGCCAAGTTGCTGGGCTATCCGAATTACGCCTCGTGGAAGATCGAAGACCAGATGGCGAAGACGCCGGAGAACGCGTTGAAATTCATGGATGCGATCGTTCCCGCCGCGACTGCAGTGGCGGCGCGCGAAGCAAAAGATATCCAGCAAATTATCGACTCGCAGAACGGCGGCTTTCAGGTCCAGCCGTGGGACTGGAATTTTTATTCGGAGCAGGTGCGCAAAGCCCGCTACGATCTCGACGACGCACAAGTGAAGCCGTATTTCGAGCTCAACAATGTGCTCGAGAACGGCGTGTTTTATGCGGCGACGCAGCTTTACGGCATTACTTTCAAAGAGCGGCACGACATTCCGGTTTATCAGCCGGACGTGCGGGTCTTCGAAGTTTTCGACAGCAACGGCAAACACCTGGCGCTTTTTTATTGCGACTATTTCAAGCGCGACAACAAGCGCGGCGGCGCGTGGATGTCCGATTTCGTGGGGCAATCGCGGCTGATGGGAACCACGCCGGTGGTTTATAACGTGGCGAATTTCTCGAAGCCAGCCGAGGGCGAGCCGGCGCTGATCAGCTTTAGCGATGTGGTGACCATGTTCCACGAGTTCGGCCACGCCTTGCACGGCATGTTTTCGGACGCGCAGTGGCCGTTTCTTGCCGGAACCTCTACGGCACGGGATTTTGTCGAGTTTCCCTCGCAGTTCAACGAACACTGGGCGCTGTATCCTTCGGTGTTTGCGCATTACGCCAAGCACTACAAAACCGGCGAACCCATGCCGGAAGAACTGGCTGCGCGAATTCGCAAGGCCGATCGGTTCAACAGCGGATATGGCATGACCGAACTGTTTGCCGCCGCCGAGCTCGATATGCAATGGCACCTGCTGAGCGCGGATGCGCCGCTGCAGCAGCCCGATCAATTCGAGAAGCAGGCGCTCGAGAAGACACATCTGGCGGTGAATTACGTTCCGCCGCGCTATCGGTCGTCGTACTTTGCCCACATATGGAGCGGCGATGGTTACAGCGCCGGCTACTATGCGTATCTGTGGACGCAGATGCTGGCCGACGACGCCTACCAGCATTTTCTCGATAGCGGCGGCCTGACTCGAGCCAACGGCGACCGCTTCCGCAAGCTGGTGCTTTCGCGCGGCAACACGCAGGACCTGGAAAAAATGTATGACGGTTGGCGCGGCGGAGCTCCCGATCCCAAGGCGATGTTGAAGTATCGCGGATTGGAAGAGACGCAGAAGTAGCGGCGGCAGAACATTCTCCGCGGCGTGGCGGGTTCGGCGGCGGCGGCGTTTATGTCGATGGTGGTGGAGTGGTCGCCGGCGTTTTTGGGAACGCAAGGTCCCTCGACTGCGCTCGCTGGCGCTGCGCTCCGCTCGGGATGACAATGGTTAGGGTGTGGGGGCGATAAGGGTTCGT
>DASVWZ010000205.1:0-36955 GCA_036392935.1 Terriglobales bacterium | reverse complement strand
CTTTAGCGCTGCGATCAGACTTGTTTCTTTTCGGCGGCTTTAGCCGCCGAGGGACCAGCCGGAGCCGACAAAGCTCTGGCCATCGCCAAGCAACTCCTCGAAGCCGCCAGTTGATGTGCAGCACCCGCTACGAAACTATATGACTGACGACTGACGACTGACGACTGACGACTGACGACTGACGACTGACGACTGATGACTGATAACTGATGACTGACGACTGATGACCAACGACGGAACGGCGTAGTCTGGTGGCGGCGGTTGGACTCGAACCAACGACCTACGGATTATGAGACCGTCGCTCTAACCACCTGAGCTACACCGCCATAGGAACGTAAAATCATCATATCATTGAGGCAGGAGATTTCTGATGGCGACGACGCTCGGTTCGGTGAATCAGCTAACGAATGACTCGATGGAAATTGCGCGGCAAAGCCTGGAGGCCAGCCAGTGCGCGCTGGTGGTGATCGATATTCAAGAAAAGCTTTTGCCGCCGATTTTTGAGAAAGAACGGCTGGTCAAGAATTCGCAACTGCTGATCCGGCTGGCGAGTATTTTGAAGATTCCGGCGCTGATGACCGAACAGTATCCGAAGGGATTGGGGAATACTGTCGCCGAGATCGCTGCGCTTTTGCCGGAGACGCCGGCGCTCGACAAGCTGATATTTTCCTGCTTCGGCAGCGATGCGTTCTGCTCGTTGCTGAAGCGGCTGCCGGGCACTCGGAACACGCTGCTGCTGTGCGGGATGGAGAGCCACATCTGCGTGACGCAGACGGCGCTGGCGGCGCTGCGGGAGGGCTACATTGTGCACGTGGCGTCCGATGCGGTGAGTTCGCGCACGGAGTGGAACTGGAAGATTGGGCTGGAGCGCATGCGGTCGGCGGGCGCGGTGATTTCGTCGACCGAAATGATGATTTATGAACTGCTGAGAGCGTCAGGAACGCCGGCGTTTAAAGAGATGCTGGCGTATTTGAAGTAAGAAGTAAGAATGCAGAAGGCAAAAGTAGTTCGTGATTTTACAGTGAGTCGATGAGCGCGGCTAAAAGCGCGGCCCGGCGCGGCAATTCAGAGATCACGACATACTCGTCGGCGGAATGGGCTCCGTCGCCGACGGCTCCCAGGCCATCGAGTGTGGGGATGCCGAGGCCGGCGGTGAAATTGCCGTCGGAGCCGCCGCCGACGGCAGCTTCTTCGAGTTTCCAGCCCAGTTGCTTTGAGATGCCTGCGGCGCGCTGATACAAATCGGCAACCCCTGCGGTTCGCTCCATGGGGGGACGATTGATCCCGCCGCCGATTTCGAGCTTGCACTTGCGATTGAATGGACGCAGAGCGCGCAGCTTGCGGTCGATCTCTTTGCCGTCTTTGGCGTGGGCGATGCGAACGTCGAGAACGGCGAAGGCTTCGCCGGGGACAACGTTGGTGCGCGTGCCTCCGCGAATGGTGCCAATGTTGAGGCTGATGCCGCGCTTGAGGTCGGTGAGTTTCGCGATGACGGGGATCTGGCGCGCAAGTTCGACGATGGCGCTCTCGCCTTTTTCAAAGTCGAGTCCGGAGTGCGCAGCTTTGCCGGTGACTTTGAGCGTGTATTCTCCCACGCCTTTGCGGGCAGTTTTCACCGCGCCTTTGGGGCCGTAAGATGGCTCGGCGACCAGAACCGCTTGCGAACGGCGGGCAACACTTTCGGTGATGCGGCGGGAGGTGTCGCTGCCGATCTCTTCGTCGGAGACGAGGAGCACGGTCACGGGGCGAGGAAGCGCGTCTTCATAGCGGGCGCGCAGCGCTTCGATGGCATAGAGCATGAAGGCGATGCCGGCTTTCATGTCGAAGGCGCCGGGGCCGTGAAGTTTTCCGTCAGCGACGCGGCAAGGCATGGTGGCAAGGGCTCCCATGGGGTAAACGGTATCGAGGTGGCCAAGCAGCAAAACCGGCTTGCCCTGGCGCTTGCCGGCGAAGTCGACCTGAAGGTGATCGCCGAAGTTGGGGGTGCGGTGGAACATGGAATGGCCGCCGAGTTTTTCGAAGCGTCCGGCGAGCATGGCGCCGAGGCGATCGACGGCGGGCTTGTTGTCGGAAGGCGATTCGATTTCGACGAGCTGGCGGATGGTATCGGCGATTTCGGATTGCTTGGCTTGAAGAGTATGCAGGAGCGTGGTTGGGTCGTTGGCAGATGCTGTGGGCGCGGCTTTGGGAGCGGGTTTGTTACCGGGTGCTGGCTTTTTGATGGTTGCTGGCTTTTTGCTGGACGCTTTCTTTTTGCTGAGAGTCTTCTTGGGCATGTGGTCTCTGACTGGAAGCTGTGCTGGGTGGCAGGTTACAGTATAATCTTCGATCTGATTAACAAACGCCGCTTGAGAGAGAAATGACTGACACGTTAAACGCAACGATGGAAGCTGCGGCGCCGCCAGCGGCTCCGTGGGACATCAACCAGATTCAGCAGATTTTGCCGCACCGGTATCCGTTTCTGTTGATCGACCGGGTGGTGGAAGTGGTGCGCAAACAGCGGATCGTGGCGATTAAGAATGTGACGATTAACGAGCCGTTTTTTGCCGGACATTTTCCCGGTGCGCCGGTCATGCCCGGGGTGTTGATTGTGGAAGCGATGGCGCAAGCCGGTGGTGCATTGCTGCTGACTGAGGTCGTCGACCGGGACAGCAAACTCATGTTTTTCACCGGCATTGAGCGTGCGCGTTTTCGGCGGCCGGTGGTACCGGGAGATCAACTGCGAATTGAAGTTGAAGTAAAAGCGTGGCGGATGAATGCATCGCGCATGGAGTGCATGGCCTACGTGGGCGACAAGCGTGTGGCAGAAGCCGTGGTGACGTGCAGGCTGGTGGACCGCTCGCGTGGACCGGCCCCCGAAGAGGCTGCGGAAACGGAATAGGAAGCGTCCTGGGCCCAATGAGTAGAGACGGCGCGCTCGCCAGCAATATTCATCCGACCTCTATTATTGACGCCCGCGCCAGGGTGCATGAGTCGTGCGTGATTGGCCCATACTGCAGGGTTGGCGCCGAGGTGGAGTTGGGCGAAGGGTGTCAGCTTTTGTCGCATGTTGTAATCGAAGGTCCCAGCAAAATTGGCAAGCGGAACAAGTTTCATCCGTTTTCTGTGATCGGCGCTGCGCCGCAGGACCTGACTTACAACGGCGAGCCGACGCGGCTTGAAATCGGCGATCACAACGACATTCGCGAATTTGTGAGCATCAGCCGCGGGACGGTGAAAGGCCACGGCGTGACGCGGGTCGGCAGCCATAATCTGATCATGGCGTACTGCCACATTGCGCATGATTGCACGATTGGCGACCACGTCATCATGGCGAATGCGGCCACGCTCGGCGGGCATGTGGTGGTGGAAGACTGGGCGACGGTGGGTGCGCTGTGCCCGGTGCACCACTTTGTGCGCATCGGGGCTTACAGTTTTATGGGCGGGGGGACGACGGTGACTCGCGATGTGCTGCCGTTTTCGAAGACCGCGGCGGCGCGCGACACGCATGCTTACGGACTGAACGCGATTGGCTTGGAGCGGCGCGGATTCAGCCCGGAGCGGATTCGCAAAATTCATCATGCATACAAGGTTCTGCTGGCGTCGAAGCTGAATACTTCGCAGGCGCTGGAGCGGTTGAAGGGTGAATCGGATCGCGGAGAAGATGTTGAGCGCCTGATTCGGTTTATTGAAGAGTCGGAGCGCGGAGTGATCAAGTAGCTTTTGTCCTGTCACGGTCAGTTCTTTGATGTCCATAGCAAAACCACGCATAGGTCTGATCGCGGGCAACGGCAAGTTTCCGTTCCTGGTGCTGGAGGCAGCGCAGGCGCAGGGATTCGACGTGGTGGTGGCTGCGATAAAAGAAGAAACATCGCCGGAGATCGAATCGCGCGGCGCGGTTGCGGTGCATTGGCTCTCGCTGGGCGAACTTTCGCGACTGATAGAAAGCTTTCAGAAGGAAGGCGTGACGCGGGCGATCATGGCGGGACAGGTGAAGCACAAGCAGATATTCTCTGCCATCCGGCCAGATTGGCGCCTGGCCAAACTGCTATTGAACTTGCGCACGCGCAACACGGATGCGCTGCTGGGAGCGGTGAGCAAGGTGCTGGAAGATGAAGGGATCACGCTGGAGAATTCGGTGACATTTCTGGAACCGCTGCTGGCCAAACCCGGCGTGTTGACGAGGCGCGTGCCGACAGCGGTGGAAAGAAAAAACATCGACTATGGACGCGCGGTTGCGCGGCACGTGGCGCAATATGATATTGGGCAGACCATAGTGGTTGCCGAATCGGCCTGCGTCGCCATCGAAGCCATGGAAGGAACTGACGCCGCGATTGAACGGGCGGGACAAATCATGTTGAGCCTGGATGCGGAAGCATCGACGCTGAGCCGGGCGCTGACGGTGGTGAAGATTGCCAAGCCAAATCAGGATATGCGTTTCGATGTGCCGGTGATCGGCGTGAAGACGATTGCAGTGATGCGCAAGGCGGGTGCAACGTGTCTGGCCCTGGATGCGGGCAAATGCCTACTGCTCGATGGCGATGCAATTATCGACGCGGCCAATAATGCCGGCATCGCGATTGTTGCGGATTGATTCTTTACCTGAGCATCAAGTTGCGCCGGAGGCAAACCGTTTGGCCAGCCGAGCCATGCGGACAAACGGGTAAAGCGAAAATAGCGGCGCAGGTAATTTCACTTTCTTCCATTCGCTGATGTGCGGCGTCGAAGCCAGCCGCCAAATCAACCGCGCCTGATCGCGACGGCGCTCGCGCAGACTTATCATCCAACGAAAATAATCGAACGTGGCGGTCTGGCGAGTAACGCCAGCTTTGAGTGAGGCGAGAACATCGTTGGCAATCGTGTTGGTTGCGTGGTCTGACTGCAAGGTCGAGGCCGGCCAGCTCGCGCAATCGCCAAACAAATAGCGGCACAAGGCACTATTTATCGCCACAATGCGTTCGATCCCCAGCCGTCTAGATTCTTTGGCGATGAAATGCCACGCCAAGCCGGAGGTTCGAGTGAGTTGAGCGATATCGCGAAGCCAGGAAAGCTGCGTCCAGCCGTGCTTGGCGGCGTGGACGCAAAGGGCCAGGAGCAGATCTTCCGCAGACAACGTACGGCACTGACGATCTCCGAGCTGGACCGTTCTCGACCTCTGGAAGCACGCTTCCATATCAAAATCGATAGCGTAGAAGCGCGGAAGGATGCGCCATTGCAGCTCGACCATATTTCTGCCGCGTGGACCGTGCAGAACTTGTTCGTATCCGGTGCGCAAGAGAGCGCGGGTTTCGAGTTCGGTAAATTGCGCGTCGCCATGGTATCCGAGATCGGCCAAGACAAATTGGGCGCGGGCCACATCGCGAGAGCGAATCAGGAGATCGAGATCATTGAACTGGCGTTGGGCGACGTCGCCGTAGAGCAAACTGGCCAAAGCTGGACCCTTGTGGGCGATGACATCGATGCCCGCGAGCTGCATGCGGTCGAGAATTCTGTGCAGCTCCTGGGTGAACCATAATGCGCGGCAAGCCGCCTGTTGGCCATGCAAGCGCAGGGCGTTGTAGTGCTGCAGCGGAACTACATTTGAAAATGCGGCGGCGAATTGAAAAAGGAGTGGAACCAGGCCGTGATGCTCAGCCTGGGTAAGAAGCCTATCCCAGTCAAGTGGTGAAAGTAGAAGCTGACGGATGCGGTCGTTTTCTGCGGGGTTCCACGCGGCTCGGCAGCAAGCTGTGAGCAGATTGAACTCTCGAGAATTGCAGGCAAGGTCGCGTTCGGCAATCGGAGCCGGCGGTGAGATCGCTCGTAGCTGAGTGGCTGCGGACATATCTTTGAGCTAATTTCCCCGCGATGAACAAAAGCAGTCAGCCTTTGAGTCAGCCTGCCGCTCCTATAATAAGTGCACTTGGAGCAGGGATTAACGCGAAACGTAAGCGGCTATTGATCAAGAATGGACAGCATTCGCCTGGATTCGGTCAGCAAAACATACCGGCAAGGGCCGGCATTGGTTGGCTGGTTCGGCCGCGAGCAGCGGGGCGAGACGCGGGCGCTCGATAATATTTCATTGCGCGTTCCGCAAGGAACCGCGCTGGCGCTGCTGGGTCCGAATGGTAGCGGCAAGACCACGCTGCTGAAATTGATTGCCACGATTCTTCTGCCGGATCGCGGGACGGTTTTAGTGGAAGGTTACGATACCAGAGTTGCGGGTTCCGCGGTGCGGGAGCGGGTTGGGTTTGCCATCGCATCGGAGCGGTCATTTTTTCCGCGGCTTACGGCGCGGGAGAACCTGCATTTTTTTGCCGCTCTCGACAACATACCGCGAAAGGTGCGGCGCGGGCGCATCCGGCTTCAGTTGGAGCAAACTGGCCTGGCGAAGTACGCGGACATGCTGGTGATGAAGTTTTCGAGCGGAATGTGGCAGCGGTTGAGCATCGCTCGGGCTCTGGTCAAAGAGCCATCGCTTCTTCTTCTGGATGAACCGACGCGCAGTTTGGATCCGGCGTCGACCGAGGAATTTTGGGAGTTGGTGCGCGGTCTGCGGCCGAGCGGGACAACATTGGTTCTGGCAACGCATAGTTTTGAAGAAGCCGCAGCGCTGGCGGATTCGGCGGTCGTTCTGCAAAACGGACGGCTGATTGCCGAGCGAAGAGTGGTCTCAACCGGAGTTCACTCGCTGCGTTCCTGGTATTTCGATCTGACTCAGCGAGAAGCAGGGGTCGATGAAGCGCTTCCAGTCGCGGTTGGAGAGTGGCGATGAGTGTAGCGGCGACGGCCGACAAGTTCTCGGTGATACTGCTGCGCGATCTGCGCACGGCGTCACGTTATCGTGCGGGGCTCGCCATCTCGGTTGCGGGAACGTTGGTGGAGCTGGCGGCGTTTTATTACTTGTCGCGGGCGATCGGGCCGGGATTCCGGCCGGACGGGGTCGAGTACTTCCCTTTCCTGCTCATCGGGACCGGCCTGTACACGTTTATGATCATGGCCACGCGCGCCTTCGTGCGGTGCGTGCAGGAGGCGCAGCAGGAAGGGACCATGGAAGTTCTGATGGCGTCGGCGACGCCGGCGCCGGTGATTGTGTTGTTGAGCGCAGCGGCGGCTTTGATCGCGGGCAGCGGGCAGTTTTTGATCTATCTGATCGCCGGCTTCAAGCTTTCGGGGACTGGCGCACTGGATGCGAACCTGGCAGCAGCGGTGGGTGTGTTCGGGCTTTCGCTGATGATAGTGGTTGGCCTGGGGTTGGTCGCTGCGGCATTACAGATTGCGATCCAGAAAGGTTCGGCGGTGTTGTGGATTGTCGGGTCGGGGACGTGGTTTCTTACCGGGACGCTTTTCCCAGTCGACGCGCTTCCCAAACCGCTGCAGATTATTTCCGGCTGGATCCCGCTGACTCATTCGCTGACGGCGATGCGCATGGCGCTGTTGCAGGGTAGCGGGTTCGGCGATTTGGCGCCAGAGTTCCGCTATCTTCTGTTGTTTGCCGGCGCCGCGCTTACCGCGGGTCTGGTGTTGTTTTCATTGAGCCTGCGAAAAGCGCGCCTGGCGGGCTCTTTGGCCTTCCGCTAACAGGCGGGCTCGGATTACTTTGGTTTGCGCGGGAACGCCCGTCAGCTTCTGGAGCCCGTTTTTCGGGCCTACCATGAAGAGTGGATCGCTGACATGAGTGGCAACAAGACTTCCCTGGAATCATCCCATCGTCCGACCAGAATTCGCGCTCAGATACCGATCCGCATCCGCAGCCTGGATTTGAAACCCGAGTTCGCGGAAGAGTGTCACACGCTGGTGGTGAATCCGGATGGGTGCGGGGTGCGCTTGACGCGGCCGCTGGAACTGGAATGCCGCGTGGTGCTGGAGGACTTGCCGGGAGGCAATCACGCCATCGCGCGCGTGGCCAACTGCGTGCCGCTGGGCGTGGACGGCAAGTACTGGTTGCTGGGGTTGGCGCTGGAAGAACCGGGGAATGTGTGGTGCATTCAGCCGGTGCCGGAAGATTGGGGCGGGCAAGCGGGCATGGGAGCCGGGGTTGCCTTGCCGAAGAAAGCCGACGAGTGGCCTTATGCGCTATTCTCGGCGAAGGGTGAATCGCACTCGGGTAAGAGATAGTTATCTGGGGTGAGTCGGTCTTCCGTCGTTGGTCTTCGGTCGTTGGTCGTTGGTCGTTGGTCGTCAGAAGGTTCGTTACGCTCCCGATGGGGATTAACTTAAAGGTAATATCGAAGCCATCGAACGACTTCCACGCAAACGGTGCTGGGCAGTTCAACCTCCATATCACGGATATCTGCGTTTGGCTCGTAACAGGCTTTAGAATCAATAAAAATCCAACGCCATATGGAGCTAAAATATTGATAAATCAGGTAGTTAGATACTAAAATATCTGGAATCAATGGGTTAGGAGCATTGTGATGTTTACCATATGGTAAACAGTCGTGGGCCAGTTCATTGGCGGATGCGTGGATTCTGGCTGGGCCGCCCGCCTGTGCCTGAAAAGCGGATTCCTCATGGGTTCGGAATTACGGGGTGGTAAGGATCAGTGTTTTTGGGTCCAGTTTTCCGAAAGTTCCCACACAACGAAAAGCACGTTGTGTGAGGCACCCGTTTTGCGAACGGTTCGGAATGACAAGGGTGTAGGGACTTCCCGCGTAGCCGCGATCTTTTGACCGCAGCGGCTAAAGCCGATGGCCAAAACAAGCGATCTATCGCAGCGCTGAAGCGCTGCGCCACCCAAAAGCAAGCGCAGTGCTAAGGCTGAGCGTTCGTACGGTTACCGCTTGGAAAGCGCTTCCAGGTAGGGGTTGGGCGAGGTGTCTTTCTGCACGGATTCGAGCAGGCGGGTGATTTTCTCTTTGCCGTCGCCGCGCGCATCGGTGAACTGAACCGAAAGTCCGACGCCGGGATCGACGCGTTCAATCTTGCCTTCGATCTGAAAGCCGTTGTGAGCGAGATCGATGCGAATCTTCGATCCGCGGCTCAGGATGGCGCTGGTTTCGATGTAGCATCCGCCCATGCTGATATTGGTGAGATAGGCGAGGACCGGCGAGTTGCTCTGGTCACTGATGACTTCGATGGTCAACCGGCAACGGTAGCGGGTGTGCAGACGGCGATCTCTGCTCCTGGGCTGCTTCTGTTTCTCGAGATACATGCGGCGGTCGGCTTCAGCGAGGAGATCTTCGGCGTCTTTGCCGTCGGCGGGATAGACGGCCTGGCCGACGCTGAGCGAGAGAATGTCTTCGGAGCAAACGTCGATGCCGGCGCGACGAGCCAGTTCGCGCAATTGACCGGCTTTTCTGCCGGAGGCGTCGGGCTGAAGTCCGGGAGCGATGACCACGAATTCGTCGCCGCCCATGCGGGCCACGTAGTCGTACTCGCGGCAGCTTTGTTTGAGCGCCTGCGCGAAGAGCCGCAAGACGTGATTACCTTCGAGATGGCCGAAGCGGTCGTTGACCTGTTTGAAGCCATCCATGTCGCAGACCATGATGGTGAGCGAACTCTGGTCGCGCTTGCAGCGGGCCAGTTCGCGCTCGAGCTGAAGGAAAAGCGAGCGCGCGTTGGGCAGGCCGGTGAGGTAATCGGTTGTGGCTGAACTTTCTGCCTGCTGATATTTGAGAGCGTTCTCGATGGCCAGCGCCATCTTTGAACTGATGGCCAGGAGGATGCGAAGGTGATCGTTGGTGAAGGCATCGCGTTCGGTGCGGTAGAGCGCGAGCACACCGATCACGCCAGCGACGCCTTCGAGGGGCACGGCGAGTGCGGAACTCAGGGTGCTGTATTTCGAAGGATCGTTGAGGTAACCGGGCTCGACCGAGGGATTGCCGTTTACGATGGGCTTGCGGTTGTGGGCGACCCATCCGGAGAGACCTTGGCCGAGCGGAATGCGCAACGCGGAAAAGAGGCGGAAGTTGTCGCCGTTGACGTATTCGGGAATGAGTTCTTCATCGCGGCGAATGTAGATGGCGATGGCATCGTAGGGCACGAGCGGTTTGAGCTTGACCGATAACACGGACAAGGTTTCGCCGAGACTGAGGGAAGCGCCGAGCTCCTGGCTGAGTTCGAACAGGGTTTGGGCTTCCTGGCGCGCGGACGCGATCGATGAAAGAAAGGCGCTGTGAATGCCGGAGGACGATTTGGTTTTTACGTCGGCAAAACCTGCGCCGGGGGCGTCACCGCGTTCAATTTTGGCTTCCGTCGATAGGTGCGGGGTGCTGAGATTGCCGAATTTCGTTGCGACCAGTCTTTCCAGTTGCTTGTAACGGCGGGTGAGGATGGCGACGATCTGCGGGTCAAAACCCTTGCCGGATTCGCCGGCCAATCGCTCCATGACTTCATCCAGCGGCAGCGCGCGGCGATATTGCCGGTCAGAAGCGAGAGCATCGAGGAAATCGACAGCGGAAAGAATGCGTGCGCCAATGGGAATCTGCTCGCCTTTCAGGCCGACGGGGTAACCGGTTCCATCCCATTTTTCGTGGTGGGCGCGAACGATAGGCACGACCGGATAGGGAAAGTGCACACGCTCGAGAATTTCTGCGCCGACGAGAGGATGAATCTTCATCTTCTCGAATTCTTCCGGCGTGAGGCGGCCGGGCTTGGAGATGATGTGCTCGGGGACGGCGAGCTTTCCGATGTCATGCAGAAGCGTGGCGGCGTGCAGGGCCTCAAGTTCGGGCCCGCTGATTTTGAGTTCTTTTGCGACTTCAATGGCGTAGACGCTGACGCGGCGCAGATGGTCGTGGGTGTTCTGATCTTTGGCTTCAATGGCGACGGCGAGAGCTTCGATGGTGCGGAGGTGCAGCGCAGCCATCTCTTCGACGTGGCGTTTTTCGTCATCCAGTTTGCCGAGATAAAGGCGGTAGGAGCGGTAGAAAAGATAGATCACTGGGATCATGAGCAGCGAGGTTTCCCAGTAGAACATCCGGTTGAACCAGCCGAAGACGCCGACCACGCCCGCGCCGACAAGGTAGTAAGGGAACGACCAGAGATAGCACTCGGTGAAGAGCTTCCAGAGCGGACGGCGCTCGGTGAGTGAAATGACCGCGGCAATCGAAACCGTGTTGGCGATGAAGTAGGTTGTCGCTGCTACGCCCAGCAGAAGCGGACGGCTGTCGATTGCCAGGCGGAACAAGGCGTAGTGATAGACGAAGTAGGCGAGGCCGATAGAGACCGCGCCGGCACAGGCGTTAAAGGCGATCTGGATGGCGCTGGGGCGGTGCGGACGCCAGCATTGCACCAGCACGGAGACGCAACCGAGGAGCAGAGTTTCGGAGAAGCTGAGCTCCATGATGGCCAGCAGGATGAAGAGGAAATTAACCGAGATGGTGCCGGTGATTCCGGGCAGGGTTACGCGAAAACGGGCGGCCAGCGCGGCAATGCAGAGATAGCAAAGAAACTCGGCGATATTGTTGCTGGACTGATGGACTGCGCCGGAAATCAACACCACCGTGCCGGCGCCGATCACCAGGCTGATGAACAGCTTGGAGACCCAGCTGAGGCTCTTCCAGTTGAGAGAGTCCTGCGTCATTCTAGTTTCGACAGAAACGGCCGGGGAAAGACATAAGGCCGCTCTTCAGAAATATCAGCTAATCCATTGAGGATCAATGATTTGCACTATTTTGGGGGAAACTTCAGTAACCTGTGACCATGACGAAATGGGAGGGCGGGATGGCACCAAGGGTCGGGAGATAGAGGGCGTGTTTGGAGGGGGTTAGAGGGGACAGATTTTTCGTTCCGATGAGGATTTCGGGTCCGGGCTGCCGCGGTCGTCTATGGTTGGTGGGCCCGCTAGGATTTGAACCTAGAACCAACAGATTATGAGTCTGCTGCTCTAACCGTTGAGCTACGGGCCCGGTGATTATGGGGAGGATGGGTAATGTCTGATAAACGATACCACGGAAAACTACGGGAATTTTAAGGCGGATCGGTCAGGCGCGGGTGATGATGGCGGTTTGGTAAGATCGCAAAAGGAAATTCTTCAATGAGAAGTTCCTCGCGCATTGGCCCCGTAGCTCAGATGGATAGAGCAGCGGTTTCCTAAACCGTTGGTCGGCAGTTCGACTCTGCCCGGGGCCTCCACAATTTGTCGGTGATGAGCAGAGCCTTGGCGGAAATTGGAGCGGAAATGAAAGCGAGGGCATCTGTTGGCTGAGGTGATTAACCACGGAGACACGAAGGCACGGAGGGCTTTGAGTCTTCAGTAAGGGACGCGAAAAAACTCATCTGTGTTTGTAGAAGGAGAAGGGATTCTTCGCGCGCTCTGAATGACAATGGTGGAGAGTGGAGAGTATTCAGTTAACAACGCGTTTTCCGCAGGGAAAATCGGGCGGAAATGGTAAAATAAGGAATCAAACCTATGCCATTGAAAACACTGTTTTTGAACCCCCCTTCGTTTGAAAATTTCGATGGGGGAGCGGGATCGCGCTGGCCGGCCACGCGCGAAATTGAGTCGTACTGGTATCCGGTATGGCTGGCCTATCCGGCGGGAATGCTCGAAGGCGCGCGGCTTTTGGATGCGCCGCCGCACCACATTTCTGCGGAAGAAACCATCAAGATTGCGCGGGACTACGAGTTCCTGGTGCTGTTCACCAGCACGCCGGGATTTCCGGGCGACATTCAACTGGTGCGCAAGATCAAAGAGGCGAATCCGACGATGAAGATTGCCTTCGTCGGTCCGCACGTGAGCGTGCTGCCGGAGAAATCGCTGCGCGAGTGCGAGGCGATCGACTTTATTGTGCGCAAGGAGTTCGACCACGCGGTGGTGGAGTACGCCAATGGCAAGCCGCTGAACGAGATCCTGGGCGCGTCGTACTTGAAGGATGGGCAGATCGTGCATAATGCGGACCGTCCGCAGATGCAGGACCTGGATTCGATGCCGCATGTGACCGACGTCTACAAGCGCGATCTGGATGTGACGCGGTATACGGTGCCGTTTTTGCTTTATCCGTTTGTGTCGTTGTACACCACGCGGGGGTGTCCGGCACAATGCACGTTCTGCTTGTGGCCGCAGACGCTGAGTGGGCATCCGTGGCGGAAACGGTCGACAGATGATGTGGCGCAGGAGATGGCCAAGGCGAAGGAATATTGGCCGAATGTGCGCGAATTTTTCTTCGACGACGACACCTTCAATATTCAGAAGGCGCGGACGATCGAGCTCTGCGCGAAGCTGAAGCCGCTGGGCTTGACGTGGTCATGCACGTCACGGGTGACGACTGATTACGAGACGCTGAAAGCCATGAAGGAAGCCGGCTGCCGGCTGTTGATTGTGGGATACGAATCGGGCGATCAGCAGATCCTGAAAAATATTAAGAAGGGCGCGACCATCGAGCGGGCGATCCAGTTCACCAAGGATTGCCACAAGCTGGGCTTGGTGGTGCATGGCGATTTTATTCTCGGCCTGCCGGGCGAGACGCGAGAGACGATCAAAAATACCATCAACTTTGCGAAGTCGCTGGATGTGGAGACGATACAGGTTTCGGTGGCGCATGCGTATCCGGGAACGGAGCTGTACGATCACGCGGTGAAGAACGGGTTCATGGTGAAGGACAACAAGATGGTGGACGAAGGCGGCCACCAGATGGTGCAGATACAGTATCCGGGGCTGCCGGCGGATGAGATCATGGAAGCGGTGCATCGTTTCTACGATGAATATTATTTCCGGCCGAAAGCGGTGTTTAGAATTCTGAAGAAAGCCGCGTTCGACGGCGTGGAACGCAAGCGGCTGTATCACGAGGCGAAGACGTTCTTGAAGGTCCGCGCGGCGCGCAACAAGTGGGTGAAGGAAAAGCGCGAGCGGCAGGATTCCGCAGCCGCCGCGGAGCCGGCGAAGGCCTAGCGTGTGAATTTTAGAAAGTATCTGGTGCTGGCGGGGGTGAGCTTGTTTGCCTGCATCGGCGACACGCTGCTGGCCCGCGGAATGAAGGCGACGGGCAACATTTCCCTGCACCAGATCAGCAGCATGATTCTGATTGTTCTAAACCCCGGCGTGGCGCTGGGGATTTTTTTTCTGCTGCTGTTTTTCGCCTGCTACCTGACGGCGCTCTCATGGGCGGATTTGACTTATGTGCTGCCGGCGACGTCGTTGAGTTATGTGCTGTTGACGCTGGTGGCGAAGTTTTATCTGCATGAGCACGTCAGCGTGACGCGGTGGATGGGCGTAATCATGATTTCGCTGGGCGTGGGATTCGTGACGCAGGGGCCGGCGCTGACGGAGAAGCATGCTCCGGCGGAGCTTGAGCCGGAGGCGGCTGTGGCTGCAATTGCAGGTGAGGTGCGCAGATGAACACGAGCCTGGCTTACGCGTGGGCGGCGGTTGCGATTATCGTGCTGGCTTCGACGGCGGGCGACGTGCTGCTGGCGCGGGCCATGAAGCAAGTCGGCGACGTGGGCGCGCTGTGGCAGAGCCGGGGATTGTTCGCTGTGGTGGGCCGGGTGATGACGAACCCATGCTTTTTTATTGGCGTGGCGGCGATGGCGACGGCGTTTTACAGCTTGATGTTTGGATTGTCATGGGGTGATGTGAGTCTGGTGGTGCCGGCATCGTCGTCGCTGACATTTGTGACCAATGCGATTGCGGCGCGGATTTTTCTGCACGAAAAAGTTGACCGGCGGCGATGGGCGGCGACGCTGTTTGTGGCCGCAGGCGTGGTGCTGTTGGCGATCTAGATTTTCCTACCTGAAGAGCCTCATTAATCCTTGCGCGGGGAGATCGGGGACGAGAATTTTCTGATTGTTCCCGAGCGATTCCATCAAAGTTTCGGCTGCGAGATAGCCGCTGCGCACGGCGCCTTCCATCGTGGCTGGCCAACCGGTCGCGATCCAGTCTCCGGCGAGAAAGACGCGCGGCCAAGGCGTTTGCGGAGCCGGTCGGAACTTGTCGATTCCAGGCTTGGGTGAATAGGTTGCGTGGACTTCTTTAATTACCGTCGATTTGATCAGGTTGGCTGAGCGGGCTTCGGGGAAAAACTCACGGAGTTCGGACAGCGCCAGATCGACGATTTCCTGCTTGGACTTTTCCACCAGCGATTTCGATGAGCTGACGACTAATTCCACGTAGCTGCCGGCATCGGTGCGGCCGAGGAGTTTGGATTTGTGAAACATCCACTGGATGGTGCGATCGAGCAAGACGGCGTGATCAAGGCCGGAAATCTGGCGATCGAACCAAAGATGAATGCCAGTGATCGGAGAGCTTTCGAAGTGCGCGAGCATGGCGCGCCACGGCGCGGGTGGCGCAGTTTCTGGCAGGATAGCGGCGATGCCGTTATAAGGCAAAGCGAGAACGAGGGAATCAAATCGCTCGCGACGACCTGCGGTGACAACTTCGACGCCGGTTTCATGCGTGGAGAAGCTTTCGACACTAGAGCGTAGACGGACTTCGCCGCCGCGGGCAGTGACGTAATCGGCAGCGACGCCATAAAGTTCGGTGAGCGGGACGGTCGGCACGCCCATCTTCCCTGCCTCGGCCGACTTCAGAAAAGACTCGCGAATGACCTGTGCGGCGTAAGGAATGGAAATACGGTCGAGGTCTTCGTTAAGGGCGCTTACCAGGATGGTCTTCCAGAAGCGATCGATGGCGCGATCGGTCTGACGGTTTTGTTTCAGCCAGTCGAGAAATGAGCGGCCATCATCGTGGGGCAAAGACGAGATGAGAGCGGCCATGGCGCTGGCGATGGTCAACTTGTCGGAAAGATTGAGGCAATCTGCACCGAAAAACGATGGCAGCGCATGAAACGGCGCGGGCAGCGATGAAGAGCCGATGATCGAGGCGCGGCTTTCTTCAGCAGATCCGGCGGGTTCGAGAAACGTTAGGTGGTCATACCAACGGATTTTATTTTCGACGCCGAGACGGCGGTAGAAGTCGATGAGGTTGGTGCAGCATCCGAGGAGCACGTGCTGGCAGTTGTCGACGACTTCCCCGGTGCCGGGATGTTCATAAGAGGACGCCCGACCGCCGAGATAGGGGCGGCGCTCGAAAAGGGTGACTCGATAGCCGGCATTGGCAAGGGCACAACCGGCGGCGAGGCCGGCCAGACCGCCTCCGGCGACAGCGATGTTTTTGGGGGATGGTTCGCTCATCAGAGCAGGCGCTGGAGAAAACCTTTCGAGAGGACAGCGAGTTTTTCGGGGACGGTCAGGCTGATTCGTTTACTGAAGACGTCGTATTGTTTGGCGGCGATTTTCTCCAGCAGCTTCTGGTAGATGTTGACCAGAACCCAGAGTCCGGGTTGCGCGTCTTCATCGATGAGCGGAATCAGTTCATGGCCAGATTTGTAGCATTCGCGGGCACGCTGGGCTTCGAATTCAAGCAGCGGCCGGAGGCGCGCGGGATCGGGCGTGCCACGGAGTTCTTCAGCGGTGATGCCGAATTTTGCCAGGTCTTCTTCCGGCAAGTAAACGCGGCCCATAGCGGCGTCTTCTTTGACGTCGCGAATGATGTTGGTGAGCTGGAAAGCGAGTCCGCAGCGCTCGGCGAGCGGTTCGGCGGCAGGGTCTTTGTATCCGAAGATGCGAATGCAGACGAGGCCGACGACCGATGCGACGCGATAGCAGTAGAGACGGAGATCTTCGAAGGTGTGGTAGCGGATGGTCAGGCTCTGGCTGTGATCTGCGGATTCAGATTGACCGTTGTTGTCGGCCGCATCAATGTCCATGGCCGTGCCGTAGGCAAGCTGATCGAGGAGATCGACAGGGATGTTGAAGCGGCGCTGGGCATCGGTGAGCGCGAGCAGAACTGGTTCGTCCGTCGGCTGGCCACTGATGGCACGATGAACCGAGTCGAGCCAGGCATTGAGTTTCTGGCGGCGATCTTGCGCGGAGAGGCCGGGGTCGTCGGCGATATCGTCGCAACGGCGCATGAAGGCGTAAACGGCGCACAGGGCGCGGCGTTTGGCGCGAGGCATGACCAGGAACGCGTAATAGAAATTCTTGGCAGCGGTGCGCGTTATGCCGCGACAGACGGAGTAGGCAACGTCAAGCTGGGAAGCGGTGGGCGCGAATGTCGGAGACGCTTGCTGCACGGCGGTGCTCATCGCAGTTTTCCCAGCGCCGCGCGGGCGACGATCGCCAGCTTGCGTGGTTTTGAAATCGCGGGACGATGGCCGAGGACGTTGAATCCCTGAGCTTCGATGGCGTTGAGGATTTCCTGGCCACCTCGGGAAAAGAGTTCGATATCGATTGCGAGTTCCTTGTCGACTTGCTTGACAAGTGGGAGGCCACGCTCGAACCAGTCGCGGGCGCGATCGACTTCGAAGCTCATAAGATCGCAGAATTCCGCGGTGTTGCGGCGGGCGGCAATGTCTTCCTCTGAAACTCGAAAACGTCTAACGTCTTCCAGTGGCAAATAGATTCGGCCCTTTTCGTAATCGGGCGTCACATCCTGCCAAAAATTGGCGAGCTGCAATGCGGTGCAAGTGTAGTCGGAGAGCTGCTGGCGCTCGGCATCGCGATATCCGCAGAGGTAGAGCACAAGATGGCCGACGGGATTGGCCGAGTTGCGGCAGTAGCCGAGGAGATCGTCGAAAGTTTCATAGCGAGCGATTTGCTGGTCTTGTCTGAAGGCAGTCAGCAGGTCAGAAAATTCGTGCTGCGGAATTTCGAACTTGCGGACAGTCTCGGCCAGCGCAACAAAGACAGGATGGCGCGGGGCACCGTCATAGCAGGCGTGTAGTTCGGATTCCCACTGGTCGAGGAGAGTGAGCGAGGCGGCGCGGTCGCCGACTTCATCGCCCAGATCGTCGGAGATGCGGCAATAGGCGTAGACATTGAAAAAATGCTGGCGCAGATGCTTGGGCAAGAACCACGACGCAACGGAGAAGTTTTCGTAATGACTGCGCGCCAGGCGGCTGCAATACTCTTGAGCTTCGGCGAGAGTGGGTGCTTGCGAAGGAATAGCGTAGGCGGGCGGCAACCGGTCCCAACCCGAGAGACGCCCGGGCGCGAGGGTAGGCGAGCTGCTGACAGTAGCCTGCATTGTCTCCATTCCGGCGCTGTTGTTTGGATGCACGATCACCAGGACGCTAGTGCCCCGGAATGATGGCGGTTTTGATATCGCCGTTGCGGTCGAGCATGTGCCGGAAAACCTGCTGCAGCCGCGACAGCGGGGCTTCGCTGGTGATGTAGTCGGTGGAACGGACTTTCTTTTCGGCGATCAGCGCGAAGGCTTTTCGAACCGTCTCCGGTGTGTGGTGGAACGTCGCCTTGAGCGTAACTTCGGAGTAGTGAAGGCGATTGGTATCGAGCTGGACCTTGGTACCGCTGGCGCATCCGCCGAAGAAGTTGACGGTGCCACCTTTGCGTACCATGTCGATTGCCAGTTCCCAGGCTTCGGGCCGGCCCACAGCTTCGATGACGACGTCGCTGCCACGTTTTTCCGGAGTCAGGCGGTGAACGGCGTCGATGGGATCTTTGACCTTGCCGAGATGCACGATTTCATGTGCGCCCATGTGCTTGGCGGCCGCAATCTGGGCATCACGCTTGACCACAGCGATCACGTTACATCCCACGGCGCGCGCTACCTGCACAAACATCAGTCCGATAGGGCCAGCGCCGACGACGGTAACGGTATCGCCGATTTCGACACCGGTTTCATGAAGTCCGCGGAGAACGCAGGCCAAGGGTTCAGCCATGGCAGCTTCTTCGAAACTGACGTGCGGAGGAATCGCCAGCATGTTGGTTTCAACGATGCGGCGGGGAATGCGGATGTATTCTGCGTAGGCGCCGTTGTTGAAGAGCAGATCTTCGCAGAGATTTTCCTGGTGCTTGGAGCAATAGAAGCACATGCCGCAGGGAGCGGAGTTGAGCGCGACCACGCGCATGCCCTTGCGGAATCCGCGGACGCCGGGACCTACTTCTTCAATGACGCCAGCGAGTTCGTGGCCGAACAAAGCCGGAGGAACGATCATGCGGGCGTGGTATCCGCGCTGGTAGACCTTGAGATCGGTGCCGCAGGTGAGAGCCACCTGGACCTTGACCAGAACCTCGCCGTCGCCAAGGTTGGGTATGGGGACTCGTTCGATTTTCACGTCCTCTTTACCGTAGAGGACGGCAGCTGTCATCTTTCCGTTCACAATCAACTTCCTCCCCACGCACTGCCCGGCTGGATGACAATCTTCATCGAATCCGGCCTGGGATTGGCAGCTAGCGCGAAAGCCTCCACACTGCGTGAAAGGGGAAAACGGTGGCTGATTAGTTTTTCCAAGTCCATTTCACGGTCCATCACGAACCGCACCGAATCCTCCTGCAGTTCCACGGAGGCGCTGTACGAACCCAACAACGTTTTTTCGTCGACACACACGGCAGCGGGATCAATCGTCGCTTCTCCTCGCGCAGTCTGCGCAAACAACAAAACCCGGCCGCCGGGACGCACCGCGTTCATGGCAGTCTGGATCAAGCTATTTCCGCCGACAGCCAAAATGGCGGCGTCGGCTCCTCGTCCTTCGGTCATTTCCTGCACGGCGTTCACCGCATCCGTCCGGGAGGCGTCAATCTGAGTCTGTAATCCAAAGGATGCTCCTATTGTAAGCCTCTGGGGATACAAATCGGAAGTGACTACCCGCGCGCCGGCACGTTGGGCCAATCGGCTCAATATGATACCGATGGGACCTTGACCGATGACCAGGACGGTTTCGCCGGGTTCCACGGCCAGACGCTCGATACCCTTGATGCACGTGTTCACAGGTTCGACGAAGCTCGCCTGCTCGAAGGTGACCTCTTCCGGGATGAGCACTGTACCTTTGGCGACGATCCAATCCATTACGCGGACGTATTCTGCGAAACCGCCGCCGGAGGCCTCGAAGCCAGCAGTGCAGCCGACTTTCTTGTAGATTTCGCACTGGGCGAAGGTTTTGTGGCGGCAGTAGAAACATTCTCCGCAGGGGATGTGATGGAAGACGACGACGCGGTCGCCGGGGCGGAAGTTGCGAACGCCAAGGCCGATGGCGGCGACGACGCCGGCAGTCTCGTGTCCGAAGATGCGGGGCGCGGAATGGGAACCCAGAGCGATTTTCTTGAGGTCGGTGCCGCAGATGCCGCAGGTGTGAACGCGAACAAGGATTTCGCCGGGGCCGATTTCGGGGACCGATACGGTTTCGATGCGGACGACGTCCTTGCCGCGATAAACGGCCGCCTGCATGGTGGCTGGCACGACGGAAGCGGATGGTTCAACGGCGGTTTGCGTGATCGACATTTAGTTGGTTGTAGCTACTGACGTTCTTTTCGGCTCGGCGGTTGCGTTTTCTTTTGGATAGCGAGCGAGTTCGGTGCAAAGAGCACGTGAGGCTTTGGCGCTGTTTCGAGCGAGACGGATTAGCTGCGGCCAAAGTTGAGGACGCAGGGCAGCATGGGCGGCGAAAGCAGCCTGGCGGAAATGGCCGTCCGGCGTGATGAAGCGGCTAAGATCGGGCATTTCGAACGTGGCGTCGTCGGAGATGGCTTTAACGGCAGCGAAGTTTGCGCCGTGTATGGCGGCGACGCGAGCCACGGCGGCGGCTTCCATATCTACGGCGTCAGCCTGGAATGCACTGGCGAGTTTTGCCTTCTGGGCGGGACTAGCAACTTCAGAAAAGCTGACGAGAGATCCCTGCCCGTCGGCGATTTCTGTGCGGGACGAGTCCGAGGCGTCGATGATGATTTGCGGCCAGAGAACGTCGCCGACTGAGCGCGATGGTTGCAAGGCTCCCGCGAAACCAGCGGAGATGAGAGTGTCGGGATGATAGATGGCCATCAATGCCTCGGCGGCACGGCGAGCGGCGCCAGAGCCCATGCCTCCACAGACCGCAACGGCTGGGCCGTGCTCAAAAAAATCAAAACGATGATGGTCGTGCGTATGTTCCACCTTCAGCCAGTCCTTTATCAGGTCTTTAATTTCGCGTTCGAGCGCGGCCACAATGCCAATCTTAGGCATATCCATTAGCCCGAAACCAGTCGACGGCGCGGCGCATGGCGTTGTCGACTGGAAGAATCTTCCAGCCCAGTTCACGTTCGGCTTTCGCTGAAGAAACGAACATCTTCTTCTTTCCCATTCTAACGGCGTCAATGGTGGCGCGCGGCTCGCGATGTAAGATTCTTCCAGTCACGACTTCGTCGACTACGCCGGTGGCCAGGGCCATAACGTACGGAACCTTAACCGTTGGCGACGGAAGCCCCGTAATGGCTGCCAGCTTGTCGAGAATCTGTTTCAGGGTCAAGTTCTCTCCGCCGAGAATGTAGCGCTCACCGCTGCGGCCTTTTTCAAGCGCGGCGACGTGGCCGCGGGCGCACTCGGTGGCGTCGACCAGATTCAAGCCGGTGTCGACGTAGGCAGGAAATTTCTTTTTCAAAAAATCGACCACAATGCGACCCGTAGGGGTTGGCTTGATGTCGCGCTCGCCGATGGGCGTGGTCGGATTGACTACCACGACATTCATTCCGTTTTTCCCAGCTGCTATAGCCAACTGCTCAGCTTCGAATTTCGACTTTTTGTACGGGCCAATCATATCGTTCAACGATACCGGCGAATCTTCGTCGGCCAAGGAACCGTTCGAGGTGAATCCCATGGTGGCCACGCTCGACGTGTACACCACGCGCCGCACTTTATGGTTGCGTGCCGCCGAGAGCAGTGCTCGTGTCCCCTCCACATTCGAGCGGTGCATCTCGTCCGGATCCCGCACCCAGAGCCGGTAGTCGGCGGCGACGTGAAACACGACCTCGCAGCCGGACATTCCTTTTTCAATCGAAGCCGGATCTCGGAGGTCGCCGATGACTTCGTCGGCCTTGAGGCCGTCGATGTTTCTGCGGTCGCTCGAAGGCCGCACCAGAAGCCTGAGATCGGCGCCTTGATCGGCCAACGCACGGGCTACGTGGCTGCCAAGAAACCCGGTTGCGCCTGTCAGGAAAACCAGCATTCGGCAATCAGCATTCAGTCAATAAGGATCGCCGGCCGGCTGAATGCCGAGTGCTGACGGCTGATTGCCGCTATTCCAGATTCTCCGGTTCGAGCGAGATATTTTGCTCGCCGGCGGCTTTGCGCTCCCAATAGCTGCGGACCCAGGTTTCCCAGCTCTTGCCGGCGGCCATGTCGCGGCCGGTGAAGGCCAAGGCGGCGATGTCAGCATAGCTGACAGAGATTTTTGCGCCGGCATTTTTCGTGAGCAGGCGCACGGAGGAATCAGCCAGCGATTTTCCGGTGCGCCGATCGAAGATGTAACCTTCGATGGTTTCGCCCGATTTCTTCGTGATGGTCACGTCGCCGCGGTAGTCAAAAGCCTGTTCCAGCGCGGAGTGCAACTCGGCTGACGAAGCGAGGGTCGGCACCCAGCCTTCAAGGTGTTCATGCTTCGCGCCGGCGGCAATTTCGGCTGTGTTAGGGTCGACGACCGTTTGAGAGGCCCCCGATTCACGTCCCGCTTCCCTGCCGCTCAAACCGTGGTCTCCTCTACGTGGCTTTCGATCTGTATGAGCGGATTGAAGGAGTGGACGGGCTTCACCGGTTCATCGAGCAAGCGGAGCGCGGAGACGTCGTTGTACTTGCCGAACAACGTGGCTTTGGCGGTGGCCCAGAGGCCGCTCAGGGAGCCGAATGTATCGTTGACTGCGGAGGCTTCGTATCCGCTGTGCACCATGCAGTTGGCGCACTTGGGATTGCCGGATTCGGTGCCATAGCGGCTCCATTCGGTCGAATCCATGAGTTCCTGGAAGGTGTCGGCGTAGCCGTCCTGCAGAAGATAGCAGGGCTTCTGCCATCCGAAAACGTTGAAGGTCGGCATGCCCCAGGGCGTACAGGGGTAGTCGCGCTTGCCCATCAGAAATTCCAGAAACAGCGGCGACATATTGAAATGCCAACTGGGTTTGCGGTTCGACAGAATCGCGCGGAACAGGCGGCGAGTGCGGGCGCGACCGAGAAAGTGCGCCTGGTCGGGCGCTTTTTCGTAGGAATATCCGGGCGAGAGCATCATGCCTTCGACACCTAATTCCATCATCTCGTCGAAGAAGGCGCGTACGCTGCGTGGGTCGGCGCCATCGAACAAAGTGGTGTTGGTAGTGACGCGGAAACCTTTGGCGAGCGCTTCTTTCATTCCGTCAAAAGCTTTTTCGTAGCCGCCTTCAAGGCAGACGGAGAAATCGTGGTGCTCGCGCTGTCCGTCCATGTGAACGGAAAAGGTGAGGTACTTGCTGGGTTTGAAAAGATGAAGCTTCTGCTGGAGCAAAAGAGCGTTGGTGCAGAGATAAATGTATTTCTTGCGCGCAACCAGCCCTTCGACAATTTCGCCGATTTGGGGATGAAGCAGGGGCTCTCCACCAGGGATAGCGACTGTGGGCGCGCCGCACTCTTCGACGGCGCGAAAGCATTCTTCCGGCGTTAGCTGCATTTTGAGCACGTGCGCGGGATACTGGATTTTTCCGCATCCGGCGCAGGCAAGGTTGCAGCGGAACAGCGGCTCAAGCATGAGGACGAGCGGGTACTGCTTGCGCCCTTTAATCTTTTGCTTGAGGACGTAGGTTGCTACTGTCCAAGCTTGTGAAACTGGTACTGGCATGGTTCCTTTTTTGCTCCCAACAACTAGCTGTTAAGCTTCTAGCATCTTCAACTAATTCTGCACCGGCAGATCGCTGACGCCGGAAGGATTCGCTGCCATCACTTTCCGGTAAGTCGTCAACGCGATCAGCGGGAAATAATCACGGTACATGTGATACGCGAGATAAAACACCCGCGGAAAACCTGTGCCGGTGTAAAAAGGCTCATCCCACGAGCCGTTTGCTTTTTGCGTACGCAACAGATAGGCGATGCCGCGGGCAACGCTGTCACTGCGCGTGTCATTGGCGGAGAGCAGCCCCATGATCGCCCACGCGGTTTGCGAAGGCGTACTCGGCCCAATGCCTTTGGTCGAGGGATCGTCGTAGGAGCCGCAGGTTTCACCCCAACCGCCGTCGGGGTTTTGCACCATACGCAGCCATTCAGCGGCCTGCTGGACGTAAGGCTCATGATGATCGACGCCCATGAACTCCAAGCCGCGAAGAACCAGCATAGTGCCGTAGATATAGTTCACGCCCCAGCGCCCGAACCAGGAGCCGTCAGATTCCTGCTCATCGCGAATAAACTTGATGGCCCGCTGCACTCGCGGATGCGTGCGATCGTAGCCATAAGTGGCGAGCATTTCAAGAATGCGGCCGGTGATGTCGACCGTGGGCGGATCGAGCATGGCGTTGTGATCGGCAAACGGTATGTGCTGAAAAACCATGCGGTCGTTGTCTTTGTCGAACGATGCCCAGCCGCCGTTCTTGCACTGCATGGAGAAGATCCAGTCAATGGCGCGCTGCACGGACTCACGCTGATAGCGGTCGTTGGGGTGCTCTACGCGCGACAAGCCGATGCAGACCATGGCGCTGTCATCGACGTCAGGGTAGAACTCGTTGTTGTATTCGAAGTACCAGCCGGCGGGCTGGCCCTCGGGATTGTTGACCTTCCAGTCTCCGGGATGACGCACCTGCTTCTGCAATATCCAATCGGCGCTCTTCACTAAACGCGGATCGTTGGCGGGAACTCCGGCTTCGCCGAGAGCAAATAACGCATAAGCCGTGTCCCACACCGGCGATTTGCAGGGCTGCATGCGGAAGGTGTCGCCTTCTTCGATGCCGAGCTTTTCGAATTCATCAAGAGCACGGATGACCTGGGGATCGTCCATGGAATAGCCCAGCACCCGCAAGGCAATAATTGCATTTAACATCGCCGGATAAATCGCCCCTAGACCATCGCTCATTTCCAGGCGTTCGAGCATCCATTTTTCGGCCTTCTTGATGGCAAGCGACCTGAGCGGCCGGATGTGCACGGCCTCGAACCAGTGGGTCATGCGGTCGAGGCAAAGGAAGAAGTTTCGCCAGGAAACGAGTTTCTTAGACCAATGGAGCCGCATGCGTGACTTCTCTCGCCCGCCGACGAAGAGCTCATCCACACCCATTTCATCGGGAATTTTTTTGAACGGCTTCTTGGCGTAGCAGATCGAGAGCGGAACCAAGATCGCACGCGACCACGAAGAAATTTCGTAGATATTGAACCAGAACCAGTTGGGAAACAGCACGATCTCCGGCGGGATGGCCGGAACGGCATCGTAATCATACTGGCCGAGGAAACACAGATAAATCTTGGTGAAGGTGTTGACCTCGGTCACGCCGCCCATCTCAAGGATTCTCTCGCGGGCGCGGACGAGCACGGGATGATCTGGCTGATATCCGGTCAACTTCAGCGCGAAATACGCCTTGACGGATGCGCTGATGTTGGATGGACCGCCGTTGTAAATCGGCCAGCCACCGTCTTCATTCTGAAATTTCAAAATCTGATTGCAGCACTTCTGGAAGCGCTGCTGATCGATGGTTCCGAGTAGCGTGTGCAGAAGGATGTAGTCGGATTCGAGCGTGGTATCGGCTTCAAGCTCGCCGCACCAGTGGCCGTCTGGCTGCTGTTGCGAGAACAACTGCCGGCGCGCGCCGTCGATGGCGGCAGACACGCGGGCCGAGAGATCGTCTATCTTTCCAAAATGCAGTTGGGGTGCAGCTTTCGCAGCGTAGGAGGAGGATTCGTCCATGTAGTTTATTTACTCCGCGGAGACTCCCACAGGGGCGGCGGCGATGGCCTCGACAATCTCCGGCGGCAAGCCGAACCGCACGTTTTCGGGCATGACTTCAACTTCCTGCACGTTGTTGTAACCCTTGGCACTCAGGAACTTCACGACATCTTCGACCAGAAACTCGGGCGCCGACGCACCGGCGGTAAGCGCGATGGTTTTCACACCCCCGAGCCACTCCGGCTTGATGTCGCGGTAACTATCGATTAGATGCGAACTGGTGGCCAAATTACGCGCAACTTCGACCAGACGCTTTGAGTTGGAGCTGTTGTCGGAGCCGACGACCAGCAAGAGATCGGCGTCCGAGGCAATGTGCTTCACTGCGACCTGCCGGTTCTCCGTGGCGTAGCAAATGTCTTGCGCCGCGGGACCTTCGATCTTGGGGAAACGGCGGCGCAGGGCGGCGATGATGTCTTTGGTCTCGTCGAGACTGAGCGTGGTTTGGGTTAGATAGGCCACACGGTTGGGATCCGGAACATGCAGATCCGAGACCTGCTCGGGCGATCCGACAACCTGAGTGACGAGCGGAGCTTCACCGAGTGTTCCGATGACTTCATCGTGATCGCGATGACCGATGAGAATGAGCGAATAGCCTTCCTTGGCAAACTTTACGGCTTCTACGTGAACCTTGGTCACGAGCGGGCAGGTGGCGTCAATGACGCGCAGGCCGCGGGCTTTGCTGGCTTCGCGCACTTCGGGCGAAACCCCGTGAGCGCTGTAAATCACACGTTCGCCGTTGGGAACCTCGTCTACACTGTCAACAAAAATGGCGCCTTTGCCCTGGAGTTCCTCGACCACAAAACGGTTGTGGACGATCTCCTTGCGGACGTAAATGGGCGGGCCGAAAGCTTCAAGCGCGATGCGGACGATATCGATGGCGCGAACCACGCCCGCGCAAAAACCCCTGGGCTTCAGTAGAAGCAATGATTTGCCGTCGGTCGTCTTGCCATTACCGGCAGCTGCTTTGGCGTTCGTTTTGGACAAACGAGATGCCCCTTTCAGGCGCAATTCCCCACTGTTAATGGATGTATCCAGCCTATCGTAAGATGCACTCTTAGTCAACGTAAGCTGCTGAAGGTGTGAGGGTTGGCAGCGGATGGCGGACTCTAGAAGGTTAATGGTAAGTCTCACCAGAGACGCTCAATGTCGTATCGATCGAGAGCCGTGTCCGCCGACAGGATTGGGGCGCTCAAATCCTGGGACTGCGCGACGAGAAGCCGGTCGAAAGGGTCGCGATGATGCCGCGGCAACAGGCCGGCTCGAACGGCCTGATCGACAGTGATGGGCTGTTCCGTAAAGCCTTCGCCAGCCACATATCTTGTGAGTTCGGCGGCTAGAGGCAGGGCGTTCAGCTTTCCAAGGTTAACTTTAATGGCGATCTCCCACGCAACCGCGGCAGAAATGTAAATGGTATTTCCCGGGTCTGTCAGGACGGGAATTGCTGTCTTTGAAAGTCTCTCCGGCTCGTTAAACCACCAGATTAAAGCGTGGGTATCGACGATCACCTTCATTCAAAACCAAGATCGTCCAGTTCTTTGTCTGTGAGCGGAGCGAACGCATCGGGAGCGTACGAGAGCTTTCCCTTTAGTCGCCCGGGGATGCGATTCTTCGCACCGGAAGCGATCGGCACCAGCCGGACTACGGGATGAGCCCCCCGAGCAATGACCACTTCCTCGCCCCGCAAAGCCTGCTCAATGAGCTTAGAAAGATTCGTCTTGGCTTTGTGGACCGTATATTTCATGGTTAGCTAAGTATATTAGCTAACTTCACAATCTGTCAAATGCGCGGGAGAAGCACTACGCGTTGGCCTTAATCATCTGCTCGGCGTGCTTGCGCGACGTTTCCGTGAGCTTCGCGCCGCTCAACATGCGGGCGACTTCCTCAGTGCGTTCTTCGCCTTCGATTTTGCGGATTCCAGTCCGGGCACGGCTGCCTGATTGCTTCTTTTCGATCACATAATGATGATCGGCGAAGGTCGCAATCTGCGGCAAATGGGTAATGCACAGAACCTGGTGGGCGCGCGCGAGTGATTTCAGCTTTTTCCCGACTGCCTCAGCCGCGCGGCCGCCGATGCCGGTGTCAATTTCGTCAAAGACCATGGTGCGAATCGGGGCCGCGTCTTTTCGCCGTTTCGATGTTCCAGCATCGGCTTCGACTGTCGCGTTTAGTGCCAGCAACACGCGCGATAGTTCACCGCCCGATGCAATCTGCTCCAACGGTTTGAGCGGTTCCCCGGGATTGGTCGAAATTAGGCAAGTGACCTGATCGAATCCGTTTGCAGACCAACTCCCTATTTCTTCTCCACTCGCGATGTTCATCTCGAACCGGCACTTCATGGCCAGATCGTTGATTTCAGCTTCGACCAGCTTCTCCAGCTTGCGCGCTGCGGTGTGGCGAGTTTTCGATGATCCGCGAGCGGCGCTCAAAAACTCCTCCGCCGCCTGCGCCAGGTCGCGCTTGAGTCGGGCCAGCACCTCGTCTTTGTTTTCCATCTCTGACAGCTTACGCGTGACCTCTTCACCCTGACGAATAACATCGTCGAGCGATGGCCCATATTTCCGCTTTAGCCGCTCGAGCAAAGCCAGGCGATCCTCAACTTCGGCCAAATGTTCGGGCGAGGCTTGAATGCCGCCGGCGTAATCGCGCAGGCTGGCGCCGACATCCTCGACGCTAATGCGGGCCGATTCGAGCGCAGCCAGAGCATCGCGAAACTTGGCCTCATACCGCGCCAGATCCTCGATATGCCTTTGCGCTGCACGTAGTGAAGATGCTGTAGATGCCGAACCCTCATAAAGAAGATCGAACCCATTCATGGCGGCTGTATATATTTTTTCGGCGTTGGCCAGCACGCGTTTTTCGCCTTCGAGCCGCTCATCTTCGCCTGGCTGCAGCTTGGCTTCATCGATTTCGCGCTTCTGAAACGTCCAAAGATCGAGTAGCTTGAGCCGATCCTGTTCGCCGTGTTCGAGTTCCTCGATGCGATTGGCGATAGCTTTCCATTTCGCAAAGGCTTGGGCGGTTCCCTCAATCGAGAGTCCAGCGAAGGTATCAAGCAACTTCAACCGTGCCGGGGCATCGAAGCTGACGAGCGATTCGTTCTGCGCATGGAGGATCGCGAGATGCGGGGAAAGCTGGCGCAGAACCGCAACTGTGGCAGGTTGGTTGTTGATGAAGACGCGGCCTTTGCCGCCAGCGGCGATCTCACGGCGAAGAATTAAAGATTCGTCTTCAGCATCGAGGCCGTTGGCTTCAAGAATTTCGGCAACCGCGTTTTCAGCCGGGTCATCGAGATTGAAAACAGCAGCCACAACCGCGCGATCGGCACCGGTGCGAATGACATCGGAAGAAGCTTTCTCGCCCAGCAACAACGCGAGTGCGTCTATGAGAATGGACTTCCCTGCTCCGGTTTCGCCCGTCAGAAGATTCAAGCCGGAAGCGAACTCGACCGCGACGTTGTCGATGACGGCGTAGTTCTCGAGGCGCAGTTCAGAAAGCAAGGTTGATCCCGGGCCAACAGGATTGAGCGAAGGATAGCACGACAAACCACCGGCCGTCAGTTATCGGTTGCGGCTTGTTGCCGTATGGGATTCGTCGAGGCGGAGCGGTCTCACGGTCGTCATATAATCGAAACGAGGATCCCCCCATGATCTTGTCTTTATTGCTGGTGCAGGCAATCGGCGGAGAAGTCGTCGACATATTGAATGAAACCGGCCCGGTTGCGAAGGCGGTCCTGCTTCTGCTCTTGGTGCTCAGCCTGATTTCGTGGGCGATTATTCTCTCCAAGTGGTCTCTGTTGCGGCGGGCGCGCGTGCAAAGTGGAAGATTTCTGCGGGCATTTCGCAAGGCGCAACGGCTGCAGGACGTTTCGGCCGTCGCCGAGCAGTTCAAGCCCAGTCCTTTGGTTGCCGTGTTTGAAGGCGGCTACGACGAATTGCGGCGCCAGGGAGGAAATCCCAGCGGGGCAGTGAACCCGGATGCCGTCCAGCGTGCCATGCAGATTGCTAACTCCGAAGAGCTGACCCGCTTTGAGCGCAATATTCCATGGCTGGCGATTGCCGCGGCGGTCAGTCCGTTCATCGGATTATTTGGCACGGTGTGGGGCATCATGGGGGCGTTTCATGGGCTGGGAACATCCGGCGGAGCTACGCTGCGCGCGGTCGCGCCGGGCATTTCCGAAGCATTGATCACAACCGCGGCAGGCTTGGCTGCGGCCATTCCGGCGGTCATCGCCTACAACCTGATCGGCAGTTCCATCCGTGAGTTTGCCGCCCGCGGCGACGATTTTGCCCTGGAGATGCTTAACACGCTGGATCGCGCACCGCAACCGCAGCGGGTATCGACTTCGGAGGTTCGACGGTAATGGCATTCACCGCTGCCAATGGCCGCACCCAAAGTTCTCTGGCGGAGATCAACATCACTCCCCTGGTCGACGTCGTCCTGGTGCTGCTGATCATCTTTATGGTCACCGCGCCGGTGTTGCAGTCGGGGATTGAAGTCAATGTTCCGCGAACCAAAACGGTGAAAGAAATCACTGAAGAGCGCCTGGTGATCAGCATCAACAAAAAGCAGGAAGTTTTTCTGGGCAACGATCCCATCAACATCAATGACATCGGCAGCACGTTGCGGCAGAAAATCCGCGACCCCCAAAACCAGTCGATCTTTATACGCGCCGACGAAGACGTGCCGTTCGGTGCATTCGCAACCGTGATGGATGCGGTGAAGCGATCGGGTATCAGCAACGTCAGCATTGTGACCCAACCACTGGACAGCCATGCAGGCCAACGCTGAGATTTTTTTCGAACACGACCGCTGGGGCCGCAACCTGGCCTGGTCGGTGGGCCTGCACCTCGCGGTGGCCGCGGCGATTGTCGCCTATTCCGTATGGATTCCATCGCGCAACGGGGACACATGGGGAGCAGGCGGTGGTGGGGAGGCAATCGGAGTGACGCTGGTTAACACCGTCCCGTTGCCATCCAACCCCGACGCCCCCGCCGACAACGTGCTGGCAAACGAGTCCAAGGGATTAAGTATGTCGCGGCCGCTGCCACAAGATCAGCAGCAGCCGGAGATCCTGATCCCCGATAAGAACGCGAAGAATAAGCCGCAATCGCAAACTTCGGCGAGCCAGCGCAAGCCTCCGCCAAAACCGGTGGAGGAAGCCGACAATGTCGTACCGTTCGGACAAGGAGGGCCGGTCAGCGGCCCCTACGGAACTTTCAGCGCCGGCGGCGCCAAAGGCGGATTCGGCTTCACCGGCGGGGGAGGCGATTTCGGCCAGCGCTACGCCTGGTACGTACGGATCGTGCAGCAGAAAGTCTCGGAAAACTGGCTGAAATATGAAGTCGATCCACGCATCGCTGACGCGCGCCGCGTCTATTTGACGTTTGACATACCGCGCAGCGGAACGCCAGCGAACATACAAGTCGAACAGTCGAGCGGCGTGCCGTCGCTTGATCAATCAGCCGTTCGGGCGCTTCAGCGCATCGATACATTCGGTCCATTGCCCGGCGATTATTCCGGCAACAAGGTCTCAGTTGAATTCTGGTTCGATTACAAACGATAATTTCGTCGGTCTCTCTGCTCCGGCAGGGCCCGGCGCTTAACTTGCACTCTTATACCTATCGGCATACGATGAAGATAGAAGTCAATCCCGCTCACCAAATGTGGATGGCACTTTCAGCCTGTAGATTTTCAATCCGCAAGTTTCCACTCCGTTTACTCCTTCTTGCAATCTGCCTGTCGACTGCCGCGTCCGCTCAGGACTGGATCAAAACCGGCACTGGACTTGGCGTTGAGCGGATCCGCATCGCCGTGCCGGATTTTCAACCGTCGACTCAGGACCCAAAAAATGCCGACCTGCTGAAGGTCTTCAACGACACCTTATTTAATGACCTGCAAAACGCCGGCATCTTCGACATGGTGTCGAAAAGTTTTTATCCCACCGAGCCGGTGGGAAATCCCTCCAACCTTCGCTTCGACGTATGGGGCGCGCCTCCGCCGAATGCCTCAATGGTGGTATTCGGAAACCTGGGTGCCACCGCCAACAGTCTGAACGTGCAAGGCTGGCTTTACGACATCAAGAATATTCAATCGCCGCAGGTGCTCGGCAAAGTCTACAACGACACCGCGACCACGGATTCAGCTCGCCGCGTCGCTCACCGTTTCGCCAACGAAATTATCTTCCGCCTCGGCGGCGGCGTCCCCGGGATCGCCGAATCGCAAATCTACTTTGTCAGCAATCGCACTGGCCACAAAGAAATATGGGTCATGGATTATGACGGCCAGAACCAGCGCCAGGTCACGCGTCAGGGGTCGATTTCGCTTTCGCCGCGCATCTCGCCAGACGGCAATCGTCTGGCCTTCAGCTCGATGACCAAATCTGGCTGGCAAATCCTGATGTTCTCCATCGAATTGAACCGTCTGGTTTCGTTCCCCACCTACGGAGGAACCAACCTGTCTCCCGCGTGGTCATCCGATGGATCCAAGCTGGCGTTTTCATCCTCCCGTAGCGGCTCGCCTGAGATCTACACCAGCGACGCCGCCGGCGGAAATCTAAAGCGGCTGACGGCAGGCAAAATGCCAGACGTTTCTCCCGCGTGGAACCCGAAAACCAACGCACAGATTGCGTTCGTCAGCGGACGTACCGGCCTCCCGCGGATTTACACCATGGAGAGCGACGGCACCAACCAGCAGCAACTGATCGACGAAGGCTACGCGGTTTCCCCCGCGTGGTCGCCCAATGGGCAATTTCTAGCTTTCTCGTGGTTTCGCCGTTATGGGCCGGGCGCGCCGGGTGCGCGCGACATCTATCTGATGGACCTGGCCAGCAAACAATGGGTACAGCTTACCCATGACGGCGGAAGCAACGATTTTCCCTCCTGGTCGCCGGATGGGCGCCACATCGTCTTCGAATCAAGCCGCGCCGGGAGCGAGCAGATTTGGACGATGCTGGCCGACGGCACCGACCAGAAGGCACTGACAAGTTCCGGCGGAAACTCGCAACCGAACTGGAGTTGGAAGTAGATGAAATCGATGGTTAAGCTTTTTCACAATTTACCGCAGGACGCGCCGGCGCCTTGCGGCTTGCCCGTCGTGCAGACGCACGAATGGAAGGAGAGACAATGAAGCACCGCATCGTGAAGTGGAGCACACTCACGTTGACTTTGGCCGCTTTTATGTTTCTGGCGGCTTGCCACAAAAAACAACCACCGCCGCCACCCGCGCCTCCGCCGCCACCCCCAGCCGCGCCGACCGCATCCATCAGCGCGAACCCGGAGACCATCCAGGCCGGACAATCGACCAGCCTGACCTGGCAAACCACCAACGCAACCGACGTCAGCATCGATCCCATGGGTGCGGTTCAAACCAACGGATCGCAATCAGTTTCGCCGGCCAGTTCCACCACCTACACGCTGACCGCCAAGGGTGCCGGAGGTACGCAAACCGCGACGACGCGCGTGACCGTCACGCCTGCGCCGCCGCCACCACCGCCGCCTCCAACCATCAGCGAGGAAGAGCTGTTCTCGCAGAATGTAAAGGACATTTACTTCGACTACGACAAGTCCGACATTCGTGCAGACATGCAATCGGCGATGGCGGCCGACATCGCATTCCTCAGCCAGCATCCGAACATTCACTTCGAAGTGGGCGGATACTGCGACGAACGCGGTTCAACCGAATATAACCTTGCGTTGGGTGACAGCCGCGCCAACTCAGTCAAGAACGCGTTGGTGCAAGGCGGAGTCAACGCCGCCAACATCACCACTCGCAGCTACGGCAAGGAAAAACCCTTCTGCACCGAGCACACAGAAGCGTGCTGGCAGGAAAATCGCCGTGGCCATTTCGTGTACCAGAAATAGAAGCTGAAGAGCGGTGCGGAACGAAAGCTCCGCGCCGCTTTTTTATTCTGCAATCGGCGACCGTCCGCATCGTCGGGTACCCCGCGAGACAACTGCGCCCGCATCGCGCTATCCTGCAAAATAGAGGGGTTATGATCGCGCCGGTTCGCGGGTGCGCATCTTAACCCTCGGAAATAGTGAAGCTATGAAAAATCAACCAATTCTTGGCATTCTAGCGGCAGTTCTGATCGCGGCTGCAAGCGTAACTCCCGCCCTTGGCGCCAGCAAAGAGATGATCCAATTGCAGACGCAAGTCCAGGCGCTGCAGGACCAGATGTCGCGCATGCAGCAATCCTTCGATCAGCAAATGGGCGTGATGAACCATCTGCTCGAGCAAAACACCGACAACATGAACAAGGTGTCGGCGGCCATGACCCAACTGCAGACCAGCATGGCAAAGCTGCAGACCGACAACGGCGGCAAGGTCGATCAGATTTCCGGCCAGATCCAGGCGCTGAACGATTCCATCGACGAGTTGAAGGCCCGCATGGCCAAGCTTAGCAAGCAAATGGATGACATGCAGGCGTCGCAACAAAATCAGGCAGCCAATCAGGCCGCCGCGCAGGCGCAGCAGCAGGCGCTCGCCAATGCGCCCCCGCCAGATATGCTCTACAAAAACGCGCTGCGCGACTACAACGCCGGCAAGACCGATCTTGCCACCCAGGAGTTTTCCGATTACATCAAGTACTATCGCAGTACGGATCTTGCCGGAAACGCGTACTTCTATCTCGCAGAAATGCAGTATCGCGCGCAGAACTACGCCGAAGCGGTTAAGAATTACGATCAGGTGATTCAGAACTTCCCCAGCGGAAACAAAGCCGCTTCCGCCAGCCTGAAAAAGGGCTTCGCTCTCATCGAACTCGGCCAGACCGACGACGGCGTCGCGGAGCTGCGGCACCTGATCCAGCGCTTCCCGAAATCAAGCGAGGCGCTGCAGGCACGTGACCGCCTAAAAAAGCTCGGCGTCCCAGCGACCGCAGGACAGCAGGGCGAGTAGCGCACAATCGCCAGCACGGATGCTGTAACCAGATTGGGATCCCTCGCCAATCGCCCTCAGACCTTTGCCGTCCAACAAAATTTCAGCGATACTGAAAAGAGACTACAAGGAGCCAACCATGGCAAAGAACCACTACGTTACCAAAGCCAAGCGCCGCAATCGTTCCGGCAAACGCGCCGATTCCAAGCGCATCGCCGCGAACATGGCAAAGATTCGCAAGCTCGAAAAAGCTTCGAAGCCCGCATAGATCAGAGACCAGCGGTCAGCGATCAGCGATCAAAGATCAACGACCAACTTATTCCGCGTCCCATCACCAGATGACGGGCGCGTAGCCAGCCTCTGCTACAACTCGGGCCCTGGTCAGAGTCGATCATCAGCCCGGCCAACATTCAAAGATAAAGATTAAAGATATCGTTGCGCTGCCTGCCAGACGGGGCTTTGGTCCTCGGCGTTTCTGCCCCCTGCGATTCCGGCGCTCGTCGCCCGGTCACGCCCCATCCATCCCGGCCGCGCGACCATGCCCAAGCCCATAGCCGGCGCACGCCCCGATTCAGCCCATCGACGCAGGAAAGGCGAAGAAACAACGCATGCTTGCGATAACGCCTGATTGCAGCAATCATGCCCAAGTTTTGCATATAATGCTCGCCTGAATGCGAGCGAATCGGGCAATGCGGCAGTTCGTCGGTGATGGTACGCCACTACATTGGGATGGCCCGATCCCAGATGAATTAAACGAAATCATGCGCGGTGGCCTCAGTGTCAACGGCGACTGTCTATTGCTAGCAAAGGCCGGTTGGCTGCCGACTCTGGACAGCGTGCGTGAAGCACTGACGGACAAAACCGGCTACGAGTGCTTCGTGAACCACGCCCACTTCAAGGAGAAAAAAGGGGACTCAATCGCGGCATTGCGGCACGCTGTCGCATTCTGCAAGCGCATAAGTTCTGAGGCGCGTCGGGCTGCTCGAAACCGCATCCTTCGTTTCATCATCGGTAAGAATGGCAATGACTGGACGGTGCGCTTTCATACGTTGCGGCCCGATGAGAGTTGGGTAACCGACGACTTGGAAAGTTATGCGGAAGAAGCAATTCTTGTGCTCGACTCGAGTGAGCTTTTGCCTCGAAACATCTCGTAACTGTTGTTAAATCGCGATTACACTCATTGTCCTTCCAGATTGTCCGGGAAGCCTATCGGAGCAGCGCCAGGAGAATAAGCACCAGCTGCATGACTGCGCCCGCCGCAAAAGCCACAGTGAAGCACCATCCGACGACTTTGAGAAAGCGAATTGCGAATACCTCACCCAATCCTGTTCCACCCAAAGTAAAAAATCGATAGACGCGGCCTGAGTTGTGTGCCATGAACCAGCCAATCGCACAGAACCCAATGCCAGCCACCAATAGGACGAGGTGCTGGACAACCTCATGCATGGCGGAATTCTACATCCTCAGCTGACGAAGAATCCCGATTACACTCAGAACCAACTGCCCCTGCGTCCCCGCGCGCCACCAGACCGACACCGTACGACGGCCCCAGCCGGTTAAATCCGCGCCAATCCGTGGCCGGTTTTGCCGTTCAATCGCTCAATCCCCCGATCTCCCGATCACTCAATCACCCGATCTCCCGATCCCCCGATCCCCCGATCCGTCAATCCCCCGATCCCCCAATCCCCCGATTTCTTGTCAAGCCCCCAAAAACCCCGAAATTCCCCTAACCCACTCATTCCACTAGAAATATAAAACTACCAATCGTGTCTTATTTACCCCCTCCAATTTGATATTCTGAATATATAGGGTAAATTCAAGAATTTCCCCGGCTGCGCACCGGTAAAAACAACCTAAATTATTTGTTTTGAAGATTTTACGGCCGAATGGCCGGCGTAAACCATTGATTCTAAAGAGAGCAAAAGTTAACTCGTTTGTTTTCTAGATTTTACAATATCCCCAATGTTATCTAGATTTTAGCCTCATCGCCGCTTGTAAGTTGTTGATTCCAGGGATAGGGGGGAGGGGGGGTAGTGTAACCAAGTAGTAAACAAAACGACAGCATTAAGACCGAAAAAATCCGTGGAGCCACGCGAACCCTGGGTGGCCGTTCCGCTGCTCCGGCGGATTAGTGGCGTACTCTACTCATTCCTCACCAGTGTCATCCCGTCCGAAGCGTAGCGCCAGCGAGCGAGCGGAGAGCCTGCCCAGAGTATGAGAAAGCGAGGAAGCGTAGCGGGGAAGCGACCGAAAGGGGACCTTGTGTTTTCCACGGACCACGTGGGGGGCACGGTTAGCCGTGCCGTAAGCATGCCATTATTAGTTGTCGTTCCGAACCGCTTTAGCGGCGAGGGATACGATTTACAAGAATTACATCGAATTGCCGAACCCGAACGAAGGGGTATTAAACTGACGACTGACGACTGACGACTGACGACTGACGACTGACGACTGACGACTGACGACTCTACCGCAGCTCTTCCATCGCCTGTTCCAGCGCTTCCCTGCCCGGACGCACCACCGATTCCGGC
>DASVWZ010000204.1:0-14987 GCA_036392935.1 Terriglobales bacterium | reverse complement strand
ATGACTCCGGCGCTGTGAACCTCACAACCGCTTGAGATCAAGCCGGAGGTGACGCGGTCGGCGATCCAGGAGCTGGACTCACGAGTGTCCTGACCGATGACGACGCAGGGCTGGCTGCGCTCACCCACCAGATCATGGCCCAGGGCACGACCGATGATGAAGGCGCTTTCAGGCGTCAATGGAAACTCACCGGCGATGCCACGTATGCCATCGGTCCCGAAGAGTTGGCGGGTGGTCGTCGCCATTTCAGTTTGAGCTTTGCTGACCATGGTCGGAACCAGTCCGTTCCATGATAACGGTAATGCGCACCGGGTTGGGGTTCACAGCCTGAACCAGCGGGTCAGAGACGTAGGCATGGCGAACGAAGGAAAGCTGATTCATGGCGCCGCTGACGTCGATGGGATCGGTGATGGCGGCGTCGACCTGGTCGATTTGTTTTTTCGGGCCGACGATTCTGAGCATGGGAGGGTCGACCTTCACGTTGCCGATGTTGTACCCCTCGGCGAAGGTGCCGATGATACGCGGATGGATGGGAACCTCGCGGGTTTCGCGCAAGTCAAATGCGATATGAAACTGGCTGGGAATTACCTGCACGACTTCCACGCCGGAGGGTTTATGAACTTCAGTAGAGGTCAGGTCGTAGGTTCGTTCGCCGGCCTTGACGCCGTTGAGATCGATATCGGCGTAAATGTCGGCCGACTGCAGATGGCGGATGACTTGCTGCGGACCGCGTACGCGGATTTGCGCGCGAGGAACGACTTCGGAGCTGATTTCAAGGTTTGCGGGGATATTGCGAAATTCAATGGGCACGTCTACGGCAATTTCCGCAATGGGTTCGCGCACCACACCAAACCACAGGCCGATGGCCAGGGCCAACGACAGAAATTTCAGGCCGAGGTTTTGGAGAATGAAGCGGCGGAAGAGGTCGCCCATGGGTCAGCTGACTCCTCGGGAGGATCCGGCGTCGGCAGAGCGGGTACGAGCGGTTTCAGCCCCGTCGTCGATGATGGCGTCACTGTTCGAGATTGGCGTAGGCAAGGTGGATGAAGGAACGTAACGGCCGAGGAGGGCTCCGAGCCGATCACGTAAGTGGTCGACGGTCAAGTCGCGTTCAATGGCGCCACCGACGGCAAGACTGATGCTGCCGGTCTCCTCAGAAACGATGACGGCGATGGCGTCGGTTTCTTCAGTGACGCCGATGCCGGCGCGGTGACGGGTGCCGAGCTGCGTCGACAAAACCGGATTCATCGACAGTGGCAGGAAGCATGCGGCGGCGGCGATGCGATCGCGCTGCACAATGGCTGCTCCGTCGTGCAAGGGGGCGCTGGGCCGAAAAATTGTGGCGAGAAGGTCGTAAGAGATTTGCGCGTCGAGCAAAACGCCGCTCTCGATGTAGGTGCGCAGACCGATTTCGCGCTCGATGACGATGAGCGCGCCGGTCTGGTTCTGGCTGAAGAGATTGGCGGCCAGCACGATGTCGTCGTAGGCTTCGGCAGTGGATGCGCCGCGAGTGATGGCAACCTTGCGGCCGAGGCGAGCGAGAACCTGACGAATCTCAGGCGCAAAGACTACGATGAGCGCGAATGCTGCATAAGGCAGCAAGGTGCTGATCAACCAGTTTACGGTCGCCAAATCGCTCAACCGGGAAAGATAGAATGCAACGGCGAGGGCGAGCACGCCAAGCAGCATCAGCGAGGCGCGAGTGCCTTTGATCAAGGCGAAGAGCTGGTAGATGATGGCGGCAGCAAGCAGGATATCGACGACGGAGATCATCGACATGTGCGGCCATAAACCCATCCACTGCGTCACTCAATCCCCCCTTCAAAATGCGCACAACTTGCGGTTGCAAACTTGCTTAATTGTAATTTAGCAGGAGTGCGGGAACAGCTGCCAAGAGATTGGGTTTAGCGGGCGGCAGCCCGGCGAAGCGGCAACTCCATCTTCATGCCCTCAGACGCGGCGCGGACTTTGGGGTAATAGTTGCGAGCGTCTTTGACGATCTTGTCGATGCAGTCATCGTCGTGAGCGGGATCGTGGTGGAAGAGAACTAATTCTTTGGCACCGCTTTCCATAACCACGTTGACGGCTTCGCGCCAGTGGCTGTGTCCCCAGCCGCGGCGCTTGGCGGCGTATTCTTCGGGCAGGTACTGGGCGTCGTAAATGAGGACGTCGGCGCCTTCGGCAAGTTTGCGGACGTTGATATCGAAGAGCGGGTCGCCGGGCTCGTTGTCGGTGGCGTAGACGAGCACACCTTCCTTGCTCTCGAGTCGGAAGCCCATGCATCCCTGGGGATGGTTGAGCCACATGGATTTTAGGGTGGCGCTCTCGAGTTGGACTGTCCCTTGATCGAGATCGTAGAAATTCTGCTGCGCCTGCATCTGCGTCAAGCCGACGGGAAAGAACGGTGCATTCATCTGATCTTCGAGTGCGCTCTTCAGGGTGCGAACGCGGCTGGAGCCGTGAAAAGAAAATTCACTATTGGGGTTGTCGTACAACGGGGTAAAAAACGGCAAACCTTGAATGTGGTCCCAGTGGAAATGCGAGACAAAAATGTGAGCCGAGACCGGGCGTTCTTTGAATTCGCTGCTCAGCGACTGGCCGAGACAACGGAAGCCGGTACCGCAGTCGAAGATGTAGATCGAATCCCCGACGCGTACCTCGACGCAGGAGGTGTTGCCTCCATAACGCATGTTTTCAGGCTGGGGTGCGGGCGTTGAGCCACGAACTCCCCAGAACTTTATCTGCATAGCCTCACCGGCGCGGATGACTGCGCATTTGCTTCACTCTCTATTGATTGTACTTAGCTAGAAATTACTTGCCTCTTACCGAAGTAATGGGCAAGCAGGCGGAAGGTCACGGTCGAGCGCAGACTTCGGCGCGTGCAGGGAGGGTTACGGGGTCGGCGCGGGGCCGGTCTTCTATAATGCGGCACGAGAGTGGTAAGCATGTTGCGGCCCAATTATCGGGAGTTTGCGCGCCTGGCGCGGGATTTCAACCTGGTTCCGGTGGTGAAGCCGGTAGCGGCCGACCTGCTGACACCGGTTTCGGCGTTTCTGTCAGTCGCGGCGGATGAGCCCGATGCTTTTCTACTGGAATCGGTGGAGCGGGGCGAGCAGATCGGGCGCTACACATTCCTGGGGGCGCGGCCTTATCTGCAGGTAAGCGCCAGAGGAGAAGATATCAGTCTCCGGCGCGGGCGGAAGCAGGAAAAACGCTGTGGGAACGTGCTTGAGGTTCTGAAGGAGTTGCTGCGCGGGCATCGCCCGGCCGAGCTTCCGGATTTGCCGCCTTTCACGGCTGGAGCGGTTGGTTATTGCTCATACGATCTGGTGCGGCAAATGGAGAACATTGGCGAGCACGCCGAGAACGACCTGAACCTCCCGGATTGCCAGATGATGTTTTTCGACCGGCTGCTGGTTTTTGACCATGTGCGGCGGCAGATCGACATTATTGCGATGGCCGACGTATCGCGCGAGAGTCCCAGAAAGGCGTACGACCGTGCAGTTGCCGATATCAGGAAACTTGAAAGTAGGCTGGCGGCCGGCTTGCAGTCACGGCATTGGAAGCACGGGAATCGGGTTGCGGGCAAGATGGCGATCCGATCCGGAACGGCAAAGAAAACATTTCTGAAGTCGGTCGAGCACTGCAAAGAGTACATTGCCGCGGGGGATGTGTTTCAAGTTGTGCTTTCGCAGCGGTTCGATTTCACGCCACAGGTTGCACCGTTTGATATTTATCGTTCATTGCGGACGGTGAATCCGTCGCCGTATTTGTACTACCTGCGGATGGGGGATGTGCATGTTCTGGGCTCGTCTCCGGAGATGCTGGTGCGGGTGAAGGGGCGGCACCTGGATTACAGGCCGATTGCGGGGACGAGGCCGCGAGGTCAGGATGCGGCGGAGGATCAGAGGCTGGCGGCGGAAATGCTGGCAGATGAAAAAGAGCGGGCAGAACACGTGATGCTGGTCGACCTGGGCAGAAATGATCTGGGGCGAGTGAGCGAGTACGGAGCGGTCAAAGTGCGTGACCTGATGTTTGTGGAACGGTACTCGCACGTGATGCATATTGTTTCGGCACTTGAAGGCCGCCTGCGCGAGGGACTGGATGCGCTGGATGGGTTCGCAGCATGCTTTCCGGCCGGGACGTTAACAGGTGCGCCGAAAGTGCGGGCAATGCAAATCATCGAAGAGATGGAACCAACGAGGCGCGGCGTGTACGGAGGATCAGTGCTATATGCGGATTTTGCCGGGAATCTGGACTCGTGCATTGCCATCCGGACGCTGGTGATGAAGGGCAAGAAGGCGTATTTACAGGCGGGAGCAGGGATTGTGGCGGATTCGGTTCCGGAACGCGAGTTTCAAGAGTGCGTGAATAAAGCGCAAGCCGTTTTGCGAGCGGTCGAAAAGGCGCGGGCGGCTGGTAGCTGAATCGGGTCAAATCGCCAGAAAGTTCTTAATCAACTTTTTCCCTTGGTCGGTTAGTACGCTTTCGGGATGGAACTGCACACCTTCGATAGGCCATTGCATGTGGCGGAGGCCCATGACGGTGCGAGACCCGTCGGGCTCTGTTGTCCAAGCGCTGACTTCGAGATCGGCGGGCAGCGTCTTCTCTTCGACCATTAACGAGTGATAACGCGTGGCCCTTATGGGCCTGGCTAGGCCGGCAAAGATAGTCTTGCCGTCGTGAGTGACCGGACTCGTCTTGCCATGCATTAGGTGCGGGGCGCGAATGACTTTTCCGCCGAAGGCCTCGCCAATGGCCTGATGGCCGAGGCAGACGCCGAGGAGCGGTATCTTTCCGGCGAGTTCGCGAATGAGCGCGATGCTGATGCCGGCATCGCGGGGCGTGCACGGGCCGGGAGAAACGACCACGCGGTCGGGACGCATCGCTTTGACCTGCTGCGCTGTAACCTGATCGTTGCGGCGGACGACGACCTTAGCGCCAGTTTCGCCAATGTATTGGACGAGGTTGTATGTGAAGGAATCGTAGTTGTCGAGGACGAAGACCACGACGGCACCGCTCTCAGATTACCGCAAAAACGCTGCTTGACACGACTCTCCCCGCAGTACATGCTACAGGGTCAGCGGAGGTATTAATGGCCGAGACTCAGCAGGAGAAGCGTTCCACTCGACGTTTTGCCTTGCATCTGCCGGTTACAGTGAATTATGCCGAGAACGGCAGCCAGGAAAAGACCGCGCAAACTCGCGACGTGAGCGCGCGAGGGATTTGTTTCTATCTGGATTCGGAGATCGAGCCGGGCGCGGCCATTGAATTCACGCTGACGCTTCCGCCCGAGATCACGCTGACCGAGAGCATTCGCGTACGCTGCAAAGGCAAGGTGCTCCGCGTGGAGCAGGGCGCGAAAGATGGGAAAGTCGCTGTCGCGGCTGTGATCGACGAATACGAATTTCTCTCCGAACCCTAGCCGCTGATTACTTCAGTACCCAATTAAGCCTTCTCTGCGTTCAATGCGCGGTGATATGGTTGGGCTTAGGGACTTCCTGGGCATGTTTTTCTCGCGCAGCGGCGCTTCCGCAGTGTTTCTGCTGACATGTGTAGCCGTGGTGTGCGCGTGGACGCAAACGGCACCTCAGCCACCGGCGCACAGCGCGGCAGTTGTGCGATCGGTAAAGGTGATCCCCGAGAGCGATGGCGCAACGGTTGAGATTCTTGCCAGCCAGCCCATCTCGCCTTCAATCAGCAAAATTCAAAACCCGGAACGGCTGGTGATCGATCTGCCGAATTCGGTTCTGTCCGGCATCGGCAAACGAGTTGATTTCCGCAGCGACCAGATCAACGGGGTGCGGGTCAGTCAGTTTCAGAACGCGCCGCCCGTTTCGCGCATCGTTCTTGATCTGGCAAAGCAAATGAATTTCACCTGGGATACCTCCGGGAACCGATTGATGGTGCATACCCACGCAGCGGTCGCGAGTGCAGATGCGATTCCTTCCGTGCCCGCGTTGACGCCGGGAGCGCAGCCTTTGGCCGTCCCCGTCAATAACGGTTCGAACGGAGCTCTGGTGCTTGCCGGGAGCCGAATCGCACCTGGTTCTTCGGTGACCGCAGGATCGGACACTGCCGTTCTTCGACTCGGACGCGGAGGTGAAGTGCGGGTTTGTCCGGGCACGACGCTATCGGTGACCTCGTCGCAAAATGGACGGGCGTTGATGTTCGGCATGAGCACTGGCGCCTTTGAGACGCACTACGCTCTCGATACAGCAGCCGACTCGATTCTGACTCCGGACTTCCGCATACAGATGCCAGGACCGGGCGACTTTGATTACGCCATCAGCGCAGACTCCAAGGGAGATACGTGCGTGCGCGCACTGCCGGGGAATTCTTCTTCGGTGATTGTGTCAGAACTTCTCGGCGATGGAACCTATCAGGTGAAACCGAGCGAGCAGATAGTTTTTCATTCGGGTCGGTTGGTCAACGCGAGTGGCCAAATCCCCGTCAGTTGTGGTTGCCCGCCGCCAGCCACCCCTGTGATGCGGGCGTCGACAGCCCCGGCGGTGAGCCAACATCCGATGCCGAGTGCGATCGACCTTGGGTCAACTGCGCAGACTGCTCCCGATGCGACTTCTTTGAGCTCAACCCCTGCACGGTTGGCCACGGGGCCAGTCACTGCGCCGTTGCCGCCATCGAAGCCGAACGACATTCATGTAGAAGTCGAAGCGCCGTTCGTTTTCCGCGCCGGAGATCCACCTCCGGCCGCACCGGCAGCACCAGCGGTCCCTCTGCCAGTGCCGGCGCAACAGGTGGCGATGCTGCCGGTTCAGTCCCGGCCAGCTTTGTCACAAACGGCCGCATTGCCAGAACCACTTCCTCCACCGCGCCAACATTTCTTCGGCAGAGTGAGGAATTTCTTTGCCGCGCTATTCGGGTAAAGAGTGGACGGCTTAGAATTCCTACATGCGTCCAGTTTTCGAGTGGAACCTCGGCGCGCGATCGCTGTTGTTGGGCAAGCGCACGATGATCATGGGTGTCCTCAACGTCACCCCTGACTCGTTCTCTGACGGAGGGGTTCATTTTCATGCGGACGACGCTGTCGAGTTTGCCCTACAGATGATCCACGAAGGCGCCGACATCATCGACGTGGGCGGAGAGTCGACGCGGCCGGGCGCGATGACAACGGCCAAAGTTGATCCAGGTGCCATCGACCAAGAAGAGGCTCACATCCTAGGGAGAAAGCCGGTTTCCGAAGCTGAAGAACTGCAGAGAGTCATTCCTGTGATTCGCACGCTGAAGCAAAAGGCGCCCGAGTGTTTTATCTCGGTTGACACGTATCGCGCTTGTGTGGCGGGGGCAGCAGTAGAAGCGGGCGCAGAAATTGTGAACGATGTCAGTGGTTTCCGTTGGGACCCTCAGATGAAAAAAGCTATCGCAACGCTCAAGTGCGGGGCGGTGATGATGCACATGCGAGGGCGGCCAGAGGAATGGCGAGCGCTGCCGCCGGTAGCGGACATGTTCCTGCTGGTGAAGCGGGAGTTGCGCGAGTGGGCGGACGCCGCAACGGTTGCGGGAATCAAGCGCGAGCGTATGGTACTCGATCCCGGCTTCGGGTTCGGTAAAAACTTCGAGCAGAATTATCCGCTGCTGCAGCGTTTTCAGGAGTTACACGAGCTGCGCTACCCACTGTTGGCGGGAGTTTCGCGCAAATCGTTTATTGGACGAGCGGTCGCGCGAAACGGGAAGGATGCACCAGTCAACGCGCGTTTGCTGGGCACGCTGGCGGCGGAAACCACACTGGTGCTGAAGGGCGCGCAGATCATTCGTACCCATGAAGTGCGCGCCAGCCGCGATGCCTTGCGAATTGCCGACGTTGCGCTGATGTGATTCTTCGGTGCTAGCCTCAGGCGCTCATCCATCCACTGCTATAATAAAAAATTGCTCTCTGACAGAAAAAAGCGTCTGATTCGCTCGACGACGGTGCTGTGTGTGCGCCGCGATGGCAAGGTCGTAATGGCTGGCGACGGCCAGGTGACGCTGGGCGAGTCAGTGATCAAGCATTCGGCAAAGAAGATCCGTCGCCTGTATCAGGACAAGATTCTGGCGGGCTTCGCGGGGTCCACCGCCGATGCGTTCTCATTGTTCAGCCGCTTCGAATCGAAGCTCGACCAGTTTCACGGAAATCTGGGGCGGGCAGCCGTGGAACTGGCGAAGGATTGGCGGACCGATAAGTTTCTTCGGCATCTGGAGGCATTGCTGCTGGTTTCTGACAAGGAGCAGACCTTCCTGCTCAGCGGTCAGGGCGACGTGATCGAGCCGGATGGGGGGATTGCCGCCATCGGCAGCGGCGGCCCTTATGCCCAGGCGGCGGCGCAGACTTTATTGGAACATACTCAACTTCCGGCGCGGCAGATCGCAGAAGAAGCGATGAAGATTGCCGGCAAAATGTGCATTTATACGAACGACAAAATCACAATTGAAGAGTTGTAGTTTATGGCCATTTATCTACCGGGAACCGTTGAAGATGAGCAGTTGGCGCTGGATGAACTGACGCCGCGTGAAATTGTTGCTGAACTTGACAAGCATGTGGTGGGCCAAAAGGACGCTAAACGTGCCGTCGCCATTGCATTACGTAATCGCATGCGGCGGCAAAAGCTAAGCGCGGAACTCGCCGAAGAAATCATCCCCAAGAACATCATCATGATTGGCCCGACTGGCGTTGGCAAGACCGAAATTGCCAGGCGGCTGGCCAAGCTGGCGAACTCGCCGTTTCTGAAGGTGGAAGCGTCGAAGTTCACAGAAGTCGGTTATGTTGGGCGCGATGTGGAATCGATGATCCGCGATCTGGTCGAGATCGCTATCGAGATGGTGCGCGAGGAAAAACTTGAGGACGTCTCGGATAAAGCCGAACTGAATGCGGAAGAACGCCTGCTCGATATTCTGCTGCCGCCCGCGCCGGCGCAGCGACCAGAGCCAGGACAGGCGGGATTTGTGCTAGAGGGGATGACATCTTCTGGCGATTCGCAAAGCCGCACACGTGAAAAGCTGCGCCAGCAATTGCGCGAAGGCAAACTGGACGAACGCATGGTCGAAATTGATGTGCGAGAACGAAATTTTCCGTCATTCGAGATCATTTCCAATCAGGGTGTGGAGGAAATGGACGTCAACATCAAGGACATGTTGCCGAACATCTTTGGGCAGCGTACGAAGAAACGGAAGATGAAGGTCAACGAGGCCTTTGAGTACCTGATTCAGGAAGAAGAGCAGCGGCTCATCGATATGGACCAGGTGACGCGGATCGCGACTGACCGGGTGGAAGACTCGGGCATCATTTTTCTGGATGAAATCGACAAAATTGCCGGCCGCGAAGGCGGCCATGGCCCGGATGTTTCGCGTGAAGGCGTGCAGCGAGACATTCTGCCGATCGTGGAGGGAACAACGGTCAACACCCGCTACGGAATGGTGCGCACGGACCACATTCTGTTTATTGCCGCCGGCGCTTTCCATGTATCGAAGCCAAGCGATCTGATTCCGGAATTGCAGGGGCGTTTTCCGATCCGCGTGGAATTGCAGTCTCTGACCATGGATGACTTCATCCGCATTTTGACCGAGCCGAAGTCGTCGTTGACCAAACAGTACACGGCACTGCTCGAAACCGAAGGTGTGAAGCTCGAATTCACGCGGGACGCGCTGGAAGAAATCGCGCGCTTCGCTTTCCGTGTCAATGAAGGCACAGAGAATATTGGCGCACGGCGTCTGCACACCATCATGGAGCGAGTGCTCGACGAAATCAGCTTCAATGCGCCCGAGAAGAAAGGCGAGAACTTCAAGGTCGACGCCAGCTACGTCAGACAGGCGCTGGCGGACATTGTGAAGGACCAGGACTTGTCGCGGTACATCCTTTAACACAGCCGTGATCAGCCGGGCATGGTACGCTGGATTTCCGCCGCGATGAGACCATTTCTACGGCTGTCATGCTACGGAGTCGCGCTTATTCTCACGGGATGCGGCAGCGCGGGGTATCCACATCCGCCCTCGCTCGATCTACCACAGCCTCCAACCGATCTGCGGATTGCGCGCAAAGGCGACCGTGTTTATCTGGCATGGACGGTTCCGACTGAATCCACCGATAGCCTGGTAGTCAAACATCCCGGCCCGACCGACATTTGCCGCAGCGTCGATTTAGCCATGAAGGAGTGCGGGGTGGCAGTTGGCCAGGTTGCGGCCATGCCTGCGGTTGCGCCGAATACTTCACAATCTGCGGATCAGGCGAAAGCACAAGCTACCTACACAGATCCGCTTGGAGCTATCGTGCTGAGTGGCAATCCCGAGGGACGACTCTTTTATTCTGTTTCTGCGATGAACGCAAACCGGCGCAGCGCTGGCTTGTCGAATATTGTCTCCGTCTCAGCCTATACTTCGACTCTCCCGCCGTCGGATTTTCAAGCCAGGCTGGGCTCAAACGGTGTGACATTGAGTTGGACCGGGGTGTCCTATGCGACCGAACCAAGTGGAGTGACGCGCACTTATCGCGTCTACCGGCGCGAGCAAGGTAAGACGCCGGACTTTATTGTGGGAGAGATCCCGTACGGCACGACAGGCGAGTGCCAGCTAGTAGATCAAACGTTCGAGTGGGAAATGAAGTACGACTACCGCGTCACCGTGGTTACAAAGATCGAATTGCCGGGGACACCGGCAAGCCAGTTTGATGGTGACGACTCGGCAATCGTGCAAGTTGTCACGCATGATGTATTTCCGCCGGCTGTGCCGTCGGGGTTGCAGGCGGTATTTTCGGGCGCAGGGCAACAGCCTTTCATCGACTTGGTCTGGGCTCCAGTTACCGATGCCGACTTGGCTGGGTATAACGTTTACCGGCACGAAGCAGGTGGTTCTCCGGTAAAGATCAATGAAACATTGGTAAAGCCGCCGGCATTTCGCGATAACCATGTCGCTTCGGGACACATCTATACTTACATGGTCACTGCGGTTGATCTGCGCGGAAATGAGAGTGCCCCCTCGGGGGAAGCCAGCGAAAGCGTTCCGTAGACGCGTCAGCGCGATGCGCGGCCCATGCCTTTATCCATGGCGGCATTTGCCAGTCGGTCGGCTTCTTGATTATGTTCGCGAAGCGCGTGACCAATCGAAAACCAGTCGAGTTGGGCGATCAGTTGTTTCGCGCGCGCATGCAGGTCCTGAAGCGTAGCATTCTTCACCTTGTAGATGCCTTTGATCTGGCGTACCAGCAATTCTGAATCGCTGATAAGTCTTAGCGCCTTCGGTCCATTCGCTACGGCGTATTCGAGCGCAGCGATCAATCCCTGATATTCAGCAAAGTTGTTTGTCTGATGGCCAAGATACTGGCTCAACGCGGCGACCTTCTCGCCTTTTTCATTTTGAATCACCACGCCATAGCCGGCGGGCCCAGGGTTGCCCCGCGCGCCACCGTCGCTGTGAGCCAGTAGATACTGCGCAGGCTGGTTGGGCGCATGATCATCGAACAAACTCCGGTCTTGAAGCGTACGCTTCGGGGAAGACTTGGACGTAAAAGACATAAATTTCAGTTCTTCGGTTTCAAGTGCCGATCAAACCAAGCGATCAGCCGATCCATGGCATCACGGCGATTGTCGGGATTCAGGAATACATGACCCTCCCCGGCATAAATGACCAATTCTGTTTCAACTCCGAATGTTTTCAGCGCGTGCCAGAACTCCCGAGATTGCGGTGCAGGGCACTCACCATCGCGCTCGCCGACCAAAACCAGAGTCGGAGTCTTGACGTTTTTAATGAACTTCATGGGATCGCTCTTGGCGTAAACCCCAGGATCGTTATAAACCGACGCGCCGAAGTAAGGAATCATCCATTGGTCGATGTCGTTTTCACCGTAATAACTTTCCCAGTCCGCCAGTCCGGCACCGGCAACGGCTGCCTGAAAACGATTGGTCTGAGTCACGGCCCACATGGTCATGTATCCGCCGTAGCTCCACCCCGAAATGCCGATTCGATCGTTGTCTACCGGCAGGCTTTTCACGATCTCGTCGACTCCGGCTAGGATGTCGCGGAAGTCGCCACCGCCAAAATCCTTCACGTTAGCTTTAGTAAATTTCTCGCCCTGGCCGAAACTGCCGCGCGGATTTGGATAGAAGACAAAATATCCCTTGGTCGAAAGCTCATAAGTGTTCATGAATACTTCTGCCCAGTTGATATGGGAGGTTCCGGCCGGCCCTCCGTGAACCCAAACCACCATGGGGTAGCGCCTTTGCGGATCGTACCCTACGGGATACATTAACCAGCCCTGCACTCGGGTGCCAGCGTTCGTCCAATGCAGACTCTTCATTTCTCCCCATGCCGGATGGGCAGCATCATTGGCGTGTGTTACCTGTTTCCATTCACCAATTGGGCCGGCCCAAATCTCAGGCGGATGCAACGAAGAATCGCGAATTACTCCGGAGACCTTCCCATTCGTTGAAAGCGAAATATCGGGCGTTCCCATGCTCGCAGTCGAGATGCCTTCCGCTGCCGTCCATAGCCGGTCAACTTTGCCATTGGTGATGTTGAGCGATGCGGCTCCATACTGGCCGTCGATCTGCTGTACGAAAACGATCGTATCGGCACTGGTCCAATAAATGGCAGCCGGCGACGATGGAATATTCGGCGTAACATTGCGCACAGCGCCGCCTTTTGCCGGTACGACAAAAATATCGCCACCGGTGAATCCTTCATCGCTCATCAAACCGCCGATGATTGCGACGTTCCGGCCATCGGGGGACCAGCGAGGCACGGCGATCTGCAGCGGAGGCTTGTACAACTCGGTCAGCTTCCCATCTTCGATATTCAACCGGTACAAACGCGCCACGTACCAGTTGTCATCACCGGCGCCATGGGCTGCGGTCAGGGCAAAATTCTTGCCGTCGGGCGACCAATCGAATTCGTAAACATACATATCAGGCGGAGACGCTTGTCTAATGCTCCCGCTGGCCAGGTCTACAATCGTCAATCGCTGTTCGAAGATTTTGGAGTCGATGACCCCGGTTTCCGCGTTCATTGGCAGCAAAGGTCCGGCAGTTCCTGCAGCGCCTTCAGTGAAAAGAAAGGCGATTGACTTGCCATCCGGAGACCAGGCTGGCTGTGCAAAAGATCCGGTGAGATCGGTCACCTTGTGGTTCTTTCCACCGTCGAGATCCGCCACATAAAGCTGTGGCCGCCCTGTCGCATCGGATAGAAAGGCCAAATGGCGGCTATCTGGCGACCAAGCCAAGCTATCGGCATTAGCTGTCGACAGCCCGTTGGGTACAATTCGGCGCGGCTGCTGGTCAGTGCTGTCCAACTCTCGTTCGTAGATTGACGTGCCCGCTGAAGGGTCGCCATGAGAATTCAATCCCTGCTCCACCCACGCGACGCGCGCACCATCGGGTGAAATTGCGGCCTGAACATACCGGCGAGTAACTGCCAAAACTTGCGACTGCGTTGGCGATGTACAGAAAACGATTGCGCTCAGCAAGCAACTCGCCCGGATACGACTTGCTGGATTCACTTTCATAGAACTCTTCGCCTATTTCCCCGCGGCCAGCCGTGTAGCGAGGCGTTTCGGCAGCCCGGCATCCAGAATGCGATCCTGCGCTGATTTCAGATCGTAGGGCGTGCGGCAAAAAGTGACTAGATTCGCGCCCGTATCGAGCAAAGCGAATGCGGAGCGCCAGTCGCCATCTCGGGGTTGACCGATGGATCCCGGATTGATCATGTATCGCAAACCATCGTGCATAGGAAACGCGACCGCCTCGCTCTGCCCCAAGGTTTTGTATTCCGGATGGCGGCTTTCGATCTGCTCCGGGTCCAGCGTGAAACTGCCTTGCAGATGCGTGTGGCCGAAAAGGGTCAGTGTCAGGGGCGATTGCAACAAGGATTCGACCGCGTCGCGCGGGCTGACGACATATTCGTCTTCATCGATCGGCGATCCATGCACAAACTGCGTATCTGGCACTTCGTCGGTCTGCACTGGACCGTGCGGCAGGGAGCGTAGCCATTCCAGATTTTCAGGGGTCAAAGTTTGACGCGTCCACAGCGCGGCTTCGGCGGCGATGGGGTTGAAATCCTCCAGGTCGGAAAGCCCGCTCACTGCCTTGTCGTGATTGCCGCGAACGAACAGGCCCCCCAGCTGGCGACAGCGTTCAACCACCTCATTCGGACTGGCTCCATATCCGACAATATCCCCAAGATTGATCACGCGGTCGTATGCCGGCGCAGCCGCAAGGCAGGCGTCCAAACCCTCCAGGTTAGCGTGAATGTCGCTGAGTAAAAGAATCCGCACAGGTTCCCGAATTGTCTTGCGATTATAGACGAGATGATGCCGGAGTGGCGCCGGCTATTCGCGCGGGTGAGGCCGCACAGCCGGTTAGCCCGCATTCTGAGGCGGCTTGCGTTTGATATGAAAAGCGGCTGCCGGTATTAAGATGTCTTGTGCTTCAATCTGCGTGATGCGCATAAGGAGAGATTAGCCGGTGTCGCCTAGTTCAGCGCTTAGGGTCAACGCGCCTCCAGTAGACCTTCCAGACCCAAGCAAGGCAGAGCTGCTCCTACTGGCTTCTGTGATCGTCGCAGCTGGCTTGACTCTGTTTTCAGCAGCCAAATTGGTGAGGGCTCCGTTTCAAATTGATTACGGAGAGGGCGCGATGTTGGAGGGAGCGATGACGATTCGCCACTCCCAGCCGTTGTACCCTGATCCATACCGGTTTCCGATCGTGCTGCACATGTATGGCCCGGTGGCGTATGCGGCGGTGGCATGCGTCCTGCCACACGATGCGATTTCGTTCCCGCTTACCAGAGGATTGATCGTGATCTGCTCATTCGCGATCTCTTTCCTCTTGAGCTGTATACTGCGGCGACTGACCGGCTCCTGGCGCGTCAGCGTCGCATTCGGACTTCTGATCCTGACGCTGCCGGCATACCGTTTCTGGCTCTACCTGGTGCGTGCCGACGTTATCGGCATCGTGTTTTCCCTTGTCGGCGTCGCAATCTACATCTGGAAGCCGAGGCTATGGTAT
>DASVWZ010000203.1:0-2006 GCA_036392935.1 Terriglobales bacterium | reverse complement strand
AATCGCTGTTCGGAGCACAACCGGAGGCTTCTTCGTGTCTGACGATAGCACGACACAGTGTTTGATGTTCGCAGAAATTTTTCACAAGCCGATCGTGGCTCAGTTTGATCAGCGAGAGGGGAGCTCGGATGGCGGCGCTCTGCTGCTGAAGGCCGCCGATCGTAGCTTGGGGCTGCTGGATGATCTCACCGCCTGTCTGCAGGACGGACGGCAAGCGGGCAAGGTCGATCATTCCTTACGGGAGTTGCTGGCGCAGCGGGTGTTCTCGATTGCCTGCGGCTACCCGGACGCTAACGACTCAGCTCGTTTGGCCAGCGATCCCATTCATAAGCTATTGCTGGATCGGGATCCGGTCGAGGGCAGCGACCTGGCCTCGCAACCGACGCTGTCGCGTTTCGAAAATGGGGTGGGGATCAAGGAGCTGTATCGGATAAGTGAGGCGTTGGCCGGGAGCGTTCTCCGGCGGCACGCGAAGCGACTGAGGCGGCGGGCGTATCGCGTCACCATCGATCTGGACCCTACCGACGATCCGACGCACGGCGCGCAACAACTCTCGTTTTTTAATGGACATTACGACACCTGGTGCTATTTGCCGGTGCTGGGCTTTGTCAGTTTCAATGAGGAAGCCGAACAGTACCTGTGCGCGGCCGTGTTACGGCCGGGCAACGCCACCGCGGCGGTGGGGGCGGTGGGGTTGCTGCGCCGTCTGGTGAAGATGATTCGCTCCTATTTTCCGGGTGTGATCATTCGGGTGCGCCTGGATGGCGGGTTTGCGCATCCTGGGGTGCTGGACTTTTTGGATTCTCAGCCGAAGCTGGAATACGTGGTGGCCATGGCCAAAAACGCGGTGCTGAAGCGGATCGCCGCTCCGGGCGTGCGTCAGGCCCGCCAACTCTCGCGCCGCAGCGGGAAAACGGAACACATTTATGGCGAGGTCCGTTACGCCGCGCGCAAGTGGCGCTGTCTACGCCGGGTGGTGATCAAGGCGGAAGTTGTCCGAGCACCGGGAAAAGATCCCAAGGACAATCCCCGGTTTGTCATCACCAACATGCAACAGAGTCCGCAGTGGATCTACCAACACGTGTACTGCCAACGCGGCGACATCGAAAATCGTATCAAAGAGCTCCACGATCTCGAGATCGATCGCACCAGTTGTACCCGCTTTTGGGCCAACCAGTTCCGTGTCCTGCTCACGGCCGCCGCCTACGTTCTCATGCAAGAGTTGCGTTTGCGTGCTGCCGGCACCGCTTGTGCCCGAGCCCAGGTGAGCATGTTACGCGAGCGGTTGCTCAAGCTCGGGGCACGAGTGATGGTTTCGGTGCGGCGCGTTCTCGTTCACCTACCGGCATCGTTTCCGTTTCAGTCCGCCTTCGCTCGCATCGCCATGAATTTCGGAGCTCAGAGCGGATAGATCTCCCACATTTTCCAATCCCAGAGACAGCTTGTCGCGCACTCGGTCGAGGTGTCTCGCAGCGCGTCAAAACTCTTCTTCCGATCGGGCTAACTGCCTTTGAATCAGTCACGCGATCGAACCAAATTCTGCCTTCGTCGCAATCGAATCTCGCACCGATCAAAAACTATGTCGAATTCCACTTACACGAATAATTCGGGCTAGGGTAAATCCAGTAGCCGATGCTGACTTGCTGCGGCCCTAAACTTTGTTTCTGCCAGATCCGGGTAACCAATTTCATGGGGTACTCCTCCAACTAACCCCCGGATAGATGGGTAACTACCAGCACATTTACCGAAACCAACATCCAATATAGCGCTTGAAAACAGCATGAAGCATAACGCGCGGCAGACGCGCATGCAGTTCGAACGCGAATCCAGATTCAGTTTGGAGGCAGCCGGAACAATGAATAGACTCTTCTCTATCGTAGCCGCCGGTATCTTTAGTTTGGGACTGATCGTGTGGGCTCAGCAGACGCCCTCGACCACTCCGACCATACCCGGCCAGACAGGCTCAACTCCGCAAGCGGAAACAGACACTGCCAATCCGCACCAGT
>DASVWZ010000202.1:0-7212 GCA_036392935.1 Terriglobales bacterium | reverse complement strand
TGTCGGCGGTGGTGGGACAAAAGCATGCGGCCGATTTAATTCTGACCGGCCGCAGCATCACGGGAAAAGAAGCGGCGGCGATTGGACTGGCCAGCGGGGTGGCGGCGGAGGTGGACCTGGAGCACACGGTACAGGAAGCGGTCGATCATCTGCTGAAGCTGAGCCCGGCGGCGCTGAGGATGGCGAAAAAGGCAATTTATGCGTGGGATTCGATTCACTTCGATAAAGGGCTGGCGCGGGCAGAAAAAATATACTTTGACGAGTTGATGAAAACTGAAGACGCGCAGGAAGGAATTGCGGCGTTTCTTGAAAAGCGGCTGCCGATGTGGAGAGGGAAGTGAGAAATGGGTTCGCCCAATCGCGCCGTCTGCGCGGAATCTACGTTAAGATAGAGGGTGGGGATGGATTTCGAAATCAGCGCCAGTGAAGTAAGCGCCATGTTGAAGCGTGGCGAAAAGTTTACTTTGCTCGATGTGCGCGAACCGGTCGAATTGGAAAGAGCCAGGATCGAGGGCAGCACCAACATTCCCATGGGCGACGTTCCAACGCGGGCGCACCAGGAACTTGATCCTGAGACGCACATCGTGGTCCTTTGTCATCACGGCGTGCGTTCACTGACAGTAACCAACTGGCTGCGCCAGCAAGGGTTTGCGAAAACCCAATCGGTGCGTGGAGGGATCGACGGGTGGGCGCGAACGGTCGATCCGAAAATACCGCTGTACTAGCTGTCAGCCATCAGCTGTCCGCTCTCAGTAAATGCGGGGTTGATCTGGCTGAAAGCTGACAGCTGATAGCTCTCATGAAGAAAGAACTCATTGAACTGAAGGTCAACGGGCGCGGGTATGAGCTGGCGATCGAGCCGAGCGCTCTGCTGCTCGATGTTCTGCGCCAGGATCTGCAACTGACCGGTTCAAAACGCGGGTGTGACGATTCTTCCTGCGGCGCCTGCACCGTACTGGTTGATGGAACCCCGATGCTTTCCTGTGCGCTGCTGGCGGCGAGTTGCGAGGGTCAGGAGATCACGACGGTTGAAGGCGTGACCGAACATGGGAGCCTGGCGGCGATTCAGAAGGCTTATGGCGATTGGGGCGGCTCGCAGTGTGGATATTGCACTCCGGGCTTCATGATGACGGTGAAACATCTGCTAGCTCACAACGCCAACCCGACCGACAACGAGATTCGCAGCGCGCTCAGCAGCAATCTGTGCCGCTGCACCGGCTACACTCAGATGTATCAGGCGATCCGTGCCGCAATTGAAGCGGAGCAGAAGGGAATTCAGGAAGAGAAGCTGTCAGCGATTCAATGACCATGGCCACTGATTTTTCAATCATCGGTAAACCGATCGCAATGGTTGATGCGGCAGGAAAGACAACCGGCGCAGGCAAGTACGCTGACGACCTCAGCATGCCGGGCATGTTGACCGGCAAGATCCTGCATTCACCGCATCCGCATGCGTGGGTAAGGCGGATTGATACCAGTCTGGCCGAAGCGCTCGAGGGCGTCGTGGCTGTTGCCACCGGCAAAGATGCGCCGACGCCATACGGTATTCTTCCAGTTGGTCACGATGAGCATGCGCTCGTGACAGACAAAGTTCGCTATGTCGGCGACAACGTGGCCTGTGTAGCGGCGGTGGATGAAGCGACAGCGGAAAAGGCGCTGGAGCTGATTGATGTGGAATACGAGATTTTGCCGGCGTATTTCGATCCGGAAGATTCGATGAAGGCGGAGTCGAACTTCATTCACGACAACAAGCCGCACAATCTGGAAAAAGATTATCACCATGTGTTCGGCGATCCGGAAAAAGGATTTGCCGAAGCAGACCAGGTGATGGAAGCGCGGTTTATCGCGAATGAAGTGACCCACGCAGCGATGGAGCCGCACTGCACACTGGCGGCGTTTGAGATCGATCCGTATACGGGGAACATGGGACGGCTGATTGTGCAATCATCGACGCAGGTGCCGTATTACCTGCAGCACAAGCTGTCGCTGGTGCTGGAAATGCCGATGTCGCAGATACGGGTGATCAAGCCGCTGGTGGGCGGGGGATTTGGCGGGAAGAGCGAAGTAATTCCGCTGGAGATTATTGCAGCGGTTACGGCACGGAAAGCGCGAGCGCCGGTGAAGATCACGTATACGCGGGAAGAAGTGTTTTGGGCACACCGTGGACGGCCGCGGACGATTGTTGATCTCAAAACCGGTATCAAAAAAGACGGCCACATAACCGCGGTCAAGGCCAAAGTCATACAGGACGGCGGCGGTTACTGCTCGTACGGCGTGGTGACGATCCTTTACTCCGGGGCGCTGCTGGGGGCGCTTTACGATATCCCAAACATTCAATACGACGGATACCGCGTGCTCACCAACAAACCTGTCTGCGGCGCCATGCGCGGACACGGGACGGTCAATGTTCGTTTTGCATTCGAATCACAGCTCGATGAGCTGGCATTGAAAATCGGAATGGACCCGGCTGAAGTACGACGGGTTAATTTGCTGAAACCGCCATGCATCACGGTGAACGGTTTGCGCGTGCAAAGTTACGGATTGCCAGAATGCATCGACCAAGTGGTGAATCGCTCTGCCTGGAAAGCTCGCAAGGGCAAACTGCCGAAGAATCGAGGGCTCGGAGTCGCATGCAGTCATTATGTCAGCGGTGCCGCAAATTCGATCATCCGCTCGGACATGCCGCACTCGACAGTGAACATCAAAATCGACCGCGACGGCGGGGTAGTGGTTTATACCGGCGCTTCGGACATCGGCCAGGGATCGGACACGATGGTTGCACAGATTGCAGCGGAAACCCTGGGGTGCTCGCTCAGCCGAGTGAAGGTCATCGCCGCCGACACTGATCTCACGCCAATCGACATTGGTTCCTATTCGAGCCGCGTAACGTTCATGAACGGCAATGCCACGCTTCGAGCCGCACAGGATGTAAAGAGGCAAGTTGCGACCGCCGCGGCAAAAAAGATGGGCTGCGAGGCAGACGACTTGATTTTCCGAGATGACAAGATCGTGAAGAAAGAGGGAATCTCGCGGAACAATGCTGAAGCCGTGCGCGCGACACAAGATGCTTCCGTCTCTGGACGAGTCGAAGGGCAGATCCTGCGCGGATCGTTGCAGCAGAAGCGAGAAGACGAAGGCCCGAAAGATTCGCTGACCTTCGAAGAAGCTGTCGTTGCCGCGATTGATTTTCACGGGGCGCTGTCGGGCACGGGGTCGTATGCACCTCCGCCAGAAGCGCGCGGTGGGAAGCACAAGGGCGCAGGTGTCGGCCCTTCACCGGCGTACTCATATTCGGCGCAGGTGGCCGAAGTCAGCGTCGACGAGGAAACTGGCGAGGTCACGGTTCACAAAGTCTGGGCGTCGCACGACTGCGGACGGGCATTAAACCCGGTTTCGGTCGAAGGCCAAATTATTGGTTCAGTCTGGATGGGCATGGGCCAGGCGCTGACTGAAGAAATGGTCTGGAAAGATGGTTTGTTAATGAACCCCGGAATGCTCGAATATCGCAGCCCGTCGTCAGCTGAATCGCCGGAAATCGAGCCGATCATCGTAGAGAGCGTCGATCCCGAAGGGCCGTTCGGTGCCAAAGAATGCAGCGAAGGTTCGCTAGCGGCGACAATTCCTGCGATTGCCAACGCAATTTATGACGCCGTTGGCGTCCGGCTGCATGAATCCCCGTTTACCCCAGAGCGCGTACTGGCCGCGCTGCGCGCCAAGCGGGCGCAGAAGAAAATTAATTTGACGGAAGGCATCGACCCGACTGCCCCGGCCAGTTTCCGCGAACATGGTGGATCGCTGTGGTTCAAAGGCAAGGGCCCGGAGAGACATCCACTCGATCCATCGCGGCGAGAGACGCCCGCAGAGGCGCGAGGCGACGATTGAGCCTTCCGCAGTTCAAACTCCTGCGCCCGCACACGCTCGCTGACGCGACAAAGTATCTAGCAAAGCACGGCGACCGCATCCGCATCTTGGCTGGTGGAACTGACCTCATCCCTTCTATGCGCCAGAAGCTTTTCGAGCCACAGTTTGTCCTCGACATTCGCCACATTCCAGAACTCAACGGCATTCATGAGCAGGGAGGTGGAGTCACGATCGGTGCACTGACTCCACTAAGCTCAATCGAACACTCAGAGCTTCTGAAGCTGCGCTATCCTGTTCTTACCGAAGCCGCGTCGACCGTGGCTTCCCCGGTGATCCGCAACATGGGAACAATCGGCGGAAATATCTGCCTCGACACGCGATGCCTCTGGTACAACCAATCGCTGCAGTGGCGAAAATCCTGCGGGTTCTGCATCAAGAAAGACGGCGACCTGTGCCACGTCGCACCCGGTGGCACGAAATGCTGGGCGGCATTTTCGGCTGACACGCCACCCGCGCTGCTTTGTCTGAATGCAGAAATCGAAATCGCAGGCCCTTCCGGAACCCGTCGAATCGCGCTGCGCGATTTTTATACCGGCGAAGGCGATGAGTACCGCAAGTTACAACCGAACGAATTGCTGACGCGAGTTTTCGTGCCAGCCGAATCAGCGGGCTATCGTGGCGTCTATCGCAAGCTTCGCGTGCGCGGGTCGATCGATTACCCGCTCGCGGGAGTTGCAGTCGCAATCAAGCGATCGAATGGCCACATTGCCGATGCGCGCGTGGCGCTAACGGGAGTCAACCCCGCGCCCGTTCTTGTGGCGCGCGCGGCTGACCTGCTCAACGGAAAGGAACTCGACGAAGCTCTGGCGGAAACTGTCGGCGACCTTGCGGCCAAGACTGCCAAGCCCCTCACCACATCGGCTTTGACCCCCGAATACCGGCGCGAGATGATTCGGGTCTTTACGAAACGAGCAGTGCTTGCGGCCGCCAGCAATTGAGTGCTAGCGAGGGGTCAGCAGGTGACCCATTTTCTCTTTCTTGGTTTTCAGATAATCTTCGGCATAACTGCTGGGCTTTGGCTCGCACGGCACCCGTTCGGTGACCTGAATCCCGCCTCGCTCGAGAGCGGCAACTTTATCCGGGTTATTCGATAGGAGACGCACCCGGCTGATTCCCAGCGCCTTCAGAATCTCTGCGGGCAAGGCGTATTCCCGCTGATCGGCCTTGAAGCCCAACCGCTCGTTGGCTTCAACCGTATCCAGTCCTTCGTCCTGCAGTTGATACGCTTGCAGCTTGGCCATCAAACCAATCCCGCGACCTTCCTGCTGTTCATAAATCAGGACGCCCGAACCTTCCTCAGCAATCATGGCCAACGCCATTTCCAGTTGATCTCGGCAGTCACAACGTAGCGAACCGAAGACGTCGCCTGTAAGACACTGGGAATGAATTCGAAGCAAAGGCGCTGAAGTATGAACATCACCCATGACGACCGCTACCGCTTCTTCTCTTCGGCCATCAAAAGTTCCCTGAAAGCCGTAGATCCGAAATTTACCCCAACGGGCGGGAAAATCAGCCGCAGCTACTTGCTTTACTTTGCTTCGAGTCACACTCTTATTATAGGGGGTTGTGGTCGACTCAGCCGTCGGATCGACGGCTTACCACGCCGCGTATCTTCCTGTCTTTTGACGTTGTGGCAGTAGCTTGATCATCACCATCCCCGCGACGAAGCCCCCCACATGCGCCCAGAATGCAATTCCACCCATATCTCGTTGGCCGCCGGCTGAAACTGCCGTTCCACTCAGGAATTGATACACAAACCAATATCCAAGGATCACCCACGCCGGAAGATAAAAGAAAAAAATCGGCGGGAACCAAGTCAAAACCCGAGAGCGGGGGTAGACCATAAAATATCCGCCCATCACCCCTGCGATGGCCCCGCTGGCCCCAATGGTTGGGACAGTCGAACTGGCATCCAGCAGGATGTACAGTGCGGCAGCGGCTACGCCAGTCAACAAATAGAAGAGAAGATAGACAAAATGTCCGAGATAATCTTCAACGTTGTCGCCGAAGATCCATAAGAACCACATATTGGCGATCAGGTGCCACCAGCTGCCGTGCAGAAACATGGACGTGAAGATCGGCATGAAAAGCCCGGGCAGGGAAACATGCGGTGCGTTTGCCAGACGCAACCAGTGCCGCGGCACGACCCCAAACTCGCCGATGAAGTTGTTCAGGGCATGCGGACCCTGCACGTCAACCGAGAGCTCAAACAGAAACACCAGTACGTTCAGAGTAATAATGAACCAGGTTACGTAAGGCGTGCTGTAGCGCGGGGTGTCATCGCGGATGGGAATCATTTAGATTGGTAGTTTGATCTTAGTCCAGAGTGTCATCCATCTTCCAAATTGCAAATTATCAATCGAATGAATGGTGTCCTGATCATCGACAAGCCCGCGGGGTTGACCTCGCACGATGTAGTGAATCGTGTGCGCCGGATTCTGCAAGAACGGTCGGTTGGGCATTTGGGAACACTCGACCCGCTGGCGACCGGCGTACTGCCTTTGTTGGTCGGCAACCTGACCCGCTTGGCGCAGTTTTATACCTCGTGTGAGAAGGTTTATGAGGGTGTAATTCGTTTCGGCTTTGCTACGGATACATACGACTCCGAAGGCGAACCCACCAGCGAGCCTCGACAGATTTCACTCACAGTCGGCGACATAGAAGCTCTGGCGGAGCACTTTCGCGGCGAGATCCAGCAACTTCCACCACCATTTTCGGCAAAAAAAATCAAAGGCGTGCCCGCTTACAAGTTAGCTCGCAAAAAGAAAGATGTGGCATTGCAACCGGTGAAAGTCGAAGTTAAGGAGTTTACAGTCGTTGCGGTCGAGGGTCACGAAGCGACCGTTCGTGCCCGCGTGACTTCCGGAACCTATATACGATCCGTTGCACACGATATGGGGCAGGCTTTGGGCTGTGGGGCACACCTGAAGTCGCTGCGCAGGACCGCCGTGGGTGAGTTCGGAATCTCTAATGCGCAAACCTTGGACGAACTGGAGACGGCGACCCGGCATGGCGACCCCGAAGACCTATTCGTCCATCCGCGAAAGATTCTGCCTGAATTTCCAGCGGTGACCGCGACCGATGAGATGGCCTCACGCATCCGTGCCGGCCGCACCGTCAACCTGTTAGACCTGTCGCCTGCTCCTCGCGTAAAGGTGTTTTACGGACCAAGGGAACTGATTGCGATCGCCAGCAGAGTAGCAGGAACACTGTTCCATCCGAAGATTGTGCTGGCGGTTGAGACGCCGACGGCTGCGGAACGGTAAGGTCGCGACCTCAGCTGTATATGCA
>DASVWZ010000201.1:0-14659 GCA_036392935.1 Terriglobales bacterium | reverse complement strand
GCTGGCGCAGGATTTGAAAGCGGGATCGTAGAATTTGCGGTTGCTTTCGTCCTGCTCGAAGTGGGCGGCGTCGGCAGCGGAAAGAAATGCGCTCTCGTGATGGTCGAACCACCAGGTGATTTTGGGCGAGCTGGAATATTTGAAGTCGACGATGGCGTTCTCGTCGCCGGTGAAGTCGGCTTCATTGAAGAGCGAGCCGGCGCGATGCAGAAGGCCAGAGTAGACGAAGTCGACGTCGCTGCGGATGCGTTCGCGATAGAAGCGCGAGAAAAGCGCGGCGGAACAGGAGCCATCAAAGCAACGATCGTGATAGAAAACGCGAACTTTCAAAGAGGTCTCCTGAGTTCGGCGTTGGGCGAGTAGGATGCCCCAAAGCGGAATTTAATAGAAGGCCATTTTCGGGGAGTTATGTCAAGCGGAAGGTCAGTCTTTAGTCATCAGTCATCAGTCATCAGTTATCAGTCGTCAGTCGGCGGTCGTTGGTCGTTGGTCGTTGGTCGGCGGTCTTTGGTTGCAGGGAATAAAACTCACGAAGGAAAGTCAAAGGCCTTACCACAGAGAACACAGAGGAAGCACAGAGAAACGCAGGGTCCCTCCGCTCGCTCGCGCTCCGCTTCGGTCGGGATGGCAGGCTTCTTGGTGCTACTCTTCGTCGCGGGATTTTTCGGCGGCTTCGACGTCTCGCTCTGGAGTCGCAAGCGATTCGAGATTCAAAGGTGGTGACCCAGATTGTTTTAGTTTCTTGTTCAGGTCAGGGACATCTTTATCGGTGAGTTGCTTGAGCTGAGCGAGTTGCTCGTCGAGGGCTTTAGAAACATCGCCGAACATTTTTACGGCTTGGGTGGTGGGAGCGGCGTCGGCTCCGTCGACGATGCCGAGAAGGTCGCTTAGTCCGGAGTTGAGGCGCTCGAGACTGCGTCCCGGAGGAGAGCTCAGGAACATCATTCCGAAGCCACCGCTGGAACCTTGGAGATCGGCGAGTTTTTTGTCGAGATCGGCGAGTTCGGGCGGAGGGGAGCTGGTCTGCAGTTTCTTGATCTGATCGCGCAGGCTGCGGACCTGCTGGATGGCGACGTAGTCGCGATGCATGGCGTCCGTAATTTTGAGAGACAGGTCGAGTTGGCGGCGCAGGCTGTCGGCAGTGAGCTTCACCCGCGGGTCCATGTTTATCGTCAGTGGTTGCGAATAGGTTTTGCCGTCGGCGGTGAGTTTAACGGTGTAACGGCCGGGCAGAACGAGCGGGCCGCGCGGTTCGGCGACGGTGTCGTGGGGGATGGCGGAGATGGGATAGTCGTGATCGAGCGCGTCGGGAGGTGGGTAACGGAGATCCCAGATGAAGCGATGCATGTCGGGTTCGGCGGGCAGAGTGCGGTCGGCGCGAACCCAATACATGGGGACGTTGAGATCGTCTGGGTTGACGGGTTCGGGCTTGTCAGCGCTGGAGAAGCGGCGGATGAGATTGCCCTTTTCGTCGGCGACTTCGAGGACGACGGGCGTTGAGGATGAAGCTTTCAAAACGTAGTCGAGGATGGCACCGTCGGGAGGATTTTGTCCGGCGGGAAATTCGGGCGGGAGCGGGGTGTCGGGATAATTGGTGCTACGGACGCGGTAAGTGAGCTGGGGTGCGAAAAGAACCGCGTTGGCGTGGGAGGATTTTTCGTTGAGCTGACGGAGAGGGGTGATGTCGTCGAGGATCCAGAACGAGCGGCCGTGGGTGCCGACGACGATGTCGTCGTTGTGAATAACGAGATCGCGGATAGAAGTCGCGGGCAGGTTGAGCCGTAGGGATTGCCAGTGATCGCCGTCGTCGAAGGAGACGTAGACGGAGTTTTCGGTCCCGGCGAAGAGCAGGCCTTTGCGTTCAGGGTCTTCGCGGACGGTATTGACGGGTTCGTCGCCGGGAAGTCCCTGAACGATCTGCTGCCAAGTCTTGCCGCCGTCGTGGGTGCGGTAGATGTGGGGATGAAGATCGTCGAGGCGGAAGCGGTTGACGGCCGCGTAGACGGTGGAGGTATCGAAGTGCGAGGCGTCCATCTGGGCGAGCTTGGACCAGGGAGTGAGATCGGGCGGAGAGACATTCTGCCAAGTTTTGCCGCCGTCGCGAGTGACCTGGATGAGGCCATCGTCGGTGCCGATCCAGATGAGTTTGGCGTCTTTGGGCGAGGGAGCGATGGAGTAGATGACGCCACGATGCTTGCCCTTGGCGGGATCGGAGTCGATGAAACCGTTCAGAGTTGAGGGCACGCCGGGATCGTCGCGAGTGAGATCGGGGCTGATGATTTGCCAACTGTTGCCGCCGTCGGTGGTTTTGAAGAGGACATTGGAGCCGAGAAAGAGCGTATGCGGATCGGCGGGTGAAAAAATCAGCGGCGCAGTGCGGTTGAAACGGAATTGGCCGGTGCGAAGGACGAAGGGTGAGACGTCCTGCGTTTGCTTGGTGGTGCGATTGAAGCGGGTGACTTTGCCGCCGTAGATCATGTTGGGATCGAGAGGGTCGGGAGCGGCGTATCCGTACTCTTCGACGCCGATGGGATACCAGTCGCGGAAGGTGATGGAGCCGAAGTCGCTGCGGCTGGCGATGCCGACGCTGCCACTTTCCTGCTGTCCGCCGTAAACCCAATAGGGAAATTCGTTGTCGGTGATGACGTGGTAGAACTGCGCAGTGGGCTGGTTGTACCAGGAGCTCCAGGTTTGGCCGCCGTTGACGCTGATGGTTGCGCCCTGATCGACGGCGAGGGCGATGATCTGGGGATTGTCGGGGTTGATCCAGATGGTGTGGTAGTCATCGCCGCCGGGCGCGCCTTTGATGGCGGTGAAGGATTTGCCCGCGTCGGTGGAACGGTAGGTGGAAGTGTTGGCGATGTAGATGGTGTCTTTATTCTTGGGGTCGACGCGGACGCAGGCGAAATCTTCGCCGCGTCCCCAGATGCGGGATTCGGTGTTGACACGCGACCAGGATGCGCCGGCGTCGTCAGAGCGGTAGACGCCGCTATCGCCGTGTGCATCGACGAGAGCGTAGATGCGATTGGGATCGCTGGGTGCGATGCCGAAGCCGATGCGACCGACTTTTTCGGGCAAGCCCTTGGTCAGTTGATTCCAGGTTGAGCCGCCGTCGGTGGATTTGAAGAGACCGCTGCCGGGTGCGCTGAGACCTCCGCCGGTGGTCCAGGGTGGGCGGCGCGAAGCCCAGAGATTGGCGTAGACGATCTGCGGGTTTGAAGGATCGAAGGCGAGATCGATGGAACCGGTGTCGGCGTTTTTATATAAGACTTTTTGCCAGCTTGCGCCGCCGTCGAGAGAACGGAAGACGCCGCGCTCGTCATTGGGGCCGTAGGGGTGACCGAGAACGGCAGCGAAGACGCGGTTGGGATCGTGGGGGTCGACGATGAGAGCGCCGATCTGCTGGCCGTCGCGCAGACCGAGGTGCTGCCAGGTGCGGCCGGCGTCGGCGGATTTGTAGATGCCGTTGCCGACGGAGAGATCGGGACGGCGCAGGCCTTCGCCGCTGCCCACGTAAATAATGTTGGGATCGGAGGGAGCGATGGCGAGCGCGCCGATGGAGCCGGTGGGTTGATCGTCGAAGATGGGGTTCCAGGTATCGCCGTAGTCGGTGGATTTCCAGACGCCGCCGTTGTTCGGAGCCATATAAAAGACGTTGGGTTGGGATGGGATGCCGCTGATGGCAACGGTGCGTCCGCCGCGATAGGGGCCGATGGAGCGCCAGTGCATCTCGTGAAAAAGCTTCGGGTCAATGGATTGGCTGACGGCAGCGAAGTTGAGAACAAAAATGAGGATGGCGAGCAAAGAAAATGCGCGGCGATTTGAGATCAAATTATGTTCACCCCAGAGGTTTGGTCTGACCGGATGATAAAACAATTGCGCACAAGACAAAAGAATGGAGACGATTGACTCTCTAGGCAAGTTTGGCCATGAAACAGTAGAATTCGGAGGCCCGTGAAGCTCCCAGGCCCGGGTGCTGCGAACAATCCAAAAATAAAAGGATTTGCCGATATGATGCGCTTACGAACCTTTGGCGCGGTTTGCTTCATTTTGCTGGCAGGGTTGAGCGTTCACGCGCAGACGTGGACAGCGTTAAAGAACCAACCAACATTCATGACCGGAGGCGCGGGCCCGGGTCTGCTGCTGACCGATGGAACGGTGCTGGTGCACGATGCGTGCGGAACCGACTGGTGGAAGCTGACGCCGGACAATACGGGGAGCTACGTCAACGGCACGTGGTCGCAAGTGGCGTCATTGCAGTCGGGATATGCGCCGGTGTATTTTGCGTCGGCTGTACTGCCCGATGGGCGCGTGATGATCCAGGGCGGCGAATACAACGTAAACTGCGTGAACCCGGTTTGGACCAACCAGGGCGCGATTTACGATCCGGTGAAGAACAAGTGGACCAAGGTGAACCCGCCGACGGGCTGGACTTCCATTGGGGATTCGCAGAGTGTGGTGTTGCCGGATGGAACGTTTATGCTGGCGAACTGCTGCGAGTCGGCGCCGTATCCGGTGGCGTATCTGGATGCAACGAATTTGACTTACAGCCTGCATGGGAGCGGCAAACAAGACCGCTACGATGAAGAGGGGTGGGTATTGCTCGACAGCGGAAATGTGCTGACGACCGATGCGATCAATTCTCCAGATGCGGAGCAGTACGATCCCAGCACTGAGAAATGGACGAGTGCGGGAACGGCTTGCCAATTGGAAGACTCCAGCACGCAGGAGATCGGGCCGATGGTGATGCGTCCCGACGGCACAGTTTTTGCAACCGGCGCGGAGGACGTGAATACCGGGACGGCGCACACCTGCACCTACACCCCGCCAGCGAAAGTTGGTCAACCGGGAACATGGGCGGATGGGCCGGACATTCCGAACAAAGACACGTGTGAAGATGCACCGGGAGCGCTGGAACCGAATGGCAGGGCGCTGATTATGGCAAGCCCGGGAGTCTTTAACCCGCCTGCCCATTTCTACGAATGGGATGGGACGCAATTCTTTAAGATCGCAGGGCCACCGAACGCCAAGCATGATCCTTCGTATGCGGGGAATTTCCTCGAACTTCCCACGGGGCAACTGCTGTTTATGGATTACTCCGACGACGTGGAGGTATTTACGCCGAAGGGACGATTCCAGAATGCGTGGCGGCCAGCCATCACGTCGGTGGAGAAGACACTGACCCACGGCGAGACGTATAAGATTTCGGGGACGCAGTTCAACGGGCTGTCACAGGGCGCGTTTTACGGCGATGACGCCCAGATGGCGACCAATTATGCGTTGGTCCGCATCACGAACACCGCGACCGGGCATGTGTTCTTTGCGCGGACGCACGATCCGAGCACGATGGGAATCGCTACCGGATCGACGATTGTGTCGACGAACTTCGATGTGCCGGCGAAGATCGAAACGGGTCCCAGCAAGATAGCGGTCGTGACCAATGGAATACCATCGATACAGCTCAATGTAACAGTCCAATAAGCTGCCGGGGGGCGGCGAACGCAAATTGCTGCCCCCTGTCCTACGTCACTAAATTCCTGTCTAATCGGGCGATTCGGGTGTATACTTTCGGCCAAGAAACGGGGGCGGTGATGAACGTTCACCTCGTAGTCAAGTACTTCAGCAGTTGCGGCCAAGAGTTAGAGCAGTGCTTCCGCTCGCACAAACATTCCTTAGCATCAATGTCGCTGGCCACGGCCGCGGCTATGGTCTTGTTGCCTGGTCCTGCCGCACACGCACAGAGAGGCGGCGGCCCCTCGGGCGGCCCCGGTCTGAACCCAACTGTACCCACAACGGAGATGTGGACGTCTTCGAATTCTGACATGAATTTTGTCACTCCGTTTGACCAAAAGTACGTTTTATTTATGCTTGATGGCGAGTCCAGAGGCGGCATGAGCCCACTGGAAGATCCGCGAATTTCTGTCTCGAAGCTTGACCTGAAGGCCCCGGGAAAAGCCCGCAAAGAGTACGAAAAAGGCATGATGCTTATCGGCCGCAAGGACTTCGCAGGAGCGGCGGACCACATGACTCAGGCGATCACCATCTATCCGGATTTTGTGGCGGCACATAACGCGCTCGGGTCGTCGTACTTGAGCATGGGTAAAAATGAGGAAGCCCGGGGCGAGTTCGCCAAGTCGGTGGAACTGGACGATCATCTGCCCATCTCACACTTGAACCTGGGTTGCGCTGAGTTTGCATTGAAGAATTATTCGGCGGCGGAAACAGCACTGCAAAAAGCTTCGTCGATCGCTCCCCTGGATCAGACGGTGCTGATGTCGCTAGCCTACGCACAACTGATGAACCATGATTACACCGGTACCGTCGCAACTGCGAAGAGTGTCCATAGCCGGGTCCACAAGGGAGCGGCGATGGTGCATTTTTATGCGGCAGCGGCCTGGGATGGCCAGAAGAATGCTCCCGAGGCGCAGCGGGAGTTGCTGACCTTCCTTAAGGAGGATCCCAAATCGCCGGCGGCGGATGACGCGAAAGGGCTGCTTGTGCAGCTTAAACAAGGGCCGATCGGGGAGAAACCACTGGAGTCTTTGGCGTTCAGCACGACGACGGAAAGTGTGCAACTGGAAAAGCCGACCGTGACCGTGCCATGGACGGTGCGCGCACACATGCAGGACTTGAAACAGAAGCGCGAGATCGCTGAAGCGGAGGCTGCCTGCGAGGGCTGCGAAGCACCGATGGCTGCCGACGGCAACGCCAGCCAACCCGAGGCGGGCAAAGGTCCTTCAGAAATCGCCGGCGGCGAAAGCACGGGATGGACTCTGCGCTCGGATGTAGATGAGGTTTCGGTTTTCTTCGCGGCGACCGATCATGGAAGAGCGGTCAGCGATCTTAACCAGAACGAAATCGTCATCCGCGATGCAAACCGACCCCCGGTCAGGATCCTCGGATTCCGTAGCGAATCGCAGCTACCATTACGCCTCGGGTTGGTGATAGATACCAGTCAGTCCATTACCGACCGGTTCGCATTTGAGCAGGGCGCAGCGGCAGATTTCATCAAGAAAGTGGTTACGGGAAAGGACGACCTGGCTTTCCTGGTGGGATTCTCCAACTCGGTCCTGTTGGTTCAGGATTTTACTTCCGACAACAAGCAGATTGCCGACGGGATTAACAAGCTGGCGCCAGCGGGCGGGACCGCCTTGTGGGATGCGGTCAGCTTTGCCGCCGACAAGCTGTATGACCGCAAGGAAACCCAGCCGGTTGCCAGAGCGCTGGTGGTAATCACGGACGGCGAAGACAACTCGAGCAACGACAGCCTGAAGCAGGCAATCGAGACTGCGGAACGGGAAGAAGTAACCGTGTACGCGGTAAGCACGCGAGACAACCGAAACGTGGCTTCGTTAGTGGCCGGCGTAATCGGGGATGAGGAAGGGTTAGGAGACCAGGCGCTCAAGCTGCTCTCTGAGCGTACCGGCGGGGAGGCGTTCTTCCCCGGTTCCGTTACCTATCTCGACAAGGGCCTGAGCCAGCTGCAGCAGATTATCCGAAGCCGCTATTTGATTTCATACAAGCCGGCGCTGTTCAAGCGCGATGGCGAATATCGTCCGATTACGATCAATGCGCAAAAGGGGGGACGCAAACTACACGTGTATTCCCGTAAAGGCTACTATGCGCAGTCCCTGGCGGCGGTTGAGGGCGAAGCGCAGCAGGATTAGCACATCCGGGGGGCACAGGGGTTAGACTAGCCCGACCACTTCGACGGGCGGTGTCTTGCGAAATACGGCCCCAGTTGCTGTTTTACGGCTAAAAACGGGTGTATACTTGCGGCCAGAGAAGTGGGGCTGCAGTGAACGTTCACCTGTGGTTTAAGGATGGTAAGGAACGCGGGCGGAAAATGCAGGAGCATTACCGTTTGCTTGGGCACTTCTTCACATCGGTTTCTTCGGCTTTAACTCTAACGGCAATCGCTTCTTTCTTACTGTTCAGTGTTCCGCTGACCCACGGGCAGGGACCACCTTCTGTACCGGGGAATCTAGCCGGCAGCGCCGGCGGGCAGCTCAATGTTAACAGCGGCGCTGCGCCATGGTCAGGCACGAGTTCTCCGTTTGATCAGACAAAATACACTCTGAATCTGCTGGACAAGCAATCGGACAGTTACTTGAGTCCGCTTGAGGACCCGAAGATTTCCGTCTCGAAATTGGACCTGAAGGCGCCAGGAAAAGCCCGCAAAGAGTACGAGCAGGGCATGCAGCTGCTGGCCCGCAAGGATTACACTCACGCCGCCGACCACATGACGCAGGCAGTCACGATCTATCCGGAGTTCGTGGCCGCGCACAATGCGCTGGGTTCGTCGTATCTGAACACGGGCAGGAATCAAGAGGCGCGGAATGAGTTCATGAAGGCCGTGGCTCTCGATGATCATCTGCCGATTTCACACATGAACCTGGGCTGCGCGGAGTTCGCGCTGAAGAATTACTCGGCAGCAGAAACGTCACTGCGGAAGGCATCGGCGATTGCCCCGCTGGACCAGACGGTGCTCATGGCCCTGGCCTATGCGCAGCTCATGAATAAGGATTATCCGGGAACGGTGGCGACGGCGAAGCAGGTCCACAGCCGCGTTCACAAGGGAGCGGCGATGGTACATTTTTATGCTGCCGCGGCGTGGGATGGCCAGCAGAATGCGCCGGAGGCGCAACAGGAGTTGCTCACCTTTCTTAAGGAAGACCCCAAATCGCCGGCGGCCGATGACGCGAAGGGATTGCTGGACCAGCTTAAACAAGGCCCGATCGGGGAAAAACCGCTGGCGTCTCTGGCATTCAGCACGACCACGGAAACCGTGCAACTGGAGAAGCCGACGGTGACAGTGCCGTGGACTGTTCGAGCGCACATGCAGGACTTGAAACAGCAGCGCGAAATCGCCGATGCTGAAGCCGCATGCGAGGGCTGCGAAGGGCCGATGGCGGCCGAAGTTGCCGGGGAAAAACCCGAGACGAGCAAGGGTCCGTCGGAGATTAGCGGCAGCGAGGACACGGGATGGACATTGCGCTCGGACGTAGATGAGGTCTCAGTTTTCTTTGCAGCTACCGATCATGGAAGAGAGGTCAGCGATCTGCAGTCGAACGAAGTCGTCATTCGCGATGCGAACCGGCCGGTCAGCGTGCTGAACTTCCGCAGTGAATCGGAGCTACCCTTGCGGCTCGGCCTGGTGATCGATACCAGTCAATCCATCACGGACCGGTTTGCCTTCGAGCAGGCGGCGGCGGTGGATTTCGTGAGGAAAGTAGTGACGGGAAAAGACGACCTCGCCTTTCTGGTGGGATTCTCGAACGCGGTGCTGCTGACGCAGGATTTCACTGCTGACAACAAGCAGATTGCCGATGGCATCAATAAATTGGCACCGGCGGGTGGGACTGCGCTGTGGGACGCGGTGAGCTTTGCTGCCGAGAAGCTGCACGACCGCAAAGAAACGCGGCCGGTAGCGCGAGTGTTGGTGGTGATCAGCGACGGCGAAGACAATTCCAGCAGCCAGAGCCTGAAGCAGGCGATCGAGACGGCGGAGCGCGAAGAAGTGACAGTTTACGCGGTCAGCACGGTGGACAATCGCGATCTGGTTTCTCCAACGTTCCGCGGCCTGGCCGACGAAGCGCGGTTGGGTGATCAAGCTCTGAAGCTGCTCTCAGAACGGACCGGTGGCGAGGCGCTGTTTCCGGGGTCAATTTCCTATCTCGACAAGAGCCTTACCGATCTTCAGCAGATCATCCGCAGCCGCTATTTGATTTCGTACAAGCCGGCGCTGTTCAAGCGCGACGGGGAATATCGGCCGATCACGATCAATGCGCAAAAGGCCGGACACAAGCTGCGGGTTTATTCCCGCAAAGGGTACTACGCGCAGACTCCCGATGCGGCAGAGAGTGAAGCGCAACAAGACTAGCGCTCGGCGCGTCCGATTGACGGCAGGCCGCTGCGGGCGATTCCCTTCCTTAGTTCGGTGGCTCCGCAAATCCTGATAAAATTTCGCACATGAACAAAGTGGTGACGAATGCCGTGGAGGCGATTCGCGACGTGCAGGACGGTGCGTCGATCATGGTGGGCGGGTTTGGGCTGTGTGGGAATCCCGAGAATTTAATTCGGGCGCTGGCCGAAAAAGGCGTCAGAAATCTTACGACCATAAGCAACAACGCCGGTGTGGATGGCGCGGGGATCGGAGTGCTGCTGGCGAATGGACAGATTCGGCGGCATATTGGAACCTACGTGGGCGAGAACAAGCTGCTTGAGAGCATGGTGTTGAAAGGAGAAGTCGATCTTCAGTTAGTGCCGCAGGGGACATTTGCGGAGAGGATTCGCGCGGGCGGCGCTGGAATTCCGGCATTTTTTACGCCGACCGGCGTGGGAACGATGGTCGGTGAAGGCAAAGAAGTGCGCCAATTCGATGGAAGGCCGTACGTGATGGAACTGGCGCTGCGCGCAGACTTTGCGTTTGTGAAGGCGTGGAAAGGCGACAAGTGGGGCAATCTGATCTACCGGAAAACGGCGCGGAATTTTAATCCCATGATGGCAACGGCAGCGAGGATCACGATTGCCGAGGTTGAGGAGCTGGTGGAAGTTGGAGAACTGGATCCGGATATCGTTCATACGCCGAGCGTGTATGTGAAAAGAATTTTTCAAGGCGAGGCGTATGAGAAGAAGATTGAGAAAAGAACGGTGCGAAAGGCGAGCTAGGTTGGTCCGGAATTACTTATGAGTACATTGCCGAAGATCGAGAAGCAGAAAGATGTCGAGAAGCGCGAGCGCATTGTGAAACGGATCGCGCGCGAGCTGCGGGACGGATTTTACGTGAACCTGGGAATCGGAATGCCGACATTGGTGGCGAATTACGTTCCCAAAGGCATGGATGTGGTGCTGCAGAGCGAGAACGGCATGCTGGGCATTGGACCGTGGCCGATTGAAGGCGAAGAAGATGCGGATCTTATTAATGCCGGTAAAGAGACGGTGACGGAACTTGCGGGCACGGCTTATTTTTCGAGTGCGGATTCGTTTGCCATGATCCGCGGCGGGCACGTGGATCTGAGCGTGTTGGGCGCGATGGAAGTGGACGAGCAAGGCAACCTGGCGAACTGGATGATTCCGGGAAAAATGGTTAAAGGAATGGGCGGCGCCATGGACCTGGTCGCCGGAGCGCGTCGCGTAGTGGTTGCCATGGAACACACCACGAAGGAGGGGGCGGCGAAAATTTTGAAAAAGTGCACGCTGCCGCTGACGGGAGTGAAAGTGGTGGATACAATCGTCACTGAACTGGCATACATGCGAGTGACGCCGCAAGGGATTGTGCTGGAGGAAGTGGCGCCGGGATTGGGTCCCGCAGGCGTGCAGAACGTTACCGAGCCAACACTCATCATCAGTCCGAAGTTAAAGACGATGGAGGCTTAAGGACGCGCTTCGGCGTGATTACGAACTACGCTTTTCTGTTTCCTTTTGGACGATTCCGGAAATCTGATTGAAATCGAGCTCGCGAGTCTCTTCGCAGTCGCCCATTTCGTCGTAATCGCATTCTTTTCCGGGGTGTGACTGCTTGCACTTCTCACAAAATTCTGTGGCCATGTTCCCTCCGGGGTTCGATTATTTCACTTCTCAAGCGGTGGATAGCGGTCTTTTTTTTGTGGGCAGCGGCGTTTTCGGGATTTTTTTGTCGGGCTGCTGACCTTCGGGATATTACCAATAGTCTGCAAAGCGGTGCACATCGGGCTGATTGGCGCGGGTTTCGGCAGCCGGAAGTAACTGATTAGAGGTGACTTATCTCTGGCGGGGAATCTTGCCGGCTGGGCCGGGGATTGCGACAATGTAACGAAAGTATGAGCCCAAATTTCAGCACGATATTGTACCGACGGGTGGCCGGGGTTGCGGTATTGTTGGCATGCCTGAGTTGTGCGGGGTTGGCGCAGGAAGCGGCGGTGGTCAAGCCAGGGCTTTTTGTGCCGGATGTGGCCATTGAGCCGGTTGCGCCGGCAAGCGTAAGTGCCCCGGAATCAACTACTCAGCATGGATTTTGGGACCGCGAGAATATCTTGTTGTTTGCCGGCGTGGCGGGCATGAGCAGTGCCGATTTCTCGATCACCAACGCCAATATAAAGAGCGGCGGAAGAGAGCTGGATCCGGCGGCGCGGGTATTTGGCACCAGCACGGCGGGCCTGGCGACGAACTTTGCGGCGGAGACGGCGGGCGTGGTGGGCATCAGCTATCTCTTTCATAAGACAGGACATCACAAGCTGGAGCGGATGGCGTCGGTGGTGAATATCAGCGCCTCGACGTTCGCGGTTGCCTACGATCTGGTGCATAAGACGAAGTAAGCCGAGTTGGCCGTCAGCCATCAGCGGCCGGCATACCCCGCCATCGATCACAGCTCGATAGACCGCCTAAATCGCCTCCCGGAATTTCAAGAAAACCTGCTAAACCACTGATTCTAATAAGTCGTTGTCAACGGGTGCCGCGCACACTATTGATTCTAAAACTAGTTACACATCAAAATATAGAAAATAAAGCGGTTAGCGGCTCGCCCCCGGCATTAGTGGATGTCCGCGACGTGCCGTAATTTTCCCGAAATGGAACTGCGTAGATGGATCTTTAGGAATCGTCACGGATATTGCTGGACAACGAGCGGCGTGGCGAAAAAAAATTGATGAGGGTGGGGACAGGGGGACTAGCTGCGTCAAAAATAGGAATTTGAATGCTCCAACCACATGGTTGATTGACGGAGCGCCGAGCCATTTGCGGAGGGGCCCTCGATCAAATTGAGCGTCGTTTGATCGTTCCTGAAGGCGACCCTTGGCGAGCGGCTCGTCGGTCTGCCTAGAGCTTTGGCTTGGGCGCGCCCGACGCGATGAAACTCCCCCCAAAACGGTGTAAGGTTTCGTTTGTTCCCGGGCTTTCCCCAACCGGGCGGAAATAAGAAGTTGGGAGGACGATCTTTGGTTGCGATTCCCGTCTGATCCGGCACGAGGTGAGTTCGCAGCCGATACCTGATTGACCACGTTGCCTGGACGCCGCAGCCTCGCCGCTGGCGGCGTCGCCGGAGGCGACGCTCGCAGGCGACTCGGCGATATCTTCGGAATCGGGCGTGTGCGGAGTGCTTCGAGGGGGTGCGGTTTGTCGTGGGTCTTTTATTGTTGCCTGCGAGCTGCGCTCTACGGCAACGGCCTTCGGCAGAGTGGAATTTATTTTTTGCTTTGATGCAAACGGCCATCCCCGCCGGGTGAAACCCGGGCGCTAAACGCGCTCTTCGGTTTGGCAGTCATTACGGCAGGCCCACGATGCGCCCCCGGGTTGCGGTCATTTCGAGGAATCTGCCCTCAGCGGCTAAAGCCGCAGATCTTGGTGGTCAATTGTCAGGACGACGGAAGTCGTGCCCTCCCGATGGGGTTCGTTGCATGGAGGCAAAGGACGCGGACAGGAGTGTCCGCGGCCCATGGGTTCGTCGTACTGCGCTCCAGGTCCCCATTCGGTCGCGTCGTCGCTTTGCTCCTTGCTCGCTCAGGGCAGGCTCTCGACTGCGGCGATCGCTCGCGCGGCGAGCGATCGTCCTCGCTCGGGATGACAGTGGTAAGGGAATGGGTATGCCGTCGGAATGCCAATGGTTAGGGAGTGGTTCCGGAAACTCCGGCCGCACGCTCATTCCTTTGGTTGGGGCTTCGGCACAAATCCTAAACCGCAAAGGGCGCGAAGGAAGGGCCTGAACCACTAAGGGCGCTAAGGCGCACGAAGGAGCAGTCGCACGCGAGTTTCATTTCCTTCCGATACGACCTCGTGGCGCGCGTTGCCCTCATGCGATTTCAGGCGCCCCTACGGCATGCGGGCGGGTAAACGCACTAATAGCGGGAGCGGAAAGCGGATTCCCATTCGGTCGCTTTGTCGCTTTGCTCCTTGCTCGCTCAGGGCAGGCTCTCGACTGCGGCGATCGCTCGCGCGGCGAGCGATCGTCCTCGCTCGGGATGACAGTGGTAAGGGAATGGGTATACCGTCGGCATGGTAATAAGCAGAGGATGGGTACGGCACGACTGAAGTCGTGTCCTCCCGATGGGGTGCGTTGCGCGAACCCAAAGGCAAGGGCGGTGTCGACGGGGCGCTGGAAGATCCTTTATTTGAGTGGCGATGGAGCGGGTAATCGGTACGGTATGGCTTGCGCACTTATCTTCTTGGCTGTTGGCCAAACGCAAGGTCCCCGTTCGGTCGCTTCGTCGCTTCGCTCCTTGCTCGCTCAGGGCAGGCTCTCGGCTGCGGCGATCGCTCGCGTTGCGAGCGATCGTCCTTGCTCGGGATGACAGTGGTAAGGGAATGGGTGTGCCGTCGCAATGACAATGGATAGAGGAGTGGTTATGGCATGACTGAAGCTGTGCGCTCCCGATGGGGTTCGTTGCGCGAACCCAAAGGCAACTGCGGCGGACAAGAGTGCCCGCTCCACAGGGTTCGTTGTGCTGCGCGCCAGGTCCCTCCGGCCGCGGAGAAAAGCGCGGCCGTTCGGGATGACGGCGTTGTTGGGTCCAGAGTTTATTCGCCGTCTCCCGCGTTACCCACCCTGTCGCAAAGAGCGCGACAAGGGTGGGGCAACCCCAGCGCAAGGGAGCCGGGGGCAGGAGTGTCCGCGTCACACGGATTATTTCAATTGGACGCCGCCGACGACTTCAAGTACGACGGAGCCGTTGCTAGTGTCCATCCA
>DASVWZ010000200.1:0-1905 GCA_036392935.1 Terriglobales bacterium | reverse complement strand
ATGTAGTGGTGGGCGGTGTCCTGGATTTGCGCTCTCACACCTGACTCAATTGCTGCACGACCGATTTCGGTCTGGCAGCGCCGATTATTTTGACTTCGCTACGGGGCTCGAGGCGTCGGTAATTTTCGGCTGGTGGAACATCGCCGAGCGGTTCTTAGACTTGACGCTCTCTATCCCGGGCGAAGCTTGGGAATTGGAAACGACAGCCAATAATCTTACGCTCTTGGCTGAGGTAGCGCCGGGATGCAGCCGCCGTGTCGTCTTGAGTTTGGCGGAAACGCTTCGTGCCCAAGTACCGCAGGTTGGCCTTCGCTCGCCTCTGCGTGATGAACGATTGTTAATGCGCGCTTTGCGATGCGTCGTCGAAATGTCCAAAAAAGCCTCCTTCGAACATCAACTTACGTACCACGGATATGTGGAGGTTAAGTACAAGTACAATTGCTGGGGTCGCCGTGAGATTAGAGAAGCTGTCTCTATTTTACCCGACGCAAGGTCATGATATATAAAAAATCCTATCAACACGGCGACGTTGAGACCTTTCATGACTAGCCAAGATGGCGATTTAATCGTATTTTTGGCTATCCCCTATCTCCCTGTCGAGGTAGCGCAGGTTCACTAAATGTTCTTGTTTGAGGTCTCGCGCGGGGGTAGCATAGCTCCGGTCGGCAGAGGGGGATCGGATGGCTGGGCTTCTGGAATTCGCCGGGCGGTTTGGGATAGAGGAGCGGTGCATCGAGCACCTGGCCGGGCTTCGCTGGCCCGGTGGATTTGTCTGTGCCGGGTGCGGCGGGCGGCACGCGTGGCGGCTGAAGGCGCGGCCGCGGGTTTATGAATGCACCGCCTGCCACCGGCAGGAATCGGTCACCGCCGGAACGGTATTTCATCGGACGCGGACGGATCTGACGAAGTGGTTTCTTGCCGCCTGCCTGATGGGCCGCGACAAGCGCGGCGTCTCGGCCAAATTTCTGCAGCGGGAACTCGGGGTGGCCTACCAGACGGCATGGACCATGGCGCACAAATTGCGCCACGGGCTGAGCGAGGACCCGACCCGTCCGCTGCGCGGCTTCCTGGAGGCGGACGAGACCTTCATCGGCGGCCGGGGCGATCCGGCCAGTCGCGGACGCAGCACGGCCAACCCTAACAAGAGCCTGGTCGTCGCCGCGGTCGAGAAGGTGCTGGCGCCGAAGAACAAGAAAGGAAAACACGGGCATGGCGTGACGCGTCAGCACGGGTTCTTCGCCGGCAACGCCCGCATCGCCGTATTGCCGGCCGCGACCGGGGCCGAGCTCGGTGGCTTCCTCAAGGCAAATGTCGCGGCCCAATCCCATCTCCTGACCGACGGGTTCGCGGGTTATCGGGGCCGCGATGCCGCCCTCGCCGAGCATTTCAAGCACACGCCCGTGATCCAGGACCAGGCCGCCAATGCCGGCGCCTTCTTCCCGATCATCCATACCCTGTTCAGCAACATCAAAGCCTGGCTCGTCGGCACCCATCACGGCGTCAGCGCCAAGCACCTGCCGCGCTATCTGCGGGAATGGTCCTACCGCTTCAATCGCCGCAACCTGCCCGACGGTTTGGACGGCTACCTCATTCGGCGCGCCGTCGAATGCGCCACCATCACTTACGATCAGCTCAAGGCCGGCATCATGCCAGACGGCGCCAACCGCGTCCGAAGGGTTGCCGTTGAAGTTGTACAACCTGCTTTAGCTCGATAGGGACATAGAACGAGATCGACATCGCGGCTAGTTGAACGATGAACAAGTCTAAAGGTAGGAACAGGTAGCCAAGGCTGATGACTAAGGTGGCGGGAATCAAAAAGAACGGTGTGTTATTTGCCTCTTTGTTTAGATAATGTTCAGAAACAACATGGTTTACCGAGTAATTTCTGTGGTGGATATATAAATG
>DASVWZ010000199.1:0-8464 GCA_036392935.1 Terriglobales bacterium | reverse complement strand
GCCCTAAAGGGCCGCTCTTCCACGTCGCCGGTTCACCCAACATCAAGAGGCAGGGTGGAATTTTTTTAGGGCAAAAATTGTGAGGACGATAAACAGCAGAAGCACGGCGATTTGCGCCACGGCGAATGGCGGTTCTTTCTGAGTGGGCGCAAGGGCGTGCAGCGCGGGGACTTTTTCGAACGACTGCACCACAAGAACGAAGACATTGAAGTAAAGGGCTGCGCAGGCGGTGATCACGTACGTCTTTCTCGATGCGAGGTGCAGCGGGTAGCGCACCACGATGGCGACGGCGAGTACGACCAGAGAGATGATGCCCAGCTTGATCCCCGGGGTGACGGTTTTAAAGGGAAAAAGAAAACCGGTGAGGCTGGTCAGCACGGTGGTGAGCAGGAAGACGGCGGTCCAGCCGTTTAGCCGTTGGTTGGTGAAGAACCCGAACATCACGACGAGACCGGAGGCGATGGCGGCGAGGCTGATCAATACGTGAATCAGCGTGAAAGTTTCCAAGCTCATTCCCAAAACCATAGTGGTGCTCCTTTGCGATCTAGACCTTTATTCTTTTGATTTGCGGAACTGCGTCTGCTCTTAAAAAGTCAGAGAAAGGCAACGAGCGCGTCCATGGTTTCCTGCGGACGCTCTTCCATCAGCCAGTGACCGCTGCCTTTGAGCTCGATGATCTTGACGTTGGCGGCTACGCGCTTCATCTGCGGGCCGAGGATGGCGGCACTGGCTTTTTCGCCGGCGATGGATAAGACCGGCATGGTCAATGGAGTCTGCGCCAATTGGTCGAAGTCTTTGGCGGTATCTGGCCAGGAAGCGAAGTAGGCCCAGCCGGCGCGCATGCGTCCGGGACGGGAGTAGGCGGCGACGTAGGCGTCGCGATCGGCTTGTGGAAGCGAGTGGGTTCCATCGGCGGCGAGGTCGTTCCAGAAATATGCGAAGTAAATCGTTTCGCGGCCCTGGACCAGCGCTTCCGGAGTGGGACCGTGGAAGCGGAAGTGCCAGTAGTTGGGACTGTCATAAGCCAGTTCCCAACCGGGGACGCCGGGTAGGAAGGCGTCCATGACGACGAGCTTTTCGACTTCGGCAGGGAACTGCGCAGCGTAGGCGTAGGCGACCATCAGGCCGATGTCGTGGCCGACGACGCGGGCTTTGGTGACGCCGAGGGATTTGGCGAGAGCGTGAATGCGAATGGCGGCGGTCTTCATGTCGAGACCATTTTGCGGGATGTCGGAGTCGCCGATTCCCGGCAGGTCGGGCGCGATCACGGTGAATTTATCCGTGAGCCGGGGAATTAACGGCCTCCACATACGAGAGGTTTGGGTATAGCCGTGGAGAAGGATCACGACGGGCCCGTGGCCGGCGGTGAGGTAGTGGATTTTGATTCCGTCGACGTCGCCGAAGCGGGATTCGATGGAGTTGGCGTTGGAGTTGGTTTGGCCGATGGCGATCGAGGATATTGCCAGAAGCAGGGTGAGGATGGCAGCGGCTTTCAGGTTCGTTCTCATTGACTTTGCCTTCGTTACGACGGTTGATCGTGGACGGCGGACATAGGGCTTCGACAGTGTATATGGGAGCCTTTTGGGAAGGAAGAAGTAAGACGGCAGAAGGCAGAGGTAAAAATCGATCTAGGGTCGGGTTATTCACTGCTCGTCGGGCGCTTTGGGGTAGAAGTATTCGAGGCAGACCGGGCAAAGAGCGTGGCTGATGTTGGTTAAGTTGCGATCGAGATGAGCAGGCACAAAGTCCCAGCGGTACGGGGGGACGATCCTGCGGGAGCAGCGGCAATGCATGCACAGGCTGATGATGGAATCGGCGCTGACGTAGTCGCCGGGTTCGGAGACGCTCGATGGAGCGTGGGGGCGCTCGACTACCAGGCTGTTGCGAACGAGATATCCGAAGGGGCCGAGAGATTGTATTTGCATGCGAAACTTGCGGAAGAGTTGCGGGCTGGAGCACTCGTACTGGCATTCCCAGGCGGTACGGTCACGCTCGACTTGCTCGAATGCAGCGTTGTAGAAGGGCAGTAGATCGTGGCCGATAATCTTGCGCAGGTCGGTGCCGATGACGGCGCGAGTGGCCAGTTCGGGCGCGCAGTTCTCGCTGGCAAAGTTGTTCCACGCCTGATTGCGGTAGACCAGACATAACTGCGGATCGAGGACGAAGCTCACGTCGGGGCTTTCTTCGAGGGTGCCGAGCAGGTCTTTCAGGTTGGGAGTGGCGGGTTCATGACTCATTGGGAGTTCATCGGCAGGGAAGCGGCGTTTCCCGCGCTGACTCCCCGAGCCTGGGAAATCGTTGGTAACCAGTTCTCGCGATCCGGCATCGGACCGGAAACACAATGGCGTTCCTTCAGGTTGTGCGGCCGGAATCCGGTACCGACAGGCTGCGGGCGACGAACAGGGCTGCGCCGGCGAAGATGAGTGTGTCGGTGACGAAGTCGAGCTCGCCGCTGATGGCGACGGAGGGGTGAATCAACTCCATCGGAATGTAGATCACGAGAACGAGAACGAGGTATGTGATGCCGATGATGACGGCGGCCAGGCTGCCACGGCGGTTGAGCAGAATGGCGAAGCCTGCGATGAGGAGGATGGCGCCGGTGAGCCAGGACCACGCGACGGGCGCTAGGAGCCAGGCGGGCATGGGCTTATCGAGTGGGACGCCGGGGACGGTGTGCGGATAGAGAAAGTGCTCGACGCCGAAAACGATCATGGGAACGGCGAAGAAGCAGCGTCCGATGAGGCGCAGCCAGTAGGCCAAGCGGGCATGAGTGCGAGCCATCAAGGTTCCGGCGAGACATAGGGAAGCGCCGCTGAGGGCGAGGTCGCGTCCGAATAAAGAATAGGAGAGGCGGTCGGTTGGGCTTTGACTGAAGTTTGGGATCCAGATGAGCGCGACGAAGAAGAGAAACATTATGCCGAGCAGCAGTGCGGCCCACTGCGCGAGCTTGCCCGTCATGATGCTGAGCGAGGCGGCGATGAGTCCGGCGCCGACAAGCCACTCCCAAAACATGGGTTTGGGCATGAAGGCGGGCACGGCCTGAACCACGTCACTTTGAAAAGCAAAGTGTTGCATGCCAAAGAGCGCGAGCGGCAGGGAGAAAAAAAGCGGGGCGAAGCGGATGACGGCGGCGTACGGCGCGCTGCGTTCGGCGGGTTTTCTGAGGGCGAGGACGATGCCGAAGGCCAGGAACGCGAGGGTCAGAAAATTCAGCCAGAATGAGGGGCTAGTGAATGACATGAATGCCAGGGCGAGCGGATGCATGGAAGCTGATTCTGCGGGTAGAGCTGAAAGCAGGTCAAGAGTCACTTTGTAATAGATGCAAGAAACGGCGGAAGACAGTAGTTAGGGTTAGAGGTCGGGGGTCAGGAACGGTGACTTTTTGCGGAACGACGATGACCTTGGGTGCGTACCAGCGTCCATAAGACGGCGGAGCTGTGTTCGCCGCGGAGGGATTATGAAGAAGCTGAGCTGGCTGATGCTGGGATTGGTCTTTGCAGCAGCAGTTGCGCCGAGTGTACGTGCCGATGAATGGACGAAAACCTATAACATTGCGGGACGGCCCGAGTTGCACGTGGAGGCGTCAGATGCGAATGTGCATGTCGATACCTGGGAGCAGAACACGATCGATGTGCGGGTGACGACCAGCCATTACAAGATCGGTGAGGGTGGAATCAGGATTGAGGAACACCAGAGCGGCGATAGCGTGAGCGTGGAGTTGCGGTTTCCGCATCACGTGACGATTGTTGGATGGAACAGCTACAGAGTGGATGTTGAAGTCCACATGCCGCGGCAGGGCAAGGTCGCCCTGAAGACGGGGGATGGGAACATTGAGCTGCGGAATCTAAAAGGCGAAATGGAATTGGAAACCGGCGACGGACGGCAGGAAATCAACGGAGTGGATGGAAGCCTAAAGGCGCGATCTGGGGATGGACGCATTACGGTGGAGGGACGATTTGACGGTCTGAGGCTCAGTACGGGAGACGGGCGCATCGAGGCGCGGGCGCTGGCGGGCTCGGCGGTGGCGTCCGATTGGGAGCTGCGCACCGGGGATGGCAGCGTGACGCTGGCGCTGCCGCAGGATATTTCTGCCGATGTCGATCTGCGCACCAGCGACGGACATATTACGCTCGATGTGCCGGTCACGATCAGCGGCGGCACGGTGGGCGAGCACAGCGTACGCGGGAAGATGAATGGCGGTGGGAATTCGCTGAGTGTTCATACCGGAGATGGGTCGATCAGGATCGAGAAAATTTAGGAAGTAAGAGCTTAGAGGTCAGAATGCAATGGTTGGGCGCGCGGACGCCGAGAAGTAGCAAGCTACGTCTCTACTGCAGATCGCCCTTGTCGGGGTTGTAGTAGAAGTGGAAGCGCAGGGCGAGATACTGTCCACCGAATTCGGTGGGTAGCGGGGGAAATGGATTGGACGCGGTGATGCCGCCCCAAGCGCCGCGATCGAGAGCCACGTCGCCTGACGTGGCGATGAGCTTCATGCCGGCCACGCTGCCGTCTTTCATAATGGCAAATTCGATCGAGACTTTGCCTTTCTTCATGATGGGCGGTTTGGCGGACTCGGGCACGAGGTTGTACCAGTTGATGCGGACGTCGTGCAGCACGCGCTGCAGATAAGGGCCGAAGTCGACACCCATGGTGTCACTGAGAACGTCCATCGGGCCCATGGCAGCGGTGGCTTTGGCGCCGGTGCCGAGACCGTAGTTGCCGTCGTCGCCGCCATAACTGCCGCGATTGGCAGCAGCGCCCTGCGCAGCCTGCTGGATGGCCGATCCTGCAGTCATGGGCATGTTCTTAGCAAAGAGATTAGGCGGCGGCGATTGCTGCTGCTGCGGCAAAGGCAACCTGGGCTGAGTTTGACTGGGTTGGGGAGCGGCCGGCGCGGGGTTGCCCTGGCCTTGGTTCGGCGAGGGCGCCTGCACACCGGGTTGAGGTGACGGTGGTTGCGGCTCTGGCGACGCACTGGGCCCTGGCCGGCCGGCACGATTGGCGTCGAGAATCTTTTTCAATTCTTCGCGATTGAGCTGCGGCGAGCGCGACATCGCATTGCGGTCTTTGTCAGAGATGATGTTGGTCTCAGGCCGCTTGGTGACCTGTTGCGCGTCAGGCGGCATTTCGAGGAAGGTGACATCTTTCTGATTGTCGAGGGTGGGCGCGGCAACGATCACGGCACGCTGTGGCAAAAGTCGAAGCAGGCGGTCGGAGTTGACGATCGCCAGTATGACCACCAGGTGCACGACGACCGAGAGCCAGAAGGCTTCGCGGCGGCGGGCTTGATCGAGGTCGTCCTGCAACTGGATCAGCAGGTGCGGCGTGGAATGGTCTTCGAGGTACAGCGATTCCCAGTAACGGGAGTCGTAAAGGTCGTCACCGCCCGGGCGTCGTGGAGGGGTTTGTTGGGTGGGAGTGCCCGGCGGAATTTGGGTCGTCGACATGAAAACTGCTTACCTGATGTTTAGACACAACCCGCACAGAGGCGGTTGTAAATGCGAAATTTTCCCACCTTTAAATTACGCTAAATGAATCTGATAGGCGCGACACCGGCATCTTTCAGTATTTTCGCATCTTTCTGGCGCATTGCGAAGCGCTGAAAGTGCCAGCACTTCAGGATCGCATCCAGAACGGCACCCCGGCAGGGAATTTACAAAACTTCACAGAATCGCGGGGGCGTTCAGGTGCGCAACCGATCGAGATTGGCGCGCCGGGTGTGGGCCTGGATGGCGGCCACGATGTCCAGTGCGAGCGCCAGGGCGCGGCGGCCATCTTCGAGCGTGACCACGGGCTGATTGCGGTCGCGCACGGCTTCGAGGAATGACTTAATTTCGGCCTGGAGCGGTTCCTCGTTGGTGACGGGGAGTTTGGCGAAGCCGATCTGCGGGTTGGCAGGAGCTGTGCCAGATTGGTTGACGCTGAAAACTACGACGTCCTGGCGGCTGTAGTCGAGGGAAATGTACTGGCGCGGCTGAAAGAAGCGCAGCTTGCGGATGCGCTCGGTGGAAACCCGGCTGGCGGTGAAGTTGGCGACGCAGCCGGATTCGAATTCGAGGCGCAGGTTGGCGATATCGGCCTTGGCGGTAAGGATGGGCAAGCCTACGGCACGAATCTCTTTGACCGGCGAAGTGACGAAAGAAAGCACCACGTCGAGGTCGTGAATCATGAGGTCCAGAACCACGTCGACATCGAGCGAGCGCGGGGTGAAGACGCTGAGGCGGTGGACCTCAAAAAACATAGGTTGGGTGATGATCGACGTTACGGCGCGGACGGCGGGATTGAAGCGTTCGAGGTGTCCGGCTTGGGCGATGCGATGGTGCTGGCGAACAAGCTGCAGTAGTTCGTCGGCTTCGGCGAGCGACGCGGCGAGCGGTTTTTCGATGAGCACATCGACGCCGGCTTCCATGAGCTGCCGGGCCACGCTGAGATGATGAACTGTCGGCACGGCGACCGAAGCGGCTTGCACTTCGCTGTAGGTCGATAACAGCTGCTCGATCGATCCGAAGCTACGGCAGCTGAATTCTTTGGCGACAGCATCGGCGCGGGCGGTATCGGGATCGACCACGCCGAGCAGGCGAACCGGGAAGCCGTCCTGCTCGAGTTGGTGGTAGACGCGGGCGTGGTTGCGTCCGAAGACGCCGACGCCGACGACCACGACGGAGATGGGTTGGGCGGTCAGATGGTTCCTATAAGCGTTAGCGAACCAGCATTATACGGCGGCTATGGCTTCGTGGCGTTGGGGTAAATTCCTTCCAGCGGCTTGGCGCGTTGCTCGTCTTTAGACGGATCGAGTAAAGGCTTTCGCGGCAGCATTTCGTCGCGTTGCGCGGTGTTGTACAGGAAGATCGCCATGACAGTGGCGGCCTGTTTCAAGTCTGGTTCCGACAGACGCTCGTATACATCCTGATTAGTGTGAACGCTGCGGACCATGTAGTCGCGAGGATCCTGGATGAACTGGAAGCCGGGCAGGCCAACGTTATCAAAGGAGACGTGATCGGTGGAAGCGGTATTTCGCAGGGTGACGGTAGTAAATCCCAGGTCATTAACGACGGGAACCCACTGCTGGAAGATATCCGCTACCGGGGAATTGCCTTCGGTGAAAATGCCCAGGAAGCGTCCGCCGCCATTGTCGGTATTGAAGTAGGCGTCGAATTTGGCGTGGTCGGGCTTGATGCTGACGCCAGCCTTGACCTTCAGAAAATCGGGCACGACCTGCTCTTCCGGCTTAGTGGAATAAGTGACTATACCGTAATGGTTGGCAACATAACCGGCTGAACCGAAGATTCCTTGCTCTTCGCCACCCCACAGACCGATGCGGATGGTGCGCCGCGGCCTTACGCCGGTTGCGGACAAGATTCGCATGGCTTCGAGCGCGATGATCGCGCCGGCGCCGTCGTCGGTGGCTCCGGTTCCGGCAATCCAGCTATCCAGATGGCCCCCGACCATGACGATCTGATCTTTGAGCGCAGAGTCGGTGCCGGGGATTTCAGCGATTACATCTTCGCCGATCACATGGTCGTTACCGGTGAACCTGGTGGCAATGTTCAAGCGCACGGTCACGGGAACCTCGTTCGCGACCAGGCGGTGCATGCGGCCAAAGGCCTCATTTGCAAGCGAGGCTGAGGGAATCGGCTGTCTGTGGTCGGCGCGATAGACCCACCAGCCCATTGCCATGCCGCTGTCGTCGCGGAGGACTCCGCCGGTTCCGCCCGCGCGAAGCACGGCGATGGCATGCTCGTCTGCGAAAAAGCGTGCGACCTTTTCGAGGAAGGCATCTTCCTTGAAGACTTTCTCCCACATAGCAGGATCTTTGGGCAGCACATGGCTGTCTCTCTGATCGCCGTCGAGGGCGAAGTTGCGGAAGTGTTCAAGCTTGGCGGCGTCGTAGTGTTCGGGTGGCTTGGGGCCGTCAGGGTCGATTTTCGGTGCGTCGCCGTAGAGGATGACCTTACCGGCGAGTTTGCCTTTCCATTGGTCGAAATCTTTTTCCTCGTTCAGCATGGGAACGGCGATGACCGGGGCGGTGACTTCGCCTGATGTGGCGGGAGACCACGGCGTGGCTTGTGCGAGGAATGTAGCCGGGGCGGGATCGACCAGCTGCAGGCTGGTGCCAATCTGCTCCCAACCCATGCCGAATTCGCCCCAGGTTTCGGTATGCACGTTGGTGGCTCCCATGCGGCGAAGCTGCTCCTGCGACCACAGCTCGGCGTGGGCAAATTCCGGCGAGCCGGTCAGACGCTGGCCGACATCGTCGAAGAGGCCGCTAGCGTAATCCATGATGTGGGTGTGATTTAGTCCCTCGTCGCGGAGGCGGGAAATGGTTGCCAGGTCGAGCTTTTCAGGCGCGGACGGTGTCGCGGCGGCGGGCGCCGGGGTTGATTGAGTCTTGGTTTTGTCGGCAGCGAATAGGGAAATGGAAAGCAACAGGACGGCAGCGGCAATTTTCATAGTTGAGAAAGGC
>DASVWZ010000198.1:0-10511 GCA_036392935.1 Terriglobales bacterium | reverse complement strand
TTCAAATCCTGCGCCAGCTTTATCGCAACCGTCGCCCAATCGCGCTTCGGCTTCGACCCCGCTCCCGTCGCCGATCTCATCCGCTGGTCAGAAATCGTCGACGGCGCGCTTTACGCCGACGCAAAAACTGCCGTCGAAATGGAAGCACCGGCCATGAAGCTCACCATGGTCATCGAAGCCACCCAGGATCCCAAATTTCTGCCGCGCCTCATCCCGCTTCTTGCCGAAAAATCCTTCGCCGAGATCATCAAAGAGCCCTTCGTCGCATCCCTCCTGCCGCCGCTGCTCGAACGGCACCAGCGCTCCATCGCTCTTCTCAAAGATCACATCGAATCCAAAGACGGCACGCTCTTTTTCGATATCTCCGGCTCCGAGATGGAGGGTTACAACAAATTCGTGCCCTACTACCTGCATCCGGAATCGATCTACAGCGTCGGCCTCAGCAGCAGCAACTTCCGCGTCAAAGTTTCGGTCGGATCGAACCCCTGGGCGCCCAGCGAGCCGGTGGTCAATCTCGCCAAAATCTGCGAGCGCTACGGCGGCGGAGGCCACGCCCGCGTCGGCGCCATTTCTTTTGCCGTCGATCAGCAGGAAGCCGCCCGCAAAGCCGCCCGCGAAATCGTCACCGAGCTCCGCTCCGCCGTCCGCAGTCGTCAATAGCGGGGTGCCCCATACATTCGCGTTCTTTGCGAATGTGTGGGTGAAAGGCGGTGTCCCTGATGACTGATGACTGACGACCGACGGCTGACGGCTCACTACTGTTTTCCCCCTCTGCCGTTTAAGCCCTGCCGTGAGTACAATGTTGGTTCGGGCGCGTATCTTTACAGTGGTGCAACATTGATTACGCCTTGGGAGAGATAATAGAAGTAGTGAACTTCGACGACCACCCCAACTTTGCCCCGGAAGCGCATTGCGCGCCCGGCCAGCTAAGCGTGCTGCGCGGCATCGCTACACTCGAGCTCGCCAAGGGATTGGTCGTATTGCTGGCCGCCATTGGCGTGGTGTTGCTCATGCAAAGGGAAGATCCCTGGGATATCGCCGATGGTCTGCTCCGGCTGCTGCACATCAGTCCCGACCATCACTTCGCCCAGGTTTTCCTGGATTGGGCCGACGAGCTTACTAGCACCAAGATCTATGCCGTGGCCGGCGTTGCCGTCGCCTATTCGATCCTCAGATTCCTTGAAGCTTACGGCCTCTGGTACGCCCATGCCTGGGCTGAATGGGTGGCCCTTGTCTCGGGCGCCATGTACCTCCCGTTCGAAATTCTTAAGGTCGCCCAGCACGCCAGTTGGTTCCATATCGGCATTCTGGCCATCAATCTCGCCGTTGTTTTTTACATGATTTATGTGCTAAAGACCGGCAAGGGGCACTGCCAGACCCTGCAACGCTCTTCCTGATTTGCCGACGCGTATTACAAAAATGTTTACCAAATAGTTAACATGTCGTGCTTACAACTCCTTTGTTATCTAGATTTTGATATTTAAATCAGGATAGTTCACTTGACCAAGGGGGTGCTTCTTGGTTAAGGTGAAACCTGAGCCGCGAGCCTATGCGGCAGCACCGAAGGTGCCCATGACGATTGGAATTGGAGTTCTTGCCTCTAGTAGGCCGAAACCGCATCAGCCCAGACCGGATTCCATCGTGCTCATTGCTGACACGATGGGGTCAACGGAAACAGATTCCACCGATGCTCTTTTCAAGATGTGGCTGGATGATGAGTTGAAGGTGTATGCGGTGGGAGCCGGAAGTTTGGAATACGGCGGGGAACTTTTCGCCACCATACAGCAGCAACTCCGACTTGCGGACAGCGAAACCATTACCGAGGGAGGCCATCACCGCACGCATGGCCGCTTTAGCGCAGTGCTGAATAAATCTTTTTCACTTGTGCGGCAGCAACATTTTCAGTGGGACATCGTTCACTCGAAGTTGGCGATGCCAATGTTTGGTCCTCAGTCGGGCGATGTGGAGATGCTTCGTTCCGAATGGCAGAAGTTTTACTTAAACATACATATGCTGGTTGCCACGTTCGATCATTCCGGCATGGCCCACTTGTACCAAATTGGTCAGTTGTGGGACGCGAATGGGATGATTCCAAAGCAGGTTCACCTGTGCCTGTTCCCCGGCTTCCAAGTCATAGGCACGGGCGGGGAGAATGCGGGTTTCTGGCTTAATTATCGTCATCAGTATCTTGGTCGCAGTGTGGAGCAATCGCTCTATCATGCCTATGAAGCCAAGCAGATGGCGGATAAGGCTCCAACCGTCAATAAGAATATCGAAATCGCTATTATCGTGGCACAGCAAAAGGCGTTTCGCCTCGCGCTTGACAGTCCAAGGGTTGAGGGGTGCCCGTTCTCGCTAGGAGAACTTGACGCCATGTTCAAGGAATATGGGCCGCAGAACACGGATGATTTGGGGCACCCTAAGCAGTCAGTCGGTCGAAAGTCAAAGGGTCGGCGGTAACCATATGGCGCAGCACGTCGATAAACAAATTTGGATTCTTGCGACGATTGAAGCGGAACGTCATTTCGTCCAAGTAGGCGGGGAGATGCTTTGCGCTGATCTTGTGCCACGTTCCCATGATTCCGCGTTTCAGGAGCGAGAAAGCCGACTCGACCGTGTTGGTATGGACGTCGCCGTCAACATATACCCCGCTGCTGTGCTTGATCTTCCGATGCTTTGCCGGATGAATCTGCGCTTTGGACATAGCGAAGGGATACGAAGCGAAATCATCGGTCACGATCACATCAACGTCCTGACTAATGTTTTCCTTGATGTACTTCGCCAGAGTTCCGCTCTTTACGTCGGGCGCGTGAAAGAATCGCAGTTCGCCGTCACGTTGCCGAATCCCAATTACAACCTCTTTGCTTTTTCTGCGGAGTTCACTTGTGCTTCTACCGCCGACAAAGGTTTCATCTACTTCAACCGTACCGTCCAGCATGGGTTGCTCTACCTCGCGCATGGCTGCACGAATCCTGTGACACAGATACCATGCGGTTTTATAAGAGCCTCTGTCGATTCCCCAGATCGTGCGCTTCAACTGATGGGCGCTCATGCCCTTCTTAGCTTCACAAAGCAACAGGACGGCGACAAACCAGATCGGCAGAGGCAAGTGCGAGTCGTGGAAGATCGTGCCGCTGGTAACTGTGAACTGATACTCACAACCAACACACTCGTACCGTGCGTACTGCTTCAATCTGGAAACTCGATTGTCTTTGCAGCGCGGACACATCACACCCTCAGGCCAGCGCAGCCGCTCCAGCAGTTCGCGGCAGCGGTCATCGGTCGGGAACATCAAATTCAATTCAGGGAGCGTCATGGCAGCACCTCGGAAAGATAAGACCCCGCTTCAGCGGGTGCCAACTCGGAAACTGGTAGCGTCGATAAAGAAGGATTTGCGGCAAATGATACGGGAGCTTCCGAAGCAGGAGCCGCGCAAACCAAAGAAATGAAATGAGTAACGTCCATCACAAGGCAATAGTAAGCTATTCGTTACCCTTTGTCAAGTGGATAATCGTGATTTAAATCGTTTGGAATCAGTAGCTTAGATGGATATGGCCTGTGTCTTTCCCAATGGAATCAATATTTTACAAGGAAAATGGCTAGGGTGTGGATGGGCCTTATTGCAGCGGCTGGCCGGACTTCAGGCACGAGTCGCCATTCCCATCGGTTGAGAACTTTACCACCCGCGACTGGTCGCTGCAGAATGCCCGACTGCCGGCATTGGCATCGGTCGGTACTGCAACCACCGCATACGCTGCTGCAGGGGTGCCCGCGCAGTTCGAGACCTTGAAGACATAGCCGTTTTTTCGTCCGTTTGAAATGCGCGGATCGACCAGCATGGCGTGATGCTCATCCGCGCCCGCGCCTGCGCCCATCCCGCCCAAATCGGACAGCGCGCAGGTGTATCCGTGCCCCGGATACGTCGCCGCATACGTCGCCTGCGCCGCGTTAATGCTGCGAATCGCCGCCGCCGCCGAAGTTTCATTGGCAGCTTTCATCCCCGCGTAGTTCGCCACGGTCGGATTCTGCGTCTGCATCACGCCCAGGTTGGCCGTACCGTTCTGCAGTTGACCGGGCATGGACGAAGCGGTCGTATTCACCTGCGGCCGCATCGGCGTATTCAGCAGCTTCAGGAACTTCGGATCGGTCAGCGAAACCCCGATCGAGAATTTAATGTCATACAGCCGCCAGGTGCTGTTCTCGGGCTTCATGACGAAAACCAGGCGCGGATCCATCCCCGCAGTCTGCAAATTCCCGTCTTTGTAAGCGCGGAAAGAAAGCTCAATCTCGTCGGCCTCGCCCTTCATGCTGTCGCGCTCAACCACGACCTCGAGTTTCGAGTTCTGCTTCGGATCTTCGCTGACCAGCAAAAGCGGCCCGGTTTCATAGCTCTGTGAGTGGCCTGTGGACTGTATCTGGCCAGTAATCATACCAATCGCCGAAACCATCGATCCCGCCGATCCCGGATCAGCCTTCTGCACGGCGGTCAGCGTGACCTCAGGCAGATGTTTCTCAAGGCTGCCGGCGTGACCAGAAAACATTTCAATTAGCGCCTGCCGCGCGGTCTGCGGCTTGGTCTGAGCGTACATTGGCGCGCATGCAGCTAACAGACTCGCCAGAACGGCAATACGTTTCCACATGGTTTTCTCCCCTAGCGTGTGCTTCGATGATGGCAGGCCGATAGCCCTAATGCCAGTTACTAACGTCAACCGCCAACTGGGGTTCAAATCGCTCTATTGGCTGCGCGGAAATGTGCTTTGCGTGGCGATTCGCTATACTAGGGTCAATGCCAATTGTGAAAGACATCGCGGCGGTTGCCAAAGGGATGAGCATCACTTTGCGGGAGGCGTTTCAGCCCACGCAGGTGGAGAACTATCCCGATGGGCCGGGACCGTTGCGCGGGGCCAAGTTTGAAGAGCGCTTTCGCGGCGTACACGTCCTGCAGCGCGACGAGAATGGCCTGGAAAAATGCGTAGCGTGCTTTCTGTGCGCCGCCAATTGCCCTTCGAACTGCATTTATATTGAAGCCGCGGAAAATACTGAAGAGAACCGCATCAGCGGCGCCGAGCGCTACGCCAAGGTCTACAACATCGATTACAACCGCTGCATTTTTTGCGGATACTGCGTCGAGGCCTGCCCCACCGACGCCATCACCCACGGCCACGGGTTTGAGCTGGCCACGTTCAACGCGACCAACCTGATCTATCGCAAGGAGCAAATGCTGGCCCCCCGGCCAGCACACATGGGATTCGACTCCGTTTTCAATCAGGCAGAAGTCACCGGGGGCGCGCCGGCGGAGCCGGTACCGGGGAGTTAAGTTCACTCACAGGATTGCAGTCGGCGCCGGTCCCAGGCGGGCCGGCGTTTGTGTATGGGGCAGCAGTTGGCACTTAGCACTTGGCAGTTGGGCCGCTGCCAAGGCAGGGGCGGAAGTCTGGACGGCCAAATGCCAGAGGCCAATTGCCAACGGCAAGGGACGATTCGGCATAAATTAAGATGGCTGATTTTCTACAATCCGTTCGCGACCGCGTCATCGTTTACGACGGTGCCATGGGCACCAATCTGCAGAAGCGCAACCCTACGCTCGATGATTTCTGGGGCAAGGAAAATTGCAGCGAAGTGCTGTCGCTAAGCCGGCCGGACATTATCCGCGACATCCACGCGGATTTTCTGCGCGTGGGCTGCGATGTGGTGGAGACCAACACGTTTGGAGCGACGCGGGTGGTACTGGCTGAGTTCGACCTAGCGGATCGCGTGCATGAGATCAATGTTGCGTCAGCAAAGCTGGCACGCGAGGCGGCCCAACAGTTTTCGACCAAAGATAAGCCACGGTTTGTTGCCGGCTCGATTGGGCCTACGACCAAACTGCCTTCGCTCGGACATATAAAGTTCGACGACATGGCCGCCGTGTACGAAGAGCAGGCGCTGGCTTTGATTGAAGGTGGCGTGGACGTTCTGCTGATTGAAACCTCGCAGGACCTGCTCCAGTGCAAAGCCGCTGTGGTTGGCGTGTTTGATGCCATGGCGAAAGCCGGCAAGCGATTGCCGGTGACGGCCCAGGTGACGCTGCAGGAAAGCGGCACGATGCTGCTGGGGACTGAGATCGGGGCTGCATTGACGGCGTTGGAAGTCTTCGACGTCGACATCATTGGGCTGAACTGTGCGACCGGACCCGTGGAGATGAACGATGCAGTTCAGTATTTGGCGTTGAATTCGACTAAAGAGGTTTCCGTGCTCCCGAACGCGGGTCTGCCGCACAACGAAGGCGGCCACGCAGTCTACAAGCTCACGCCGGAAGAGCTGGCCAAATATCACAAGCACTTTGTAGTCGACTACGGGGTGCGCATCGTTGGCGGATGCTGCGGTACCACGCCGGAGCACTTAAAAGCGGTGGTCGACGCGGTTTCCGGCGTCGAGCCGGCAAAAAGGGAAGTGAAGCCAACAGCGGCGGCTTCGAGCGCGTACACGTCGGTGCCGCTCGACCTCGATCCCAAGCCCTTGATTGTGGCCGAAGAAATGAACACCACGACGCGCGTGGAGCACTTCCGCAATCTCGTGCGCGGCAAAAAGTATGACGATATTCTGGCGCTCGCCAAAAAGCTGGTCAACGACGGCTCGCACATGTTGGATCTGTGCTGCGCGATTGTGGGCGAGGATGAAAAGGGATACATCACGTCGATTCTCGATCGAGTGGCAACGCGTGTTCCCGCTCCGGTGCTCGTCGATTCAACCGAAGCCGACGTAATTGAAGAAGCGCTGAAGCGGATTCCGGGCAAGGCGATTATCAACTCGATCAATCTGGAAGACGGCGAAAAGCGCACTTCCCAAGTCCTACCCATGGCCAAACGCCTGGGCGCAGCCGTCATTGCGCTGACCATCGATGAAGACGGCATGGCGCTGACGGCGGACAAGAAAGCTGCGATCGCGCGGCGGATTTACGATCTGGCGACGAAGAAATACGGCGTGCGGCCGGTGGATCTGATTTTCGATGCGCTCACCCTGCCGATTTCCACCGGACAGGAGGAATATCGCACCGCCGGCATCGAAACCCTGAACGCAATCAAGAAGATCAAGCACGATCTGCCGGAAGTGAAAACGATTTTGGGGGTGAGCAATATTTCGTTTGGCCTCGATGCTTATCCGCGGCGCGTACTCAACTCCGTCTTCATGCATGAGGCGGTGAACTATGGCCTGGATATGGCCATTGTGAATTACACAAAGATCTATCCGCTGTACAAGATCCCGCAGGAAGAGGTCGAGCTGGCGAGGAAGCTGATCTTCCGCGACGAATCGAATGGCGATCCGCTGCAGCGATATATGCAGCACTTCGCTGGCATGAAAGGCAAGACGCAGGCAGTCACTACCGCGCATGTCGATTCGCTTTCGATTGAAGACAAGCTGAAATTTGCGATTATCAACGGCGAAAAGTCGGTCGGCGAGGGTGAACATAAAAAGCCGCTGGAAGCGCTGCTGGAAGATGCCTTGGCGCAGTATTCGCCGCTCGATCTTATTAATACGGTGCTGCTGGACGGGATGAAGACGGTTGGTGATCTGTTTGGCGCGCGCAAGATGCAGTTGCCGTCAGTGCTCGATTCCGCTGGTGTGATGAAGCAGGCCGTCGCTTATCTTGAGCCGAAGATGGAGAAAAAGGCCGGCTCGCAAAAGGGAACTATCGTTCTGGCGACGGTTAAGGGCGACGTGCACGACATCGGCAAGAACCTCGTCGATATCATCCTGTCAAACAATGGCTTCAAGGTCGTCAATCTCGGTATCAAACAGCCCGGCGATTCCATCATCAAAGCCGCGCAGGAGCATGAAGCGGATGCCATCGGCCTGAGCGGCCTGCTGGTGAAATCGACCCTGGAGATGAAGTATGTGATCCAGGACCTGGAGCGGCGGAAGCTGGAGTTCCCCGTCATCTGCGGCGGCGCCGCGCTGACCCGCAAATATGTCGAAGACGATTTGCGGCGCGAATATTCGAACGCGGTTTTCTACGCAGACGACGCCTTCTCCGGACTGCACGTCATGGAAGATCTTACGACCGGAGACGGCAAGCGCGACAACCGTTTGCGCGAAGGGCGCACCGTGAAAGAGTACGCGAAGGCTGCTGTGGTGGACGAAGAAACCGGCCCGGTGTTCGCCGTACGCAGCCCGGTCGTCGGCGATGCACCCGATATTCCGACGCCTCCGTTCTGGGGCGTTCGCGTTCGCAAAGATTTCGATCTGCCTGAGGTTTTTCGCTATATCAACGAAACCGCGTTGTTCAAGAATCAGTGGCAGCTGAAAACCGCGTCGCAGGAAGACTACGCCCGCCTGGTGGAAGAGAAATTTCGTCCGATTAAGCGACAACTCGAAGAAGAAGTACTGGCTAGCGGACTGCTTGAGCCGAAAGCCGTTTGGGGATACTTTCCTGCACAATCCGAAGGCAACGATGTGATTGTGTATGAGCCGGACGCGGCTGCGACGAAAGAGCTGCTGCGGTTCACTTTTCCGCGCCAGAAGGAAGGACGCAAGCTGAGCATCGCCGATTTCTTTGCACCGAAGACTTCGGGCAAGCTGGACGTCATTGGCCTGTCACTGGTGACAGTCGGCGATAAAGCTTCGGTGGAGACCCAGCGGTTATTTGAAGCCGGCGAGTACACGAAGTATCTGTACCTGCATGGGCTGAGCGTGGAGACGGCGGAGGCGTTGGCGGAGCTGGTCCATAAGAAGATGCGCGAGGAGCTCGGGATCGCAGGTGAGGATTCGCAGCATGTTCGGGATCTCTTCCATCAGAAGTATCGCGGGTCACGGTATTCGTTCGGATATCCGGCGTGTCCGAACCTGGAAGATCAGACGAAGCTGTTTCAGTTGCTGCATCCGGAAGAAAATGTTGGCGTGCGATTGACGTCGGCGTTCCTGCTGGAGCCGGAACAGTCGACGAGTGCGATCGTGGTGCATCATCCGGCAGCGAAATACTTTGTGGTGTAAACCATGCCAACCTTCGAACAGGTCAAACGCGGTTTTTTTGTCACCATCGGCGCAATCGGTTTGCTGGTCGTCGTGATCTATGGCCTCGATTACGTAGTTCTGCGATTCCGCGGGAAAACGCAACTGGGCAGTGTGGTAGTCACGCCTGCCTACGTAATCCATGAGAAGAGTGGACCGATGAGCGACAAAACGGAATATTCTTTCGGCGATCCGGTAGCGCAAACGTGTGTAAACTCAATCTTCCCGCACCTCGGATACTCGCCCTGCTGGTACCTACAGCGGAATCCGCAGCAGAAGATCGAAATCTAGCGCCGCCATTCAAACCCCGACATCGCAAAAGGTATAGACTGCGGAAACCGCAAGGCCGCAAGGAGACTCTATGTCTGCGAAGCAAGCCGCCAAAGTCGTCGTCAGCAAGAACGGTCCCTACCTCGTATCCGGCAACGTTCCCCTCTCCAAGCAAACCATCAAAGCCAACAAAAAGGGCGAGTCGGAATCCTGGCAGCAAGGCCACACTTATCCAGATCAGGCTACATACGCTCTCTGCCGCTGCGGACACTCCCAAACCAAGCCTTTTTGCGATGGCACACATGCCAAAGTTCATTTTGATGGAACGGAGACGGCTTCACGCGAGCCCTACAAAAAGCAGGCGAAGGTGATGGATGGTCCTGCAATGCAGTTGAGCGACGCCGAAGCTCTATGCGCTTTCGCCCGGTTTTGCGATCCCAATGGGCAGGTATGGGCGCAGGTCGAACGTACGGATGACCCGAATATCCGCGAAATGTTTGTGCGGCAGGTGGGGGATTGTCCCTCGGGCCGGCTGATCGCGACCGACAAGAAGACTGGCAAGGCGGTCGAGCCGGAACTGCCGGTTTCGATTGGGCTGGTGGAGGATCCGGCGGAGAAGTGCGCGGGCCCAATCTGGCTGCGCGGTGGGATCCCCGTGGTTTCGGCGGATGGCGCGGAGTATGAGGTGAGGAATCGCGTGACGTTGTGCCGCTGCGGAGCTTCGCAGAACAAACCGTTCTGCGACGGCACACATGCCAGCATTAAATTCAAAGATTGATTTCGATCTCAGGAGCTAGAAGGCGGAGTCGAGAAGCGACTAACTCTTCCCGATGGAATACGCAAAGCCGTGAATCTGAGATTCGATTTCACGGCGGAGATCGACCCATATGTTGTCGGGCATGCTGAGGAAGATGCGGACGACTTCGGGATCGAACTGGCGGCCGGACCAGCGGTTGATTTCTTCCCGTGCCGCAGTGAGCGATTGTGCCGGCCGGTAGGGGCGGTCAGAAGTAATAGCGTCGAGCGTATCGGCGATTGAAAACAGCCGGGCGCCGAGCGGAATCTCATCCCCCTTCAATCCGCGCGGATAGCCAGTTCCATCAAACCGCTCCTGATGCGAATAGACAATCTCTGCCGCGTCGGTTAGGAAGGGAATTCGCCTGAGCAATTGATAGCCGCGGTAGCAGTGTTCGCGCATGATCGTGACCTCTTCCGGTGTCAGCGCGCCGGGCTTGCGGAGAATAGCGTCAGGG
>DASVWZ010000197.1:0-1782 GCA_036392935.1 Terriglobales bacterium | reverse complement strand
CTCGCGGACCAGCACGGTTTCATCCTCGTTTACCCGGAAGGAATCGGCGCCTTCTTCGGCGGCGTGGACCCGGGGTCGCAAATTTGGCCCATGAACCCGGAATATCTGGACCGGGAAGTTAAATTCTTCTCCGATTTGATTGACAAGCTCGAAGCTGGTTACAGCATCGATCCCAACCGCGTCCATGTCAATGGAATGTCCATCGGCGAAGGCATGGCGTTCGCATTTTCCTGCAAATTGCCCGACCGCATCGCGGCCATCGGCGCCGTGGCCCCCGCGCTCCTGCTCTCTTGAGACCAGTGCACGGGCTCCAAACCCGTGCCGACGGTAGCGTTCCACGGCACCGCCGACAAAGCCGCTCCCTACAACGGCGGCCGCTCCCCGGTTGCCCCGCGCATCTTCCCGAGCGTTCCCGACTGGGCCGCGCGCGTGGCGAAAAAAAATCAATGCACAGGAGCCCCAACCAGCACCCTCGCGACTCCCGATGTCCGCCGCCTCGCCTACACAAACTGCGCCGCGAACGCGGAGGTGGTTCTCTACACCATCGAAGACGGCGGCCACACGTGGCCCGGCGGCGAGCCTCTGCCAAAGTGGATCGCCGGCAGCGCGACCCACGAAATCAGCGCCAGCGCCATCATGTGGGATTTCTACACCCAGCATCCGCGTGCCCCCAAGTAACGCGGACTCCAAGACGTGATAAGCGAATTCAACTTGGTGAGGTGACCCCGATGGAAGTTATCTAATGGGGTCCCCTGTTCGGTGCTACACTAGTTTCGTCCAAGCTGTTTCAAAACCGGGTACAGGGATGTGATTTTACAGTAGTTGTCTCTCCCGAGATGGGCGATAAGCAGAGCCAGCAGCGCCAAAGGGAGGGCCGATGGCGCGATACGGTCGGCTGTTGACCGACGCCCAGTGGGAGAAAATCCGGCCCTTGCTCCCGAAACGGCCCAAGCGCCCGAAGGGCGGACGGCCCCCGAAGGACGACCGCAAAGTGCTAGAAGGCATTTTGTGGATTTTGCGCAGCGGCGCTCGTTGGTGCGATCTGCCCGAGGAGTTTCCTTCGCCTTCGACCTGCTGGCGGCGGCTGCGGGACTGGGAGGAGCAAGAGGTCTGGGTCGAAATCTGGCGCGCGTTTCTGAGCGAGTTGAACGAGCGCCAGCAATTGAAGTGGAGCGAATCGTTCCTGGACGGCAGTTTCGCCCCGGCGAAAAAGGGGGCTGCGGAGTCGGGAAAACCAAGCGGGGCAAGGGGACGAAGTGGATGGTGGTGGCGGACGGCGAGGGTGTTCCTTTGGGAGACTACCTTCACTCTGCATCCCCAGCGGAAGTCACGCTGGTCGAGAAAACGCTCGCGTCGATCCGGGTGAGACGGCGACATCGCCCGGGACGACCGCGGCAGAAACCCGCGCGCCTGATCGCCGATCGCGGCTACGACAGTGATCCGTTGCGGAAGCAGTTGGCTCGTCGCGGCATTGAATTGATCGCACCGCATCGCCAAGGTCGGCGCAAGCCAGCTACCCAAGACGGTCGCTCGCTGCGGCGCTACCGGCGTCGCTGGAAGATCGAACGCACCTTCGCCTGGATCGGGAACTATCGCCGACTGGTCGTGCGCTACGATCGCTCGCTGAGGATCTACCGGGCATTTTTTCATATTGCCTGCTTCATGATCGTCTTACGGAGGGTTTTGAAATAGCTTGTACTAAACAAAGAGCGCTCAGGAAAGACACGGGGGTCGATGAGAGAAAACACATTCGACATAACAAATGGCGAGTCGCCCTTAGGA
>DASVWZ010000196.1:0-2270 GCA_036392935.1 Terriglobales bacterium | reverse complement strand
ATTTAACCATGAAGCCAAGGCCGCCAATCGCCTCATCGTAACCCGAGGCAGACAATTCTTCAAGAGCAGTCTCGAATCTCCGTGCCGCCTGCTTCGAACACGCGAAAGCGTCCGCCGCGCGAGCGGCTTCGTTGTGTGCTGGGCATGCTCAGTAACTTGGAGGTGAAAGTCCTCTGGCCGACCTGATGGAGGTGAAGGCCTAGCGATGATGCAAGGGCTACTGCCGCGAGGCGGGGTCTGAAGGAAGCATTAAACAAACGTGCGAGTCGATGGACAAAAATCGAATAGAAGGCGCCCGTACCGGACGAGAGGGCAACGTACCTCGAAGTCCATAATCCATCAAGGTGCGAAGCGTAGATTCGGCGATTGTGCACGGAAAGTGACTGAGCTTACCCCAGGAGATCTGCTGCGTGTCGCTTCGGCGACTGAGACGGCTGAGAGGCAGTCTGACCGCGGAGCAGAAGTCAGCATAGGGCATAGTAGATCATGTCGTCGGCGAGGCTAGTGAGGCACTCCGAAAACCGAAAGGTGGAGAAACAGATAGGCCGAGTCGGGAACGGGGATCGAAGGCCCGAACGAGAAGGAGCGGTGAGTAGGCCATGAGTCTCAAAGACGATAAGCAGCAGAACATCCAGATGGAACTGGACTTCTCGTCTGCGCTGACGGGTGCAGCCCGAGGGGGCGCAGGGGAAGAGACTGAATCGCTGATGGCGACGAATGAACCCGAAAGCCCAGCTAGAACTAATCGCTTGATGGAGGAAGTATGTGAGCGAGAGAACCTGAAGGAGGCACTGCGACAGGTTAAGGGTAATAAAGGTAGCGCGGGAATGGACGGAGTCACCGTCGATCAACTCACCGACTACCTGAAACAGCACTGGCCAGTGATCCGAGAACAACTGCTGAATGGAACCTACGAACCAAAGCCGGTGAGGAGGGTGGAAATCCCCAAACCGGACGGCGGGGTGCGAAAGCTGGGTATCCCGACGGTGCTGGATCGTTTTATCCAGCAAGCGGTGATGCAGGTTCTGCAGCGGCGGTGGGATCGGACCTTCTCCGAATACAGCTATGGTTTTCGACCGGGACGGTCAGCTCATCAAGCGGTAGCTCAGGCACAACAATATATCGCCGCGAACTACAGCTGGGTGGTCGATCTCGACTTGGAAAAGTTTTTCGATCGAGTCAATCACGACAAATTGATGGGACAAGTGGCTAAACGAGTCGAGGACAAGAGGCTGTTGAGGCTCATCCGGGCGTTCTTGAACGCCGGGGTGATGGAGAATGGACTGGTCAGCCCCAGCGTAGAAGGCACTCCCCAGGGAGGTCCACTTTCGCCCCTGTTATCCAACCTCGTGCTCGACGAACTCGACCGAGAGTTAGAGCGACGCGGACACCGCTACCTGCGCTACGCGGATGATTGCAACATCTACGTGCGTAGCCAGCGGGCCGGTCAACGGGTGATGGAAAGCATAACGCGGTTCATCACACAAAAGCTCAAACTCAAAGTGAATGAGACCAAGAGCGCGGTGGCGCGACCGCAGGAACGGAAGCTCCTCGGATTTAGCTTTAGTGCCGGTCCAGAGATTAAGCGCATGATTGCGCCGAAGGCTCTGGATCGGTTTAAGCAACGAATCCGGGAGATCACGCGAAAGGCAAAGGGCGTCAGCATCGAGAAGACGATAGAGGAGCTGGCCTCGTATATCCGGGGCTGGCGCGGTTATTTCGGCTTCTGCGAAACGCCTGTGGTGCTGGAGTACCTGACCCGCTGGGTCCGGCTGCGATTACGTGCAGCGCTGTGGCGGCAATGGAAAACACCGCGCCGTCGCCGCGCGGCACTGCTGGAACTGGGAGTTCGTCCGCGACTGGCTAGCAACACGGCCGGTAGTGGACGTGGCCCCTGGTACCTCGCTCGGGCCAAAGCCCTCTCGGTTGGGCTTTCCAACGCCCACTTCAAATCGCTCGGACTTCCAACGTTGATCGATGGGGGTTAGCGTAACCAACTCGAACCGCCGTGTACGGACCCGTACGCACGGTGGTGTGGCAGGGGTCGGCGGGTGACCGCCGCCCCTATGCCGATCTGACGGGCAATCCGGAAACTATCGTCTCTTGATACTTTCGGGTTGAGGGATTTGGTCGTCTATTTTTGCGCCCGCGCCAATGTTGCTCTTACCACACCGCCGTGATGTCCGGTTGCCGCCCCCTCTGAAGAAACAGGCCAGGCCAAATAGATAGCCGAAGTTGTACCAGGATCCATTGTTGTGGACCTCATAGAC
>DASVWZ010000195.1:0-10560 GCA_036392935.1 Terriglobales bacterium | reverse complement strand
TGACTCGTCTGCCGCGCGACCCTACCATGAACCCACCAAATGATCGGGCAGACGGTCTCGCGATATCACATTCTCGAAAAGCTCGGCGGCGGCGGGATGGGTGTCGTGTACAAGGCCGAAGACACCGAACTTGGCCGCTTTGTTGCACTGAAATTCCTTCCTGATGAACTGGCGCGCGATCCGCAGGCGCTGGAACGTTTTCGGCGCGAAGCGCGAGCGGCGTCGGCGCTGAACCACCCCAACATCTGCACGATTTACGAGATCGGCAAGCACGATGGGCAGCCGTTTATCGTCATGGAATTTCTGGACGGCATGACGCTGAAGCATCGCATCGGCAATCGTCCAATGGAAAACGATGTCATTCTCTCGCTAGCCATCGAGGTCGCCGATGCGCTCGACGCGGCGCATAGCAAGGGAATCGTCCACCGCGACATCAAACCGGCCAATATTTTCGTTACTGAGCGCGGGCACGCCAAGATTCTGGACTTTGGGCTGGCGAAAGTGAGCCTGGCAGCGAGTTCTTCCAGCAAGGGTGCGGCTCTGAACACACAGACGGCGGAGGCCGAGCATCTGACGAGTCCGGGCACGATGTTAGGGACGGTGGCATACATGTCTCCCGAGCAGGTGCGGGCGAAAGAGTTGGATGGGCGGAGTGATCTGTTCTCGTTCGGCGCGGTGTTGTATGAGATGGCGACGGGTGATTTGCCATTTCACGGGGAAAGTTCAGCGATGATCTGTGAAGCCATCGTAAACCGCACCCCGGTGGCCGTAGTGCGGCTGAATCACGACGTGCCGCCTAAGCTGGAAGACATCATCAACCGGGCGCTGGAGAAAGACCGAGAACTGCGTTATCAGAGCGCCAAGGAGATGCGGGCCGAGTTGCAGCGGTTGAAGCGGGACACGGAGACGGGGCGAATGCCAGTCGCTAGTTCAGGCGCGGTTCCTACGGTGCACGAGAGTGGGACACAAGCTGCAGCGGCACAAGCAACACCAGTATCGGCCAGTGCTACTGTCGCCGTGCCATCGTCATCGAGTGCGGTGAAAGCGGTTGAGGTTCCGGCAGTCAAAAAGAGAAATCTCTGGAGGGTCGCGGTTCCCTCAGTCGTCGTGCTGGTCGCATTGATCGCTGGCGGGCTCTACTATCGCTCGCATCGAGTCAAGCCACTGACCGACAAGGACACCGTCGTCATCGCAGATTTCGACAACAGCACAGGCGATCCGGTCTTCGACAACACGCTGAAGACGGCGTTGACGGTTTCGCTCAATCAGTCGCCGTTCCTGAATGTGCTCTCCGACAACAAAGTGGCAGCTACGCTGAAGCAGATGACGCGCTCACCCGACACCAAGCTCACGCCCGAGGTTGCGCGGGAGCTTTGCCAGCGTGCAGGGAGCAAGGCATACATTGCCGGATCGATTGCCAGTCTGGGCAGCCAGTACGTGCTGGGACTGAAAGTTGTGAACTGCCGGACCGGAGAACCGCTGGCGCAAGAGCAGGCAACGGCAGCAGCTAAAGAGAAGGTGCTAGAGACGCTGGGCGAGGCGGCATCCAAACTGCGCGGCGAACTGGGCGAGTCGTTGGCGACGGTGCAGAAGCTCGATGTTCCGCTGTCGGAGGCTACAACGTCCTCGCTCGAAGCCCTGCAAGTATACACGCTTGGCGGAAAGGCTGAGCGCGAGAAAGGCCCTTCCGCCGCGCTGCCTTATCATCAACGCGCCATCCAGCTTGATCCGAACTTTGCCATGGGTTATGACATGGTGGGCAACGACTACTTCAGTCTTGCCGAGCTGGGACGTGCCAGCGAATACGTCACCAAGGCATTTCAGTTGCGGGAGCACGCCAGCGAACGGGAAAGGTTGTTCATCAGCACTGATTATTATCAGACCGTAACCGGGGAACTTGACAAAGCGGTACAGACGTATCAGGAATGGACTGCGAGCTACCCGCGAGACCGAAGCGCGTATGGCGGTCTCGGCAATGTGTACCTTCTACAGGGGCAGTATGAGAAGGCAGCGGAGGCATATCGCGAAAACCAGCGCCTCGCCCCGGACAGTGGCGCCCCATACGTTGATCTCGCCAACAGCCTGCTCGCCTTGCAGCGGTTCGATGAAGCGCGGCAGGCCATCCAGCAAGCGCAGGCGCGAAAGCTGGACGATTTAGTACTTCGCAATGCTCTCTATGCTCTGGCTTTCCTTCGGGGCGACTCATCAGCCATGGCGGAACAGCAACAGTGGTTTGCGGGCAAGCCGGAAGAGGCCTTTGGGCTTTCGCTCGCATCCGACACCGAGGCATATGCGGGTCATCTGGGCAAGGCGCGGGAACTGACCAAGCGGTCTGTGGATTCTGCGGTTCGCGCTGACAACAAGGAAGCCGGAGCGATCTGGGTGGAGAACTCGGCGTTGCGTGAAGCTGCCTTCGGCAACATGACCAATGCCAGGCAAGCAGCGGCAGAAGGGTTGAAGCTGGTTCCAACGAGTCAGGGCGTCGAAGTAGAAGCTGCGCTTGCTTTTGCCATGGCGGGCGATTCTGCGCAGGCCGACTCGCTGGCGCAAGACCTGAATAAGCGTTACCCGCTCGATACCCAGGTGCAGTCTCTGTGGCTGCCAGCAATTCAGGCGCAGTTGGCGCTCAATCGCAAGGATGGAACTACCGCCGTCAACCGCCTGCAATCAGCCTTACCACCCATCGAGTTGGGACAAATCTTTTTCGTCAACAATCTCTCCTGCCTCTATCCCACCTACGTTCGCGGCGAGGCATACTTGGCAGCCGGCCAAGGCAGTGCTGCCGCCGCCGAGTTCCAGAAAATTATCGACCACAGCGGCCTCGTCTGGAACTGCTGGACGGGTGCGTTGGCGCATCTGGGTGTGGCGCGTGCGAACGCGTTGCAAGCAAAAACTTCACAAGGTGCAGATGCCGATGCTGCACGAGTGCGGGCATTAGCCGCCTACAAAGACTTCCTCACTCTCTGGAAAGACGCCGACCCCGACATCCCCATCCTGAAACAAGCCACAGCCGAGTACGCGAAGCTGCAATAGTCAACTGACGTTAACAGGCGTGGCTGTTGAAAAACTCCATTCGGGCGGAACACAAGCTTGAAAATCAGGATAGAAAATGTCTCGCGATCCGAGAAGATCGCTCATATCGAATCCTGGAGCAATTTTATTTTCGCGGTTTTAGCGAAAAAGAGTTTTTCAACAGCCACAGGCGATTACACTCATTGAGCCGTAATGAACGCCAACGGGATTTTTAGCCAAATGATAAATCGGGGACAGACGGATGGAGTGCACCCCACGGAAGTGACCCCAATTCCAGTGCGGCCAGGCCGCAGGGGCAGAAAATCTACCACCCGCCTCTTATTGAACCGATGACCCAACCTCCCGATGAACCGATTCCGCCGCTCTGCCGAAGGCCGTCGCCGCAGCGCGAAGCAGCGCAGGCGACAAAAGAAAAAAAGCTGCCCGACCTCTGAAGACCTCACCATTCTCAGGCTCGAGGCTTTCCCGCACCCGACGCCGAAAGGTGCCTGATCCTCCGGCCAGTTTAATTCACCGAGTCGTTCCTCGAGCGAGATTCGACGCGCGCCTCGACCAGCGTCGCCCTCGCGCGAGGCACGCGCGACGAGGGCAGCGTCTTCGCGCCGCAAATAGAGAATTCAACCGCAATGATCTCTGCGGCAAGCAGGCTCGCCGGCCCAGCCCCGCTTCTGGCCGTTAACCCGGGGAACCATTGAGTACCGGCGCTCCACTCAATCACGCCCTTTGGCTTGAGTGGCCGGCAACGAAAGAGACCAAACCCAGACCAAATGGAGTGTTCTGCGAACGAAGTCCCCTCTGAAGACCGCGTCGCTCACCCGTTCAGCGTCGCCCTCGCGCCGCAAATAAGCGTAATCAAGGCGACCACGATGGCCGACTCCTACGCGAATCTGACCGCGAATGTATCGGGCAACCTGTACGGTACTACCAGCGAAGGAGGGACCCGAGGCCAGGACTATGGTTCGGCAGGCTGCAGCACCGTGTTCAAGATTACACCTGAAAATGCGAATCCACTGAAGCGTCGCTAGCCGCAGCCCGACTGCATAGGCCGTCCTACGACACTCCGATCGGTGGGAACCTTCCCCGCTTTGCCGCCGGCCCAGAACTCGGCGAGTGTTGACCTAGCCTCGCGCAGAGCGCGCACGCGCGAACAAACCTGGGATTCAATCCGCGGGCCGCGCCAACCTTCTAAACGATTACTGATTATCAAACATCGTCGATGACCTCTGATAACCACATAATAACTGTAAGTCCCGATTTTTGACGCAGCTAGCCCCCCGTATGCTCATTCAATTTTCTTTTTTCGCCGATTCCGTTGTCAAGCATCCGCGCCGCCAATTAACTGAACTTTCCCAAATTGGAACCAAACGCCGCGCCTCGCGAGGCACCGTTGTGGCGATCTCAGGTTGTCAGGACGGGGAACGACTACTCCCGTCATGCCGGGTGCCGGCCCATTCGTGACTCCGGCTGCAACTCGACAAAGCTAGTATCTCCCGATCCAATTTCTCTTGACCTCACTCTGAAAACCTCCAAGAATGGAGGTGACGCATCATCTGTTCTTTGACAATTTGTGAAGCGATTTCTGGGTTTGGGCCCCCTTGATTGCGGATCGCCGAGAGGCTGATAGCCACCCCTAAGTCCTTTGTTTGAGATATTTTACCTCTAACCCCTTTAAACTCATAGATCTAGCGGGAGCGCTCCCGCTAAACCATTGATTCCAAAAGATCAGCCCAGGGGGGGTGGGGGGAGGGGGTACCCGGTTTCCAGGCACATACGGCAGATAGTCGTTACAACAGCTATCGCCGCAACGGGACAGCGTGGATTCCTAAACTAACCTCCTCTAGAAGACGTTGGGACTGAGTGCCGGATGCCAAGGACTTGAGTGGTGGCCAGGGACGGAGTTGAACCGCCGACGCCAGCCTTTTCAGGGCTGCGCTCTACCACCTGAGCTACCTGGCCACTCTGGAAAGCCGCCTTGGCTGCCGAATTCCGAGGCGCCTTGGTTGGCGCCAACTGTGCGGCACTGCCGGAAGTTTCGGCAGTCTGTATTAACCGAAACGTGAGCGACTGCTGGGATTATAACAATCCCGGCAGGAAGTGCTCAACGGCTGATAAAATATTCGCAGGCCGCCCTGCGCGGCCAACGCTATTTTGGAGTGAAGAATTTGCAATTTTTTGCACGCAAACTGTTGCTGATGGTTTTGGCTGGATTGATTTGCTTTGGCGGAACTGTCTCGGCCGATGCTCCGAGTTCGGCGGCGAACACGCCCTACCGCCTGCGTTTCTTCCACACCCACACCGGCGAGCGGCTCGACATTGTTTACCGGCACGGCGACAACTACGATCCCGATGCGCTGGCGCAGTTGAACCGTTATCTGCGCGACCACCGCACCGGCACCGTGCATGAATACGATCCGCGGGTTTTCGATCTGTTGCACGATTTGGAAGCGCGTCTCGGCAAACCGGACGCGGAAATTAACGTAGTCTGCGGTTACCGCACACCCTGGAGCAACGAATACTTGCGCAGCCACGGTCACGGCGTCGCCGAGCACAGCCTGCACATGCGGGCGATGGCCATTGATATCCGCATCCCCGGCGTGCCTACCAGCGAAATACGTGACACGGCACTGGCAATGCAGCGCGGCGGCGTCGGCTACTATGCCGGTTCAGATTTCGTTCACGTGGATGTTGGCCGCGTAAGGCGTTGGTAAGCGGTTTTTATTTTGGATAAGGCCGCCCTTTAGCAAGCGCTGCAGCTAACGCAGCGTCGTGGCCGTAGATGTCGTCGTAGAAGTAGACTTCGCCGGATTCCGAAACGACCGCCGTCCCGTATACAATGAAAACCGGCACGGGCTTGGCGAGTTTCACCGTCACGTCGTTTGGCCCGGATTGCATGCCTTGCTGGACGCGCTCGAGCGTCCAGCCGGCATTACGCCGAAGAACGAAGGCGGTCAGTTCGGCAGGTTTTTGCACGCGAATGCATCCGTGGCTGAAGTCGCGGCGAGTTCGAGAAAAAAGCTCGGGCGCCGGCGTGCTGTGCAGGTAAACGTTGTAGGTGTTGGGAAACATCAGCTTGACCAGACCAAGCGCGTTGGCTGGTCCCGGCTTCTGGCGAACGGTCAGCTTGCCTGCTTTCAACTGCGCCAGCACCTCGTCGGAAATCTCACCGGACGTGATTACCTTTCCATCGTAAGTTACAACCTCATAATTTTTCTTTGCAATATATCCACGATCTTTCTGAATCGCCGGAACGATTTCGCCGCGAAGAATTCCCGGCGGAACATTCCAATACGGCCGCAAAACGATGTAGGTCATATCGCGCGTAAAGACTGGCGTTTGCGTGCGCATCGCTTTGCCAACGACGACATTCATCTCCAGCCCAATCTTGTGATCGTCGTCGTAAGCGCGCAGCCGAAATTCCGGAATGTTGACAATAATCGGCGGAGCAGTAAACGATTGCGGAATCCATCGCCAGCGTTCGAGTGTAAGCTTCAACTGTTGCACCCGATAAGAGATCGGCACATTAAGTTGCTTCACCGTATCGGCGCCGATTCGCCCATCGTCGGCCAAACCATGACGCCGCTGAAAACGTTTGACCGCTTCGACGAGCGCGCCGTCATAAGCCTGCGGATCGCTTGGCAAAGTCGCATCCGCCGGCAAATCTCCAACACGGCGAAGCCGCTTCGTCAGTGCAGGAACACCTGCGTAATTGTCGCCGGCAGCGACGGTTTTCTGTGGCACCGGAAGTTGTTCGACCTCGCCCTCGCTCGCATACTGCTCATATTGAGCAAGCGCTTCTTCCGTGCGATGATATCGCGCAAACTGCGGCTCCACTTCGTACTCAATCAATCTCGGAATGTCCGTTGACGTGAGCAGCCTGTTGCGCAGGAAGTCGGCGAGATCATATTTCTTCTGGTCGACGTCGAGATCGAACTTCAAGTGCTTCGGATTGATCCGTCCGATGCGCAGATCGGAAACATAGCGCATCGCAGAAACCGTCATCGGCACATCGAACGTCGCAGGGCTGGAATTCTTCAGGTTGGCAATTCGAGCGTCCCAACGCGAGGCGTCGTAATCTTCAGGTTCAAGGCCTTTCTTTGCGGCATCTTTGAACTGCTGAATCATCGCCAGCGCCTGCTGAGTCGGTTGTCCGTTCTGAATCCAGGCAGGCGCATAATTTGTCGGCTCGTAGAACTTCTTGAGCCATATTTGGTAGTCGCTAAAATCCGGCCAGCGAGAACCAGCGTAAGTTCCGGCCGCAACCAGGCTTTGAATCATTGGCGAGGATTGCGCGAAAACCGGACCCGCGACGATAAGCAGGAACAAAAAGATTGGCAAGAACCTGTGCCGCGAAAGCCTCACGCATTCCATCGTGTGTTCCTGATTGCGCACTTCCCCTATATCTGCGACGCAACTCGTGATATGTGATTGTGTTGAGTGTGCTCAGTGTAATCGCGAAGGGTGCCGTTGACAACAACAAGGGCGAAAGAAAGCCGGCGAAGTAATTGTCGTCTTCGCCGGCGTGTTGTTGAGCAATCCACTTGTTTAGCGTCGAGCTTCAGGAAGATCATAACGATCGAGATTCATGACTTTACTCCACGCTGCCACGAAGTCCTTCACGAACGACTTCTTCGCGTCGTTGCTGCCATAAACCTCAGCCAAGGCTCGCAGCTGCGAGTTCGAACCAAACACCAGATCGACTCGCGAAGCCGTCCATTGGCGTTGACCCGTCTTGCGATCACGGCCTTCGTAAATGTCTCCGGAACCATTCGAGGCGCTCGATTGCTGCCACGCAGTGTTCATATCGAGCAAGTTGACGAAGAAATCGTTGGTCAACGTCTCGGGCTTCTTGGTGAACACGCCGTGTTTGGATCCATCGTAGTTCGCACCCAGCACACGCAATCCGCCGACGAGAACTGTCATCTCCGGAGCCGTCAGTTTCAACAACTGTGCCCGATCGATCAGCAGTTCTTCCGGTGACAACGCACTTGCATTCCGCCGAATGTAGTTGCGGAAGCCATCAGCCTTTGGCTCCATGTGAGTAAACGATTCCACATCAGTCTGCTTCTGCGAAGCATCTGTGCGCCCCGGCGTAAAAGGAACGGTAACGTTTTGGCCAGCTCGCTTCGCGGCTTCCTCAACCGCCGCGCACCCGCCCAGAACGATCAGGTCAGCCAGCGACACTTTCTTGGCCTTGCTGCCGTTCGACGCGCCGTTGAACTCCTTCTGGATGGCCTCGAGCTTCTTCAGTACCTTCGAGAGTTCAGTCGGCTGATTGACCTCCCAGTTCTTCTGCGGTTCCAGCCGGATGCGCCCACCGTTTGCTCCCCCTCGCTTGTCCGACCCACGGAAGCTCGCGGCCGATGCCCACGCCGTCTTTACCAACTGTGCGATCGATAGTCCCGACTTCAGGATCTTACCCTTGAGCGCGGCAATATCTTTGTCGTTGATCACCTTATGATCCACTGCCGGAACCGGATCCTGCCAAACCAGCACTTCCTTCGGAACTAGCGGACCGAGGTAGCGCTGAATCGGCCCCATGTCGCGATGCGTAAGCTTGAACCACGCACGGGCAAACGCGTCCGCGAACTCCTTAGGATTCCCATAGAACCGCCGCGAAATCTTCTCGTACGCGGGATCGAAGCGCAGTGAAAGATCCGTGGTCAGCATCGCCGGCGCATGATGCTTCGACGAATCGTGCGCATCCGGAACAGTATTCTTCCCCGCACCATTCTTCGGACGCCACTGATTTGCTCCGGCTGGGCTCTTCGCCAGTTCCCAGTCATACTTGAAAAGATTCTCGAAGAAGTTGTTGCTCCACTTCGTCGGGGTTGTGGTCCACGTGACTTCGAGTCCGCTGCCGATCGTATCGGCGCCGTGACCTTTACCAAACTTGTTCTTCCAGCCGAAACCCTGTTGCTCGATTTCGGCACCTTCCGGTTCAGGACCGACATAGTCCGCGGGAATCGCAGCGCCATGAGTCTTCCCGAACGTATGACCACCCGCGATCAGCGCGACGGTCTCTTCATCGTTCATCGCCATGCGCGCGAATGTCTCGCGAATGTCCCTTGCCGCCGCAACCGGATCGGGCTTTCCATTCGGCCCTTCGGGATTCACATAAATCAAGCCCATCTGCACTGCACCGAGAGGATTCTCGAGCTGACGATCGCCCGTATAACGCTCGTCTGCTAACCAAGTACCTTCAGGACCCCAATAAAGTTCTTCCGGCTCCCAAACATCGGCGCGACCGCCGCCAAAACCGAAGGTCTTGAACCCCATCGACTCCAGCGCGACGTTGCCGGCTAGGATCATCAGATCGGCCCACGAGATTTTCTTGCCATACTTCTGCTTGATCGGCCACAGTAGACGGCGAGCCTTGTCAAGATTCACGTTATCTGGCCAGCTGTTCAACGGCGCGAATCGCTGTTGTCCCGCTCCCGCGCCGCCGCGGCCATCGCCAATGCGATATGTTCCAGCGCTGTGCCATGCCATGCGGATGAACAACCCGCCGTAATGGCCAAAGTCAGCCGGCCACCACTCCTGCGAATCAGTCATCAGCGCGTGCAGGTCCTTGATCACCGCATCCAGATCGAGGTTGTTGAATTCCTTCGCATAGTCGAACTTCGCATCCATGGGATTCGACAAGTTGGAGTGTTGGTGAAGCGCTTGAAGATCTACCTGGTTCGGCCACCAGTCACGGTTCGTCGGACCCATGGCTCCGTGGTTGAATGGGCATTTCGATTCGGCCTTGGTTTCTTTCCTCTCGGGAGAAACCGTCCCCGATGAGGAAGCAAGCGTGTTTTCCATGTGTGCTGTCTTTTCCATAATGTTTCCCTTCGAATGAGCTAAAAAATGTGGTGTCCCGCGAACCCACCTAACCAAGGTTCGCAATCTCCGTCCGCCCTCTTCAACAATGGGAGGCTTCGCGCGGCGAACACTTACCGCAAAGCCCCCGGAAAATTACCTCGCACTCGCGCAGCACCCTCTTGCCAAGTGAGCGCGAAGCCGGTTTCGGAACGGCGTACCAGTCGATGTCTTCCACGTTACCGCAGTCGTCACAGATAAAATGGTGATGCTTCATTCCTCGGGCATCGAAGCGAGCGGCCCGGCCCTCAATGGCAACCTCACGAACCAGTCCCGCCTTTACCAGATCGCGCAGGTTGTTATAGGTTGTAGCCCGGGAAGAGCGTGGATCGACGCGATTCAAGGCTTCGAAAATCTCCGCAGCTGTAGGGTGCCGGTTCCGCTCCGTCAGGAAGGCCATCAGCGCATAGCGCTGCGGAGTGCAGCGCAATCCGCTCTCGGCGAAGGAGCGTTTTATCGCCTGGGCGTTCATCGGAACGCTTAGAATATGTCTAATCTCACAATTTGTCCAGATCGCGGCGCCAACCTGTCGGTAGCACATGATATGTCCGGTTGAGATAGCAAGTGATATGTCCGCTTGGCGGGCGGTGAGGATAGGAGACCATGCAGAGCATGGACGCTTATCCGAGGGCCGCGATGGAGCGGGCAATGAAAGTACAGGACGTA
>DASVWZ010000194.1:0-14876 GCA_036392935.1 Terriglobales bacterium | reverse complement strand
GGGGTAGTGTAACCAAGTAGTAAACATATTCCCAAAATGGGAAGCCGGCAACGTCGCGGCAAAACTACGCCTTCACCTTGCTCTGCGCCGTCTCTTGCCACAAACACATCACCGCATAGGCCCGCCACGGCCTCCACGCCTCCGCGCGCTGCTGCAGCTCTTGAGTGTTGGACAACCCGAGCGCCCGCAAAAGCGCCACGTCGCCCGACGGAAACGCGTCCGGCTCCCGCAACGCCCGCATGGCAATATACTGCGCCGTCCACTGGCCGATGCCGGGGATCTCGCAAAGCTGAGAAAGGAAAGTATCGCAATCGCAAATATGTTCGAAGCTGATTTTCTTGTCGCACACCGCTCGTGCCAGGCGGCGAATGGTCTCTGCCCGTGCCCGCGGCATGCCAACCGAAGCCAGATTCGCTTCGGCCAGAACTTGCGGCGATGGAAAGATGCGCGTGATCCCCGCCGGCCCGGCGTACGGCTGGCCAAATTCCGCGGCAATGCGTCCCGCCAGCGTAGTCGCCGCTTTCACCGTGATCTGCTGCCCCAGGATCGCACGCACCGCCAGTTCAAACGGATCCCAGCATCCCGGAACGCGCAACCCCGGGCTCGAACGCAATCCATCGGCAAGCGCCGGATCGCCGCCCAGTCCCTCCATGATCGACGCCCAGTCCGCATTCAGATCGAACATGGCGCGAATGCGCTCGCTGATCGAAAAAAGTGGCCGCGGACTTTCAAACTGCACCCGCGCTATCAGCGAATGGTGCGCCTCATCGATCGAAACTTCGATGTAACCGTGATTTCCCTCCACCGAGATCGCGCGCCGATAGCAATCGTTTTCGACCACCTCCACCCCTTGTGTCACGCGTGCCGCAAGAAATGCCAGCGTGCCTTGCCAGTCATACGGCGGACGAAAGCGCAGGTGAAACTCGTACTGGTCTTCGAGTCTGCCCGCGTCGCGGCGCGCCAGGTGGCGGATCTGCGTGGGAGTGCGATGGTAGGCCTTGCGAATGGCGGCATTAAACCGGCGCACGCAGCCGAAGCCCGAGGCCAGCGCCAGTTCTTTCATCGGCAAAGCCGTCTCGTCGATCATCTTCTTGGCGAACTGCAACCGCCGCGTCTGCGCCACCGCCGTCGGAGTCGCACCCAGATGCTGCAGGAACAACCGGCGAAGATGGCGCGATCCCACGCCCAGTCGCTCCGCGAGCAGCTCCACGCCGCCGTCTTCCAGGCCACTCTCGTCGATCAAACGCAGCGCGCGCGACACCGTGCTGGGCGTGCCCAGCCACGCCGGCGTTCCCGGCGAGCACTCCGGACGGCAGCGCAGGCATGGCCTGTATCCAGCCTCCGCCGCTGCCGCCGCAGTCGGATAGTACCGGCAGTTTTCTTCCTTCGCGGTAGGCGCCGGACAGATCGAACGGCAATAAACCCGGCTGCCCCGCACCGCAATAAAGAATTTCCCGTCAAACCGGGCATCGCGCGACAGTCGTGCCCGCGAACAGATTCGCCAGTCCAGAATCATAACTTCATCGCTATCAGAATAGCCGATTGCGCCAAACTCAACCGGACGTTTTCGGACATTGCTGCTGCGCTCGAATCCGCGATCTTCGGGCGATTCGCCCGCATCGAAAAGTTTGAACACCAGAGCACTCGCAGCAACGTCCGCAATCGTCCAACTGCTTCGCATCAACTCCTGTGGCGCGGGCAAAACACGCGCGATTTCCATTTCCGAAGAATCCCGGAGGATGCGATGAAGTTCCTGACCCCGAAAACGATGCTCCCGAAAATAATGACCCTGACATTGCTCTTGCTCACTCTGCTGGCAATCCCCGTTGCCGCACAACCAGCCGGATCCGGTAAACAACCTCACTATCAGGTCTACAGTTTTGGCTCGCCGCTCGGCGGTTCGGCCAGCGGTGCAGCAGCTGTTAACAATTTTGGTCTCGTTGCCGGCGACTCGAATCTCACCGGTGACGCCACCGAACACGCCTTCCTGTGGGCTCTCGGCGATGGCATCGATCTCGGAACGCTCGGCGGTCCCAACAGCGCCGTGTTATGGCCGGGCTTGAATGACAACGGAGTCGCCGTCGGCATCTCCGACACATCGAACAGCGATCCACTGGGAGAAAGCTGGAGCTGCGGCGCATTTTTCCCCGCCTCGCACGCCGGCTACACCTGCGTCGGATTCGTCTGGCAGAACAATCAGATGACGCCCCTCGCCACGCTCGGCGGCAACAACGGCTTTGCCACTTCCATCAATGACAACGGCACCATCGTCGGATGGGCCGAGACCAAATATCACGATCCCTCCTGTGCAGCGCCGCAAGTGCTGCAGTTCCTCGCCGTAGAATGGGGACTCGATGGCAAGGTCATCCAGCGCTTGCAGCCATACGGTACAAACACCACCAGCGCCGCGACCGCCATCAATCAGAACGGCCAGGTCGTCGGAATTTCTGGAGCATGCCAGAACGCCGTCGGCAATCGCAGCGCCGAACATGCTCTTCTTTGGGACAACGGCAACATCGTCGACCTTGGCAACCTCGGCGGAAAAGCCTGGAACACACCCATGGCCATCAACAACCGCGGTCAGATCGTCGGCTTCTCTGATCTACATGGCGACCAGGATGGGGCCAATCCCAACTTCCACGCTTTTTTGTGGACCAAAGAGAACGGCATGCAGGATCTCGGAGTGCTCGAGGGCGATGCCATCAGCGAAGCGCTCGGCATTAATGACGAAGGCCAGGTGGTCGGCGTATCTTTCGCTGCCGGCTTCACCAATCCGCATGCCTTTCTCTGGCAAAACGGCAAGATGCTCGATCTGAACAAGCTGGCAAAAAATTCATCGTTGACTTTGCAGGTCGGCCAGGAGATCAACGATCTCGGCGTGGTCGTCGGTCAAGCGGTCGGACAAGGCTCTGGTGCCTGCGGGGTTTCGTCAGCGGGATGTGCCTTTGCCGCTGTTCCACAGTGGTAGCAAATTAGTCTGCAGCATCGGAAAACGCACAAAAAATCCCGGATTCATCGCCATGATGAATCCGGGATATATGCGCTCCGGAGGGAACCGAAGCTAAAGCTGCCTAGTGTTTTCCGCCGCCACCACCGCCGCTGTTATGCGGCGCCTGGTGCTGCTGCATGTGCTGAATCTGCTGCGTGTGCCTCTGCTGCATCTGGGCAGTTTGTTGCTGGTGCTTCTGCTCCATCTGCTGTTGTTTGGCAGCGCTGTAGTTACGCTGTTGCGCTTGCTGATGCTCCGCTTCCTGCTGCTGCTGCAGTTTTTGGTGCTCCTGGTTCATCTTGGCATTCAGCTTGTCCTGCTGCTGTTGATATTTTTGATCTCGAGCAGCATCACCAGTGTTGGGTTTATCGAACTCACCCTGGTGCGGTTCGAGCTCGCTTGCGTGCGCTGCCGGCGGTTTCGGAACGTTGTTGGCTTCCGGATGCTCGGCCCCGCCCGCCGCTCCTGGCGGTTTCGGAACATTGTTCTCCGTTCGGCCGGCCTCGCCTTCCGGTCGTCCAGCGTTCGCCGGCGCTTTGTAGGGAGCGCCCGCTTCTCTGGCCGCTTCTACGCCGTTGCCTTTGAACTCGCCCGGCTTTTGCGTGGCTGCGATCGGCGGTTTGCCCTGGTTCTCGTTAGCCCGCATTTGCGGATTGGCGCGCGCCGTCTCCTGATGCTGGGTCTGGGCTGCAACCGGGCCGAGATGTTTCTCGTTCTCGTAGCTCTTCTCTTCCGCCGTCGGTTCTGCCCTCACGCCGCCTTCGCCACCGTTGTAGCTGACGTGGTTGTTGTTGTTGATCACGGTCGTGTTGTAGACGTTTGTGACATTGGTGGTGTTGATATTGGTCACAGAGCGGTTGTAGTAGAACTGATTACCCTGCCAGCGTCCGCCCCAGAATCCCGTCCCGGGATATCCGAACCCGTAGTTGATCCCGCCATAAAATCCGATGTGCGGTCCCCACCAACCTGCGTGGAACAGATATACGCCTCCGCTCCAACCCCACCACGGCGGAGTCCACAAATATCCCGGCTGCGGCGCCATCACCCACGTTCCTGGCACCCAATAATACTGGCCGGCATTCGGATCCCACGCCCAGTACCCCGGCGTCCACATATAGCCGGGGGCAGGGCATATCGGCTGGGCGTATACCGGCAACGCCGGCGGCCCGAAATTCACCGAGATTCCAATCCCGACCTGCGCGGGTGACGCCGCGCAGGCGGATAACACAACCAGTCCAACTAAAAACGATAGAACAAGACTTTTGCGCATCTTTTCTCCTCTCTCGCTTCCGCAGTTTCTACTGATCATTGCGTTCTTACTTCGACTTCTGGCAAAACGACGGCCCTTAACTGCAAAACTTGCCTTAACTTCTTCGGGAATTCGTCAGACTACATCTGCAGGTGCCAGGTACTTTTCAGCACTTCATTTTCAGCACTTACATTCGATGACGGCAATCGGCGCGCATTGGTGAAATACAAGTGAACAGAAAACACTCTCAATGTTCTCTTGGTTAGAAATACCACGTTTCCGGCATGATCGCGCTGTTTGCCCGATTACGTTCATGATTCCTCTCACTTGATATAAACCCGCATCTCGAAGTGAAGTTGTCATCGGTGGAAGCGGCGTGCAGGGGGGATGAGTGCGACAACGCCGCAGGAAAATCCTAGGCTGTTTCAGCGAACCGGCCGTGGACCGCAAGGCAGGTCTTCAAGGCGTGCAGAGCGTACAGCGCTTCGCCCAACGCTTCCTGCTCCTGAAGGTTATCCCCGGATCCACCAAAGAGTTCTCCGGCGCGCGCGGCGATAGCGCGTTCGGCGTTGGCAATCAAGGCTGGAACTCTGTCTTTATTTGCTTCCAGCAGTGCTTCAACGTAAAGCTCCTTCCAGGGACGTTGGCTGGAAGTCGACTGACTCGTAGTGGTGCGTGCCCGTCTGCTTTCTCTCCAGAACTTCACCAGAACCCTCCATCGCGGGATTACTCGATTACAACCCGCTTTGGATGCGAAAGTTTCGCGCAAGTTGTCCTCAGGTGAGGACGTGGCCCTGAGGTAGCGGCCAGCAAATAATGTAGTACGGGTTTCTCACAAAGCAGCGTCAAAGACCTTTTCGACGAGGCAACCTGAAGCCAAAAAAAGCGCCGCTGCGTCTTCCGAAGATCAAAACTGACGCAGCAACGCTCCATCCATTCCGCAGAGGATGCCCTACTAAGCCGCTTGTGCCCCTCCGGATGCATTCATCGCGTGCGCGGCCTCGCCATTTGCCGTTCGCACCAGATAATGCTGCTCCGGCACGCTGAAGCCGGCGGTGGCGAACGAGTCTTTAATCAAGGCGTTGGTGTCGAAATACACTTGCCAGTAATGATCGTTGTGGCAGAACGGACGCACCGCCAGCACCGGTCCGGCGAGATTGAAGGTGAGAATCTCCACGCTCGGCGCGGGATCAGGTAGCACGTTCGGAATCTTCGCCAAGCCGGCCTTGAGAATACCAATCGCCTGATGCGGATCGACGGTGTGCGACAGCTGGGCGGTCAAATCGACGCGGCGGAAGGCGTTAGTCGAGAAGTTTTGGATCACATCGCCCAAAATCTTGCCGTTGCCGACGATGTTTCGAATGTTATCCAGCGTATTGATCGAGGTTACGAACAGGCCGACTTCTTCGACCGTGCCCGTAACTCCACCAGCGATCACAAAATCCCCCACCTTGAACGGCTGAAGAATGATGATGAAGACGCCAGCGGCAAAATTCGCCAGCAGACCGCTCCATGCCATGCCGATGGCCACGCCGGCGGCGGCAATCAACGCCGCGAAGCTGGTGGTTTCCACGCCGAAAAAGCCCAGGATTGCGACCACCAGAACAATATTCAGGATGGCCACGACCGTGTTGTTCATGTAGCGGATAAGCGTGGGATCAATCTTCTGCCGAGTCATGGCCCGGCTGATCAATTTGACGGAAAAATTAATCAGCCAGCGCCCCACGACCCACAACGCAATGGCTTCCACCACCTTGATCCCAAGCGCCAGCAGCAACCCGTAGCCTTGTTGCGCCCATTGATTGATATTGCTCAAATCCATAATCTGTCCTCCTCGTTGGTTCCTTAGTTCGGCTGTAAGACCCAGTCGGAGTGTCGCCTAACCGCTTTGCGACTGCCCCACTTCCAAGCGGGCAACAGTATACCCCGAATCCCTGTCGCTGGCCGCAAGCTCTGGCCCTTGCTGGATTCAGCGCCTCCACGAGATTCCCGGTTCGAACCGGGCCCAAACTTCGCCGCTTTGTGAACCTACATAGTTCTTTGTATTGTCCACTGATAATTTCCCCTACTATGCTGTGACGATTTCGCAGCGGCCAAAACGGCGCGTTGCTTTTGCGCTTTCAATTGAGGCAAACAATGGAACATCATGATCGCTGCCGCGAATCACCGCGGTTGAACCGCCGGCGATTCCTTCTCACAACCGCCAGCACAATGGCTGGCGGGGTAATGGCGGCGTACATGCCATCGAGAATGAGCGGAAGCGTAATAAATGAGTTCGCGTCACAGCCAAACAAACAGGAGAGCAAAATGAAAGACAGCAAGGTCAGCATCGTATTTTGCCACGGCATTTGGGCCGACGGCTCATGCTTCAGCAAGGTCATACCGGCGCTTCAGGCCGAAGGTCACCAATGCATTGCCGCCCAGTACAGCCTTAATACAACCGCGGACGACGTAGCGACCGTAAAAAGCGCGCTAGGGCGGGTCAGCAGCCCAGCTATTCTCGTTGGGCATTCGTATGGTGGAAGCGTCATTACCGGCGCCGGAACCGACGATCGTGTCGTTGGGCTGGTCTACCTGGCAGCATTCGCACCGGACGCCGATGAGGCCTCCGACACCCAACCCTCCAAGTTCCCGAAGACCGACGTGCTCTCCCATGTTGAAGTTGCGGACGGGCGTATTTGGCTGCTTCAGGAAGGCATTGAATCCTTTGCCGGCGACCTCACCGAGCAAGAAAAAAAACTCGTTTGGGCCACCCAATGTGTACCGGCTCCGGACCTGTTCGCGGCGAAAGCGGGAGGAACGGCGTGGAAGTCGAAGCCAAGCTGGTACATCGTCGCCAAGAATGACCGCACCATACAGCCCGACTGCGAGCGATTCCTGGCTAAACGCATGGGCGCCACGACGACGGAAGTCGAAAGCAGCCACGTCGTAATGCTGTCGCAGCCGCAAGCCGTGATCGATGTGATACGCAAAGCGGTAAAAGCCACTCAGGGAACGGCAGCAGCGGCTTGAAGTCGCGAATCAGCGGGCGGGGAAGTTGGGGATGATCCAGGCGTTAGCGTCGTAGATGTCAGGCGCGATGGCGAGGTGTTGGCCGTCGGGGGAGGAGACGAGGTGTTCGATGTCCCACACTGACTTCCACAGAGCCGTGGGCGTTTTGCCGGGATCGTAGCGGTACAGGGTGCTGCCGCGCGAGGAAAAACTGCCGATGTAAAAACTTTTGCCGTCCGGCGTGAAGGCGATGGGGCCCAGTTCCTGCACGGGAAGAAGGGAGAATTTTTGCGGGGCGCCACCGTTGACGGGAATGATTTGGAGGTCGCCAGTTTTGTAATCGAAGGTGTTGACGGCGATTTGCGATCCGTCGGGAGAAATGTTCCAGCTTGTGTAATAAGGATCGCCGGCGAATTTGGTGATTTCGTTTCTTCGACCGGCGGAGGGATCGATGGAGGTGAAGGTGATTTGGTTCTCTCCGGTCAGCTCGGCGAGGACGCAATTGGTCCCGGTGCGGGGACAGTTGAACGTGGGAAAGCCACCGCGCGTGGTGCCGGCGAAGGGATGACCCTTCAGGTCGGCAACGAATTCCGAAGGACCGCCGGAAGCGGGCATACGCACGAGCTTGCCGGGCGGGGGATCGGCGCCGGGAGCGGGTTTGGGCCAGGAGAGGTAGAGGATCCACTTGCCGTCAGGGCTGAGTTGGGGCGCCCATTTGTCGTCGGGACCGGAGGTAAGTTTTTCGGGATTGTGAGAGTCGATCGCCTGCCGGTAGAGGTCAAACGAGCCGCCTGCCATGTCGGAATAGTAGAGGACACTTTTGCCGTCAGAGGTCCAGGCAGTGGCCCAGTTTTTGCGCTGGTTGGCAGTGAGGCCCTGCGGCTGCTCCATCGTGGTTGCGTTGGGGCCGAGTTTGCCGATGTAGACGTTGCTGAGCCATTTGAGATAGAGAAAAGCGAGGGTTTTGCCGTCGGCGGTCATGCTGATGCGGGAGAAGCGGTATTCCGGCCAATCGGTGAGACGGCGCTCGGGTCCCTCGGGCTTGCCGGTTGAGGGATCGTAGCGAATCTCCCATAGATTGGAGCTGCGCTGGTTGGGCGGGGGTTCCGACATGGCGAGAACCAGCCGTCCTGGCTGGGCACGGCTGTAAGAGACCAAATTGCCGTTGGACAAGAGCAGAACGGGATCGGAAGCGTCAGCATTGCGGCTTTCGAGGAGGATAGTCGGCTTGCCGTTTTCCTCGTGGTATTTGACGTAGAAGATGCGTCGGCCGTTGGGGGACCAGGTTGGCTGGTAGAGTTGAACGCCCGGTTCGGGTTTGAGGAAGGAACGGGATTGAGAGCCATCGGCATTCATGACCCAGAGATCTTTGGTGTTGTAGTCGGCAAAGACAATTTGCGAGCCGTCGGGCGAAATGTCGGCATAACGGGCGTCGTCGCGCAGTTTCTGAATGCTGACGCCGATGATGGAGATGACATAGACGCCGAATTTTTCCTGGGGACCGACGGGGCCGCTCACCAGAATTTTGGTTCCATCCTGGAACCATTCGAGGCGTGCTCAACGGAAGCAGAAGGCGTCAGGGGTGGGAAGCGAAATGGTTTCGCCGTTGGCGAGAGTCTTGAGATGAAGGCCCTGGAGATCGGCGTAGAGCAGATATTTGCCGTCGGGCGAGATGGAGGTGACGGCGACGGGATCTTCGACCGAGTTGAAAGTGAGCTGTTTGGCGTTGAGTTCGGCTTGGGTGTAAGGACGATTGTGGGAGAACCAGCCGGCAAAGTATCCCACGACGACAACGGCAGCGACGATGATGGCGGTAGCTGCGGCGGCGAGCGGGAGCCATTTCCGTTGCGCGGGCAGCGGGGCTTGGGCGATGGCTACGGAGCCGGAGCTGGCAGCGACGATGCGGGCGGACTGGGTGTCACGCTTGATGCGGCGCAGATCGACGAGAATTTCTGAGGCGCTCTGGTAGCGCAGAGTGCGGTCTTTTTCGAGGGCTTTGTTGATGACGTTTTCGAGTTCGGCGGGAACCGCGGGATTCATGCGAACGGGTGAAACGGGCGCGCGGTTCAGGATGGCATCGAAGATGATGGCCGAGGTGTTGCCGGAAAAGGCTTGCTGTCCGGTGGACATTTCGTAGAGCACCGCGCCGAAGGAAAAAATATCGGTGCGGGCGTCGAGATCTTTTCCGCCAGCCTGCTCGGGCGACATGTAGGCGACGGTGCCGACGGCGACGCCGGGGCTGGTGAGTAAAGGCTCGATGGTGACGGCGGTAGCGTCAGAGCCGTCTTTGGCGGCGGGTTCGGCGCTGCGCTTGGCGAGACCGAAATCCAGAAGCTTGGCGTGGCCGCGCTTGGTGAGAAAAACATTGGCCGGTTTGATGTCGCGATGCACGATGCCTTCGGAGTGGGCGGCGTCGAGGGCGTCGCCGACCTCGATGGCGACGTCGAGAAGTTCGTCGATGGGAAACGGTTTGCCGGAGATGCGATTGCGAAGGTTGACGCCTTCGAGCAGTTCCATGGCGATGAAGGGCTGGCCTTCGTACTCGTCGATTTCGTAAACGGTGCAGATGTTGGGGTGGTTCAGGGCGGAGGCGGCGCGGGCTTCACGCTCGAAGCGGTCGAGGGCCTGACGGTCCTTGGAGAATTCGAGGGAGAGAAATTTGAGCGCGACTTTGCGGCCGAGCTTGGTGTCTTCGGCGCGGTAGACGACGCCCATGCCGCCGGAGCCGAGCTTATCGATAATTTTGTAGTGAGATACGGTTTCGCCGATCATTGTTCGTGATTCTTGGCGGATGCCGCGTAGCGCGTTCCGAACGATGATAGAGGGCGTGGTGTTGCCGGTCAAATGCCACGTTCGTGCTATGCCCACAAAGCGCGCTGCTACAATGCCGAGCGAGATGGATACGGCGCGATGGGTCCGCATTGGCAGGAAGATAGCTACTGCTCCCGCGCTGATTTTTATGGTCGCGCTGGTCGCAAGGATTCGAGTGCTTTGGCAACTTCTGCCGGAGCATGCGTGGATCAATTTCTATCCGTGGAATGAGCCATCACGCATTGCGTGGTGCCTGGTTTCGGGATACGGATACAGTTCGCCGTGGCAGAAAACCCCCATTGCGCCGACGGCACAGCAGCCGCCGGTGTTTCCGCTGATCATGGCGGGAATTTTCAAGATCGGCGGGGCGTACAGCATCCCGTCATTGTGGATGGCGACGGTGTTGAATGCGCTGTTTTCCTGTTGCACGGCGGTTCTGATTCTGCGATTGGGGAAGCGGGATTTCAACGAGACGACGGGGATTCTTGCGGCATGGTCCTGGGCAGTCTGGTTGTATGAAGCGGTTATATGCGTTCGGCTATGGGAAAGCAGCCTGACGGCCCTGTTGCTGATGCTGACACTGTGGTGGCTGCCTAGGCTGGCGGAGTCCCGGGGGTGGCTGGCGTGGTGCGGGTTTGGGGTCCTGGCAGGATTTTCGTGCCTGACCAACAGCACGATGCTGGCGATGTTTCCGTGCTTTTACCTGTGGCTGTGGATGCAGTCAAAAAGGGTGAGGGTCGGCGCGCGAAGATGGATAGCGGTGTCACTGGCAGTATTCATATTGGCGCTGGTGCCGTGGACGGTGCGCAACTACGTGGTTTTCCATCGGCTGCTTCCATTGCGCGACAACTTTGGGCTGGAGCTGTGGGTGGGGAACTATGAAGGAGCGATTGAGGCGCAGCCATATCCTTACCCCAAGGATTTTCCGCTGATTGATCCCACCGAATACAACCGGCTGGGAGAAATGCGCTACATGGATCTGAAGCTGCGCGAAGGACTGGAATTTGTGCGGGAACATCCGGGCGAGTACGTGGTTATGGCGGCGTATCGGTTCTTTTTTTTCTGGAATGACCCGCGCGGATCATGGTGGTTGCTGCCGAGCGCGCTGGCGTGGATTGGGATGGTGCTGGCGCTGCGGCGGGATGCGCATGGGGCGATGCCATACGCAATTATTATGGTGGTATTTCCGGTGGTGTATTACGTGACGCATACGTTCCCCAGTTACCGGCATCCGATGGAGCCGGTGATTCTACTGCTGGCGTCGTTTGCGCTGTCACGAGTTACTCTCGGCCAGCCGACCCGCACGGTTAGCTGATGTTTCCCGGGCAAGGGCCCAGAACCAGACGAGCAGCGGAATGGCCATGAGATACGCGAGCCTCATTTTGAACAGCAGGACGGCATACAAGGGAGTAAGGAACAGCAGGAAAACTGGGGCAGCCAGGCCCCAGGCCGCCGACTTCCGCTCGCAGAAGTCATTTGCAACCAGCAGGGCAGCAATGAGCAAAACAGTCAAGTCATGCAGGTAGGCATGGTAGCTGCTGAGAACGGAAGCGACGAGCGCGAGAGAGAAACTTAGATCAAACGATCGCGGTGAGGAATGAAAGTCGCAGCGACTGTAGCAGAACCAAAGCACAGCCGCGGACACAACGATCGAGGCGGTGGTGCAAGCCCAATAGGAGTTAGCGCCGCAGAAAGCGCTTTCAATCAGCCCGCGCAGGTTGGGCATGTACGGCGAAGTAGTGGGGCCTACCCAGCGCCGTTCCACGCGCAAAACGTAGACGGGATACGAGAGTAGAGATTGCCAACCTACCAGAGCGGCTGACGCCAAGCCCATGAGGGCGCCAACGAAGGTGAACCCGGCGAGAAATCGCCATGATCGGCGGAATACCAATATCAGAACGAAGGGCAAGACCAAGGTAAAGCGCACCAGAGCCAAACCCAACCAGCAGCCGGCGACGAAATCAGAGTCCTTGCGAAGAGCGGCATAGGTCAAGGCAAACAGCAGCAGCACGAACAGAGTGTCCTGCCCTTGTACGAGGACCATGAGGACGGGAAAAAATGCCAACCCCAGCAGAACTCCACGCCACAGCGATTGGCTGCGGAATGCGCTTAAGTTTGGCCGAAGGACGGCCATCGCCAGGGCCAGCGCGAGCACGCCAAGCGCGTCCCAGAGCAGATAGGCCTGAAAGTAGGGCAGTTTGGTAAACGGAACGAAGATCGCAGCTTCAACGGGGATGTGATTGTAGGGGAGTGGGCCTTTGCGAATCAAACTGTACGATGAGAACTCCTGCTGAGTGCGATACTGCAGGCCGTTGTCGTACAAGCGCGGAGCTTCTCCGCGCGAGAGGATCTTTCCCGCGGTGTAGAAGATCGTGAAGTCCTGATAGCCAGCCTCCAAGCGCCAGCGAATAACCCACCAACAGCCCAAATGGATCGCCAGCATGCCCGCCAGAAAGATCAGAGTGAGGTTCTGTCTTCTTTCGGTGAACCAGGCGGTGGTGAGTGTCTGCACAATTACTCAGCATTGTAGATGGTTTTGACAACCCTTACGCTATTCGCGGGGAAAAATGGTGGAAGCACGATGGCGGCAGGTACACTTGTGCGGTAAACCATGGAGCGATCGAGTGAAAGTGGACGGGGCGAAGTGAGCGAAGTTGCGAAGAGTTCCATCGCCGCAGATCTGGTTGTGAGCGTAGCTTTGCTGATCCCCTGTGTATGGCAAGAGCGGATTCAGGCGATTGACCTTCCCAGTCATGTTTACAATGCGTGGCTTGCGAACCTGATTGCGCGTGGGCAGGCGGCGGGATTGTGGATCCAGCATCAATGGAACAATGTGCTGTTTGACTGGATGCTGGCATGGCTTCTGCCGCGAGTGGGAGCGAGCGCAGCACAGCGCATCGCGGTGGGCGCGGCGGTGCTGGTGTTTGCGTGGGGCGCGATGTTTCTGATTGGGCATGGCGGACGGCGGAACCGGTGGCTGGCGTTGCCATGCGCGGGGGTGCTGGCGTACGGGTTCATTTTCCAGGCGGGGTTCTTCAATTTTTATTTGGGGCTTGGGATTTGCTTCTGGTACCTGGCATTGTTTCTTTCGGGCGGGGCGCGCACGCGACTGCTGGCGATGCCGTTGCTGCTGGTGGCGTGGCTGGCGCATCCGATGCCGGTGGTATGGGTGGTCGGGCTGGCGGCGTATGTGATGATTGCGGAGCGGATTCCGCCGCGGGTGCGGTGGGTGATTCTGGCGGCGGGAGCGGTAGTTCTGCTGGCGGCGCACTTTCTGATCCAACTGCGGTATCCATACACCTGGTCGATAGGGCAGGCATGGCAGGTTACGGGCGCGCCGCAGGTGTTGCTGTTCAGCGCGAAGTATGACTTGCCATACGGATTGCTGCTGGCTGCGTGGCTGATGCTGTTGTGGAGGCTGGCGCGCAAGCAGGGCCGGCGGCTGTTGGCGGACTTGCGATTTCAGATGTGGGCGCTGACGGCGGTGGCGGTGACAGTGATTCCTTCAGCGATTACCTTTCCCCAGTATGCGCTGGCCTTCAGTTTTATCTCGTTGCGATTTTCGCTGGCGGCGGGTGTGCTGCTGTGCGGGTTGCTGAACGAGGTCGAACTGAGGGTCCCGGAGAAAGCACTGCTGATGATGTGTGTGGTGAGTTACTTCGGGTTATTGTTTGCGGATGGGCGGATGTTGAATCGAGTGGAAGACAGGCTGGACGCGGTGGTTGGGCAACTGCCGACGAACACACGGGTGATTGGCCGCTTGCGGTCGATCACGATGCCCATTCAGCTCTTGCATGCGGTTGATCGAGCGTGCCTTGGGTATTGCTATAGCTACGCGAACTACGAGCCGGCGTCGCGGCAGTTCCGGGTGCGTGCGGCGGCAGGAAACCCGATAGTGATGGCGGATTATCACGATGTGTCGGCGGTGGAGCGGGGTGACTATCGGGTGCAGGCGCGCGATCTGCCGTTGTTTCTGGTTTATCTGTGCGGAGCCGAGGTGTGTGCGAGGGAGTTGCGGGAGGGAGAAGTGGTGGGCGGGGCAGAGGCGGCGGGGAAATGATGGTGGCAGTTCTTCGGGAACGTCGATTGCCCGGCTTGTGCAGGAAGAAAATCTTAAATCGCAAAGGACGCGAAGGGGTCGCAAAGAGCACGAAGAGGTCCTGTTGGCAGTGGGTATGGTGCGGAAGGTTTCCCAACCCCTTGGCGCAAAACGCGAGCAGCGCGGGAGAACCGGTTGTCCTGAACTTTGCAAAAGCAGATTCCTCTCGCGTCTTCGCCTGCGGCTGCGGGCGGCTCGGAATGACAATGGTCAGGAGACGGCGATTAAAGCTGATCGCCAAAATTCCCTGAGTATGCACTCGTTGTTCCCGTCCTCGCCGGGGCCCATCGACTTCGCCCGGGATGGCAGTGGTTAGGGGATGGGTACGGCACGAGACGATAGCGATTCAGGCGGAGTTGAGCGTAGTGTCGGCGTTGTTCGATGGCGGCAAGGCAGCGCCGGCGGGAGCTTTGCGGACGGCCGGGGCGGGGTTGGTTGCGGAATCGCCGGTTGAGATGAGGGCGGGATTGTGGCCAGAGTCTTTGCCTTTCTTTTTACCCCTGTCTTTATTTTTGTCTTCGTCTTTATCTTCGCCTTGGTTTTGGCCGGGGGTTGCGGCGGCATCTTCCACGCAGGCGACGGCTGAGGCGGGCGTGGGAATTTTGGCGCCTTTAGCTTCGTCGAAGATCGAAGGCGGGAGCGGGCTGACCATTTTGTCTTCGTCGTCTTCCTCCGGCTCGGCGTGCTCGTTCTCCGGGTCAGTGTCCATGCCGTCTTCGGGGCGATCGAGCCATCGC
>DASVWZ010000193.1:0-16245 GCA_036392935.1 Terriglobales bacterium | reverse complement strand
GGCCCGCGCTTTCGCGCGGGCCATCCGGCGACATCGAATGCAGTTTGCGAAAGCTAGGAGCCTGACCCCTCGTCACCGGCCACCCTGTCCTCAGAAACCTGTTCCGCAAGGACGCGGTCGGCCTCCTGAGCGTTGGCGGCGTCAACCCGCAATTTAATTCCGCCAAGCGCATTCGCATAGAAGACGTTCTGCCTCACCACGTTGTCATCGAATAGAAACGCCTCAATTCCTTCAGCCTCCAACAGACCCTTGGCCAGGTCTGCCTCGGCCAAGCTCCAGAATGTGCGAATGGTGAGTAAGTTGCGAAAGTCGTGGGCGGGCGCTCCCGACGATTCTTCCATCTGCTCCGCATGAAGGCCCCTCTTATCTAATTCCATTCGGAGCGCCTCGCGGGCGATTTCGGTCAAATCGGCCATCTGCGCGGCAACCTGCTCGAGCTCGCCATCGGACTGACCGGCATAAACCGATGCCAGCCGCTGGCGCTCCCGTTCGGGATCAACAAAGCCCATGCCAACGGATCATACTAGACTTTATCCATCGGCGAAGCTCCATAGATCCGCTTGCGGTTTAGCGGCAAAAACAGAACGGCCTGCGCTTGCGCGCGGGCCGTCCGGTGGACTGTTTGGGTTTGACCAAGAGGTGGTCACTCTACGTGGCCTCTTCGGCAACTCCGGGTCCCGGTACGACCTCATACCGGGCGGATTAAATCCAAACTCACCGTTAGTTTGCGGGCTGTAGTTTCCACCAGCTTAAGCCGGCGAAAACCCCGCTTAGAGCGACCTGCTCTAAGTCTCAGCCACCTCACCTGGTCTTTTGATGTTTCTACAACTGCCTTCAGAACTTGTCATCCGACCACCTCCTTTCCGGTGTAATCGCAGATTACCCCAAAAAGAGTTCGAGATCAATGCGCCTGCAGGTTCGGAAAGCTTAGCGCGCAGGAACTCCTCTCTGTGCGCCTCTGTGATTCCTCTGTGCCCTCTGTGTTAAAGCTTTTGGCTTTCCTTCGCGCGACTTTCGTACGCTTGCTGGTTGAATCTTTCCTCGGCGCTCCCTGCGGCTAAAATTTCGTGTACATCTATTATACCGTGCCGTAGGGGACAAACATGACACGCTGGCCAACAATATATCTGCCACGCTATCTGTGCTTTAGCCGGAATTCAGTCAATTCGGGGGCTTGACAAGCTTTTTAGCTAAATTTCGCTTGACCTCGCCATTCGTCCTCCCATAATTGAAGTAGACACACTCGATCTTCGGGGCGACTGGGTCAGGTTGCGCCTGAGTCTCGAAAGTGGCCCTTCTTTGAAAATCGGATTTGAAGGGCGCATGCAGCTAAGTCGAAGGGACGAGATGGTCTTGGCTGATAGCTGACAGCTGACGGCTAAGTACTTTGTTTTCTATATTTTGATATGTAACTAGATTTATAATCAATGACTTACAAGGTATCCGTTATCGCCAAGTCAATGGAATCAATAAGTTAAAGCTTTTTTTATAAAATTAATTGCAACTCAGTTGCAACTGGCTCATGGACTTTGGCAGCCGCAAGATGCACAGCCAGCCGTGATAGCATCGGTGGACGCTTCCTGGGGTAGTTCTCAAATTAGTAGAGGCACGCCCCGAAGCAACCCAAGCCACTAATGAGGAGAAGCTTTATGACGAGGACAATCGCAAGCATTCTGGCGGCAATCTTACTGTGCGCAGCTTTCGCTATGGGACAAGCGCAGGGCGCAAGCGCAGGCAGCGATCAGGGCGTGACCATCAGCGATAAGGACATCAACATGCTGCGGCAGGATATACGCTCGCAGAAAAAGCAGATCATCGCGCAGAACCTTCCCCTGACGGATGCGGAAGCGCAGAAATTCTGGCCCGCCTATGACCGCTATATTGCCGATCTGGTGAAGGTGAACAATACCAAGTATGACCTGATCAAGCAGTACGCCCAGAGTTACGGGACGATGACCGACGCGCAGGCCAGCAGTTGGGCGCAGCAACTGCTCGATTTGGACGAAAATGTGGCCGCGCTGCGTAAGCGGTATCTGCCGGAGTTTCAAAAGGTGCTGCCGGGAAAGAAAGCCGCGCTGTATGTGCAGATCGAACGGCGCGCGCAGATGATGATCGATATGCAGTTGGCCTCGCAGATCCCGCTGATCGATGTTGGCCAGTAGGCAAGCTGGAAGCCAGAAGCCGGAAGCAGGAACGTAGATTTTCCCACCCCTGCCGCAGATGCCGCGGCAGGAGTGGGGCAAGCCGCGCCCAACCCCAGTTCGTTCCCGGTGTTAAACTACACACAATCTATGGCTGAAAATGGACGTTCGCGGGTTTGGCTTTGGGTCTTGATTGGCGGAGGCGCATTTTTCCTCTTTGTTCTGGCCGTTTTCACGCTGGTTTACGTCACGCTTCATGCCGGCGGAGACGAAGCCTCACTCACCGGGTTTGGCGACAAGATCGCCGTAGTCGATCTCGAAGGCGTCATCCTCGATCCCAAGACGGTGTGCGCCCAGCTGAAGAAATTCGGCGACGACGATTCCGTCAAGGCGATCGTCATTCACGTGAATTCCCCCGGCGGGGGCGTCGCGGCTTCGGAAGAAATCTACCGCGCAGTAAAGCGCCTGCGCGATGAAAAAAAGAAACGCATCGTAGCGTCCATTGAGACCGTCGGAGCGAGCGGCGCCTATTACGTTTCCTCAGCAACCAACAAAATCTTTGCCGATAACGGCAGCATCGTGGGCTCAATCGGCGTGATCGCCGAGTGGGTAAACTACGGCGATCTCATGCGGTGGGCCAAGCTGAAGCCAGAGATCTTAAAGGTTGGAGAATTCAAAGATACAGGCGATCCCTCGCGCGAGATGACGCCCGCCGAGCGGGCCTATATGCAGTCGCTCATCGACAACATGTACGGGCAGTTCGTGCAGGCAGTGGCCGACGGCCGGCACGAAAAGGTCGATCAGATCAAGTCAATCGCCGATGGCCGCGTGTGGACCGGACAGGAAGCGCTGGGAATGCACCTGATCGATCAGGTGGGCGATTTTCAGGACGCAATCAACGACACAGCCAAATCGGTGGGAATTAAAGGCGAGCCGACGCTGGTCCGTCCCGAAAAAGACCGGAAGACCTTGCTGGATCTCATGTTCGGCGACTTATCCCAATGGCTGCCGACGCGTGAAAAGCTCTTGGAAGACCATTTAGGCTTCTATTATTTGTGGAAGTGAGCTGCAATCGCCCCAAAGCAAGCGCTGCAGCACTTTTAATTTTGACCGGGGAATAGGGATTTCTTCGCGCCTGCGGGCGGGCGCAACCGCCAATTTCTACTGAAATAAATGCTTGGCAGCAAATAGGATAGCGAGCCACCCGGCGCCGCTGACCAAGGCCATGGTGGCAATGCCGAGCACTTTCCACGACAGCTTGGAGTCGTCCGAGGCGGTTTCGTCCTCGAGTTCTACTTCGCAGGTGTTCCCGTTCTGGCGCAGATGAGCCAGTCTCGACCTTCCAAAGTCATCAATAATCAGTACATGTGCCATGTTCCGCCTCTTGTACGTGTGATGCACGCAACGTTCCACATTCGGCCATGGCTGGAAGGATTTTCTTTCCAACCATATAACAGAGCCTTGCCAGTGCAAGCAAGACAATATTACGGCAGCGTGCCGAAAATTTAACCCCTGCCAGCAGACCATAGTCACCAGGCATGAAACTACCGGGTGGGAGCCCTAACCCATTGCAAAGTGTGAACTTCCCCAGTTTCGGGCTGCCCGCGCCGAGTCTGATAAAGGCCGCCCGGGCATACGAAAGGCACAGTACGGCCGGTGTCTGCGTCCCGGAATGGCTATTTTTGTTCTGAAATGGGACCGATCGCGAGGGTCGAGTTCTTGGGCAGATAGCCCTTTCGGCGAAACCAATCTTCCATGGCGTCGCGGAGTTGGTCAATGGGGACGTTCGTCCCGATCTCCATTAGGCCGTCGGCGATAGGCAGGGTATCGTCGAAAATCGGCGAATTCGTAAAATTACGCATGGAAAAATTATCCAGCCATTGCAATGGACAGGACAATCGCTGCCCGTTGGATTCATACTCCACGCGGATTCGGCGGGCAAACATTTTTGAAGTCAGAAGTTAGAAGTCGGAAGGCAGAAGTAAGAACCCGAAGTCAGAGCACCTGCTTTTACTTCTGCCTTCTAACTTCTGACTTCTTACTTTTTCCCCGTGTCCTGGATCAGCACCAGATCGGACGGGGTATCGCCGCGCACGAAGGCGATGCTTTTCCCGTCGAGCGACCAATTGTAGTAGTAGATTTTCAGCGAATCGAAATTAGTCAGTTGATGCGCCGGCCCGCCAGCTATCGGCTGCACCCAAAGATTGTCGACACTTTTTTCACGAACAGGATAGATGACGCCTTTGCCGTCGGGCGCGAAACTTAAACCTCCGGTGTGGCGCGGATCGTATTCAAAGACGTGCAGGGGTTCGCCGGTATCGAGGGATACGATAGTGAAATTTGGTTTCTGGGCCTTGAAATCGTAGGTGCCAAGCAAGGCGGTCTTGCCGTCCCGGGAAATGTCGAACGCGGAGTTGAATTCGGCAAACACTTTTGAAATACGCTCGGGCTTGCCTCCCTCCATCGGAACTTTCATATATGCATTGGCCGCGAGGTCAGCGTAATAAACGTACTTGGCATCGGGTGAGCACAAGGGGAACAAATCCCGCTTGCCTTCGGTGAGGCGAGTCAGGCCGGTGCCGTCGGCGTTGCTGCGCCAGACGTTCATGGCCATGGATTTCACGACTCCCCGGGTAAAAACTACGTGGCCGTCGTTGCAGCCATAAGGAAAAAATGAGGCGGTACTCGGCTCGGCGCCGAGTTCGGCTTTCTGGTTGCCATTCAGGTCGAGAACGTGAATCGAAGCGCCTTCCTGAGCCAGCAAATTTCCATCTTTGTCCCAGCCGATCGAGGGCACAGGATCACTGGAGGTGACGCGCTTGATGTCGGAGTAATCGGGCTTCTGGCCGGAACTGACGTAAACGTCGCGCGTGGACTGGCGCATGACCGTAGCGATGGTTTTGCCATCGGAGGAGGTGCTCAAGTTCGCGTAGTCGTTGGTGTCGGCGGTAATGGGATGGATTTTTCCTTCGGGATAAGTGACCAGTGAGATCTGCTGCGCGTTGGTAAGGCTTTCCATCGACGTGGAAATGGCGGCAAGGGCGTGTCCAGGCGAAAGCCACGACAAGGAGCTCAACATGGTATAAGGCGGCTGAGCGATAGTCTGCAGCTTGCCGGTGTCGGGGTCGAGCGTGGCCAGGGACGTCAGGATGGCACCATTCTGATCGAGCAACGATACCGCGATATTTTTCCCATCGGGTGACCAGGCTGCGTCCTGGGCGATGTTGGTCATGGTAGCGCTGTAGATGCTCTTCTCGTTGGTTCCATCTGCATTCGCCACCAGGATGTGATATTTCCCAGGCTCGGGATCGTTGGCGCGAACGTAGACCATCCGCTGACCGTCGGGTGAAAAGCTCGGATTCGAGTCCACGTCTTTTACCAGCGGCTGCGGAGTTCCACCGAGGACCGGGATGCGATAGAGATCATATTCCTGCGAGGCGGGACCGCTGGCGGGCAGGGTATGGGAGAAGTAGATGTGGCTGCCATCGCGGGAGAAGCGTAGAGCGGAGAACTGCACCCGATCGGGCGGAATGAGCTGCACATTGCTTTCGCTGGCGAGATGGCGCAACCACAGGGCATCGCCGTTTTCGTTGGTTAGGACGTACGCAAGGTAATTGCCGTCGGGTGACATGGCGCCGAGGCGTGCACGGTGAGTGCCGGGAATCTTGGTGATCTTGATGCTCTGAAATGGAAGCGGCTTGGGAGCGAAAAACAGGCTGTAAACGCCGTAGCCGGCTGCAGCCACGAGAAGCAGAACTACAAGGCTGACGACTCCCACCCCGGCTTTGTGTTTTTTCGCTTCTTCAGCGATGGCTGAACTGCTGGAGCTATGCGAACTCTTCGCCGCGGGAATATTCACGCTCGATATGGCAACCGGACCCGACTCCTGAGCGCTGACTCTTCCGGATTCGGTGTCACGCTTGAGGCGCTTCAGATCGCTGCGCACGTCTGCGGCGCTTTGATAACGCAGTTCGCGGTCTTTTTCGAGCAGCTTGTTGATCGTGTCTTCGAGCTTCGGCGGAAGTGCTGGATTTAAACGCAACGGTGGAATGGGTGCGCGATTGAGAATGCCATCGAAAATGGTGGCCGAAGTATCGCCGGCGAACGGTAAAGCGCCGGTGGACATTTCATAGAGAACGGTGCCGAACGAAAACAGATCGGTGCGGGCGTCGAGATCCTTGCCGCGCGCCTGCTCGGGCGACATGTAAACCACGGTGCCGATCGCGGTTCCTGGGCTGGTGAGGAAATCACCCGTGTCGGCGATGGTTGCGGCGGTCGGCCCGGCAGAGAATCCCTGCGGCGCGACGGAAACTTTGGCCAGGCCGAAGTCGAGGATCTTGGCGTGGCCGCGCCGCGTGATAAAGATGTTGGCGGGCTTGATGTCGCGATGCACGATCCCGCCGGCGTGGGCGGCGTCCAGCGCGTCCGCGACTTCGATGGCGATGGTCAGCAGGGTTTCGGTCTCGAGCGGCTTGCCGCCGATTTTGCTCTTTAGCGTCATGCCATCCAGATACTCCATGACGATAAAGGTCTGGCCGTCCTGCTCGTCGATCTCGTGGATGGTGCAGATATTAGGGTGGTTCAGCGCGCTGGCGGCTTTGGCCTCGCGGCGGAAGCGGTTGAGCGCCTGCGGATCTTTGGCAACGTCGTCGGGCAGGAACTTAAGGGCGACGAAACGGTCAAGCTTGGTGTCCTCGGCTTTATAGACCACACCCATGCCGCCGCCACCGAGACGCTCAATGATGCGGTAATGCGAGATGGTGAGGCCAATCATGGGAGTGCCTTCATCTTATGTAGACGCGCGGATGGCGTCAATGTATGCACAGTTAGATACGGAAAAAGGAGGGGGAAAGTTTCGGGGAACGCAGAAGTCAGAAGGCAGACGTGCGCAGCGCTGCGTGACTCTGGCGAACTATTCTTTCCTTGCGCTTACGCGATGAAGTCGACGGCTCCGGTGGAAAGGTCGTACATGGCGCCGGCGATCTTGATGGATCCTTTTTTCTCCAGGTCTTCGAGGATGGGGCTACGGCGGCGAATGTCGGCAAGGACCAGTTCGACGTTGGTATGGGCAACGGCATTGACATACTGTGCGTTCTTGCTGGATTTATCCCCGGTGAAGTTGGTGGCGGGAATGGCGGGTTTGATGCGGGCCAGAAGTCCGGTGAGGTTGCCGAGCACGACATCGTCGATGGCGCCTTTGACCGCGCCGCAAGCGGTGTGTCCGAGGACCACGACGGCTTTGGCGCCGGTGACGGCGCAGGCGAACTCCATGCTGCCGAGCATGTCATCGTTGACCACGTTGCCGGCGACGCGGCCGATAAAGGCGTCGCCGATGCCGGCGTCGAAGACGATCTCAGGCGGGACGCGCGAATCGAGGCAGCCGAGAATGACGGCAGCGGGATATTGGCCGGAAGCGCTGGCGCGTTGCTCGTCAAGATAGTTGCGCGTGGCGGCTTTGCCGGTGCGAAAGCGGTCGTTACCTTTCTTGAGCTGGTCGATGACCTGGTCCGGCGTTAAACGATCGCGCTCAGCTTTGGATAACGAGCTGTTGCCTGAGGCGAACTGCAACGAGAATGCGGCGACCGGCGTGATGGCGCAGGCTCCAGCTGCAAGGTGAAGGAAGCTGCGACGATCGAGGGATGGATTCGTGGGCATGATCGGCCTTTCTGGTTTGACGACTTGCCTGAGCAGGACAAGTATCGTATTGGGGGAATCAGCGGTCAAGAGGGCGAGATGTAAATCGTGCGCCTTTCGCTGCCGGCACTATAATTCTGGCCATGCTCAAAATTATTACGTGGAACATTAATCAGCGCGGCCAGGGGTGGCGCCATCTTGTGAGCACCGGGGCCGACATTGCCCTGTTGCAAGAGGCCAAAGAACCCCCGCCTGACGTGTTGCCGCAAATCCGGGTGGATTCCGCGCCGTGGTGCACAGCTGGAGCCGGGGCTACACGGCCATGGAGGGCTGTCGTCGTCAAGCTCTCGAATCGTGTCGGCGTTGAGTGGCTTGAGCCGAAATCTGTCCCCGAGGCGCATCCCAGTGAGGGCGGTAAGTTCGGGGTCAGCCGACCTGGCACGCTCGCCGCTGCCATTGTCACGCCAGTCGGCGGTGAACCTTTCGTGGTGGCCTCTATGTACGCTATGTGGGAGCATCCTCACCCTAGCACCGGCAACACTGAAATTTACGCAGACGGATCGGTGCACCGCTTAATCTCGGACCTTTCCGGACTCATTGGTGCGAAGAGACGACACCGGATCATTGCCGCCGGGGACCTGAACATCCTCTATGGTTATGGCGAAAATGGAAGCGCATATTGGGCGGCGCGCTACGACACGATATTCGCCAGAATGCGGGCCTTGGGGCTGTCCTTCGTCGGCCCGCAGGCCCCTTGCGGCCGCCTCGCGGAGCCGTGGCCCAAGGAACTTCCGCTTGGGAGCAAGAATGTCCCGACGTATTACACTGGTCGCCAAACCCCGCTTTCAGCAACACGGCAGCTCGACTTCGTTTTTGCCTCCAACTTTTTGGCGGAGCGTGTGCGCGTCAGGGCACTAAACGATCCTAACGACTGGGGACCCAGCGACCACTGCTCGGTCGAAATAGACGTTGACGAGGACCCTATGGCCCAAGACGTTCACTCCGGCACGGAATTCCACGAGAAGAATTTGTGAAAACCCCGCGCCGAAGTGATTAGCTCTTGCGGATTACGCGGCGCTTATGCGGCCTTTTCATTGGTTGTGAGCGGTAAAGATTGGGATTCAAAGCTATTGCAGCGATGCGAGGATGTAGTCGGTAAGCAGTTTCTGGGGTTGCTGGTGCATTCCCGGAGTGTTGTAGTTGGTGCTGGTGATGACGGCGACAAGATCGGCGGAGGGAATGACATAGACTTTGTTGCCTCCGTTGCCGGACATGAAATAGGCGGGATATTCTTTGCCGCCGCTCTTGAAGGTTACCAGCCACCAGAAATATCCGTAGTTGGTGTCGTCGTCGACTTGGGCGTGAGGAGTGGTTGATTGCTGGACCCAATCTTTGGAGACAATCTGATTTCCATGCCATTGTCCGTTGTTCAGATATAGCTGGCCGATCTTGAGCAGATCGCGGCTGGTCATGCGCAAACCTCCGCCAGTTTGAGGAATGTTCATGGGCGAATAAACCCACTTGAGATTAGTGATTCCGAGCGGGGAGAATAACCTTTCCTGGGCGTAGTGATCGGTGCGTTCGCCGGTGACTTTCTGCAGGATTTCGCTGAGGACGAAAGCGCCGCCAGTGCAGTAACTGAAATAGCGTCCGTATTTGGGCGGCTCGATGGTTTCGCCAACGTGCATGTGACCGCGAATGGGCAGATCGAGAACGAATTGCGCCCAATCTTCGACGACGTACATACGTTCTTCGTTGCCGCGCGAAGCATCGTTCCAGTCGTCGCACTCGAGAACGGAACTCATGGTGAGAAAGTCTTCGACGGTGATGTTTGCTTTGCGTGGATCGGGATTCTGGATTCTTTTGGCGCGATCGGGAAGCAGAGTGAGGATTTTGGCGTCAACGCCGGAAAGTTTGTGTTCGCCGATGGCGATGCCGACCAGAATATCGGTGATGCTTTTGGTGGCAGAACGCGTGTCGCGAAGTGAATTCGTATCACCGTCGACGTAATCTTCGAAGACCAGTTGTCCGCGGCGAGCGACGAGCACGCTGCCGATTTTCTTAAATTGATCGGAGCGAATGGCGGCGCTCATGGCTTGCAGCTTGGCGTTGGAAAGGCCGGCTGAATCGGGATCGGATTTAGTCCAATCGGAAGTTTGGGCGAAAAGCGCAGCGGCCGAGAAAAAAAAGATCAGGATCGAGCGAAGAAATCGCACACATGTTCCTCAAATCATTGGACTCAAAAGAATGAAATGAGTTATCAGCGCGCGGCCGCCGGCACCACGCCGGTGTTGACGATATCTTTCAATTCCTTGCTGGGCTTGAAAAACGGAATTTTTTTTGCCGGAACCTCGACCCGGTCGCCGGTCTTGGGGTTGCGGCCAACGCGGGCTTTACGCTGGCGGGTGCGGAAGCTTCCAAAGCCGCGGATTTCGATCTTGTCGCCCACGTGCAGGGAGCGCACAATGCTGTCAAAGATCGTCTCTACAATCACTTCGCTGTCTTTGCGGGTCAACTCCGCCAGTTGGGAGACTTCCTCGATCAAATCAGCTTTCGTCATCGCCTCAACTCCATTGTCTGTAGTGAATTCCGGGCGTACTTTCCGCCACCGAGCCGCTGCGGATACCCGAGGATACACATAACCTTCTCAAATAACAGGGGTTGTATGCAAGTGGCAATTTGGAGACAGGAGGGCCGGGGAAGTAAGAACCGCCCCGCGCGCCTGCTTTTGCTTATTGTTGCCCGCTGTTGGATTTCCCGGTCATCGGTCGTCAGTCTTTAGTAAGCGCACTAACGGCTGGCAATTTTGGGGTACCCCCCTCCCCCCTCCCCCCCTCCATTTTTTAAATCTTTTATAATCAGTTGTTTAGCGAGAGCGCTCCCGCTAGATCTATGAGTTTAAATGGTTTATAGGTAAAATATTTCAAACAAAGGAGTTATAGGCAATTATCTCCTGGCTGGCCCGCTGGTTTCGGAGCCTGCCGAACCATGGCTCTTGGTTAGGTTTTGAAAGAGCGCGTTCTTCGCCGGCAGTGGTGTCGGCGGCTGGCAGCATTAATTGTTGGGGAATCGGCGAGCGAGGTCAAGGGAAATTCGAAGGGTCCCTCGACTGCGGTGATTGCTCGCAACAGGGGCGAGCATCCTTATTCGGGATGCCAGTGGTAAAAGTATGAGTATCTTAGTAACGTTTGGACCACCGATTTGTGCGTTGACCCGTCAAAATGAGGGGAGTAGCATAGAACGATACCCTTCGCATTGGGCCGAGTAGCACTGTAAGTTATAGAAAATGATGAAGATTGCGAAAGCCCATCTTCCGATTGCGATTGCCATGGCGTTGGCAGGCCTGTGTGGCCTGATCGGATGCCAATCGGCGCAAAAACCGACGGCCGCGGTTCCAGCGCAGGCGTCGGCTCCGGCGATTGCACAAGCCGATCCGCCGAAAGCTGCTGATTCTGCAGCACAAACTGCCAAGGCGGAGCCTCCGGTACAGCCCAAGACCGATCCCGCAGCAGACCTCATTGCCCAAGTGGAAAAAGAGTATCAGGCGGGACAAGACAACTATAAGAATGGGCATCTGGAAGCGGCCAAGGAGAATTTCGACAACGCCTTCAACCTGATGATGAGCAGTTCGCTGGACATCCGGTCGGATGAGCGGTTGCAGAGGGAATTTGACCGGGTGGTCGACGGTGTGAATGGGCTGGAGCTGGAAGCGCTGCAGGAGGGGGATGGGTTCCAGGAGCAGCAGTCGGAGCCGGCGCCGATTGATGAGGCCAACGATGTGACTCCGCCGGCGGACCCGAATGTTCTGGCAAAAGCCGAAGCAGAGTTGAAGCAGACGCACTCGGACTTGCCGCTGATGATGACGGATCAGGTGGCGGGGTATATCAGTTATTTTTCGGGCCGCGGACGGGGAACGCTGGAGCGGGCGCTGGCGCGGAGCGGGCTGTATCGGGCGATGATTCAGTCGACGCTGAAGCAGGAGGGCGTGCCGCAGGATTTGATTTATCTGGCGCAGGCGGAGTCGGGATTCCGGCCGCTGGCGCTTTCGCGAGCGGGGGCGCGAGGAATCTGGCAGTTTATGGCGAGCCGCGCAAGTTCATACGGCCTGGAGCGGAACTGGTGGGTGGATGACCGTCAGGATCCGGCGAAATCGACACGGGCGGCGGCGCAGCATCTGCGGGATTTGTATAACGAATTTGGCGACTGGTATTTGGCGATGGCGGCGTATAACTCGGGTCCGGGCACGGTGCAGAGCGCGGTGAAGCGGACCGGCTACGCGGATTTCTGGGAGCTCTATCGACGCAATGTGCTGCCGAAAGAGACGCGAAATTATGTGCCGATCATTCTGGCGGTAACGATCATGGCCAAAAACCCGTCGCAGTATGGGCTGGAAGATGTGGTGCTGGACAAGCCCGTGCCGTATGACCGGGTGAAGATCGATTATCCGGTGGACTTGCGGCTGGTGGCAGAGTGCGTGGACAGCACGGCGGCGGAGTTGCAGGAGATGAATCCGAGCCTGCTGCGGATGACCACGCCGAAAGACCAGGAATTCGATCTGCATCTCCCGGCGGGAACGCGGGAACATTATTTGACGTCGATTGAGGCGATTCCGCCGGACATGCGGGTGTGGTGGCGGTATCACAAGGTGATGCCGGGCGATACGTTGAACTCGCTGGCGCGGACCTATCACACCACGCAACAGTCGATTGCGCAGGCAAATGCGCTGGATGCGGACGATCAATTGCGACCCGACAGCAAAGTGATTATTCCGGTGGCGCCGGGGAAACATGCGCCGGGAGAAGAGACGGCGTATTCGCATCACGCGACGCCATATAAGGTGCGCAAGGGCGATACGGCAGAAACCGTGGCGGATGATTTTGGCGTGCCAGCGGAGATGGTGCGGCGGTGGAACCATCTGAAAGGGAACAGCCTGACGGGGCGGCATCTGCTGTATGTGCATTTGCCGGTGACGCCGGGAATGCCGGAGCCGACAGCGACGGCTTCGAAGGCGCATTCAACGACGTCCCACGCGAAGACGGCGCACACGCAGGCGGTGGCCGCGAAACAGACCGTCCATCATAAGGTGCAGCCGGGCGAGACGCTGTATTCGATCGCAACCAACTACAACACCACGGTGGCTGCGCTGAAAGAAACCAACCGGAATGTCGCTGTGCTCAGGCCGGGGATGATTCTGGTTGTACCGAGCCGGTGAGGGCATTTGTAATTTGGTAATTGAGCTCCCGCCGAAACCGTCTCCATCGTCAATTTCCTGATTTACAAGAAGCGAGATTCCTCACTGCTCGCGGCTGCTGGTTGTTCAAAGCCCTTCCGCGGATGCCGAGGTTCTGCGGTAGCTGCTCATCGACAAAAGAATCGGCGCTGCGGGCGTGAATATCGCAGCGCCGAAAGTGTTTAAGTACGGTTAAGGTTTACCGGGGCGTGACGCCTTCGGGTGTGAATTCGAAGACAATTCCCTTGCCATTTGTTCCGCCGGCTGAGGTCGTTCCATACAGGTTGCCGGCAGTGTCAAGGATCAAGCCGGAGTAGGGCGTGGCGCCGCTGGTGACGTTGAAGTTATGCATGACAGTCTCCAGCCAGCCGGTGCCGTCGGAGGTGAGTTCGAAGATGGTCCCCATACCTTTTGACCCGCCTGCGGAGGTGGTTCCCCACAGGTTGCCCGAGGTGTCCATGACCAAGCCGCCCCAGGGAGCGGTGCCGTCGGAGCCGTTGTTCAGAAAGCTATAAAGCACAGATTCGGTGTAGCCTCCCTCCGTGCCCCGAGTCAACTCGAACACTGCGCCGGCTCCGTTTGCCCCTCCTTTGGAGGAAGTTCCATAAAGGTTGCCATTGGAATCGGCCAATAGTGCGCCGTAGGGCGTGGAGGCGTCCCCGTTGGTGGAATTGAAGCTGTAAAGGACCTTCTCAGTCCATTTGCCTTTCGACTGCACAAGTTCGAAGACAGTGCCGGCGGAATTGACGCCGTCGGCGGAAGTTGTGCCATAAAGGTTTCCCTTGGCGTCAGCGATAAGAGCGCCCCAGGGAGCACCGCCGTCGCCGCCATTGAAGCTATGAATCACGGTTTCGGTCCACTTGTCGCTGGAAGGGACCAAAGCGAACACGGCCCCATCGTTCTTGGCGCCGCCGGTTGAGGTGACTCCGTAAATATCTCCGGTGGTGGCGAAAAGCAGGGTGCTCTGAGGAGTACTGCCATCAAGACCACTGAAGTCGTGCACGACTGCTTCGGTCCACTTGCCATTGTTGGGAATCAATTTGAAGACGGTGCCATCGGACTTGGTGCCGCCTTTGGTGGTGGTCCCGAATAGATTGCCGTTGGTATCGAAAACCAGCCCGCCCTGGGGCAGGGAACCATCGATGTCCTTAAAGTTGTGGATGACTTTTTCGGCCCACTTGCCATTGGAAGGAGTGAGGGTGTAAACGGCGCCGACGTTGTTCGAGCCGCCGCTCATGGTGGTGCCATATAGATTGCCATTGGTATCAAAGAGCAGGCTGCCATTGGGGGTAGCGCCGTCAGTGTCTTTGAAGTCGTGCAGTACGGTTACTTGCGCAGATGCAGCGATTGAAGCGGCCGTGAAGAAAAGCACGCAGGCTGCAAATGAGACAAGGGTGGCTGGTTGGATTCTTTCAGGTTTCAAGGAAGATCTCCTAAGAAGGTTGGAATTTCTGAAAAAACGGACAAACCTTGCGACCCTAGCAAAGCCTGCGCCGGCGGCCCACTTCCAGATGTCTGGATTATACCCAGCGAGGCAGACGAAGTTGCGACGAGAGCGACTTGATTACACGGAGTTCCGCGAGAAATTTACCCCAGACGTCATTAGGGATGCCCTAGGGGTTTGTGTAAAGAACGCAACCCGCGAGAAAGGACCGGGTCTGGTGCATTCGTTTCTTACTGCAAGAGTCCGAAGACTTCGATTTTTTTGGCGGCAGGGACGTAGACACGACCGTTGGCGATGACGGGAACGCTGCGTCCGACCGATTTCGAGGCGATGCTGTCTCGGGTGGGGTCCTGGGTGGTGTCATAGTAGTCCTGGGTGAGATCGTTCGGATTGAAGGCCCAGAGTACCGGGGCTTCGTACTGGAGAATCCAAACGATTCCGTTGTTAGTGCCGTTGGCGGAAATCAGAGAGGTTTCGCCCCACATGCTGACCAAGCCGGTGGAGGTTGCGGTGGTTGGCAGGAGGCCGTTGTTCAACGTGAACATTTTGGGGTAGTCTCCCTGGCCGATCATGTAAACGTTGCCCTGGAAGTAGGTGGGGGCGTTCCAGAGGCCGTAGTCGGTTGGATTTCCGGGTATGGAGGGACGAATGGCGCCGACGATGTATTGGACAATCGCGTCGCCGGCGGGATTGTACTCGCCGAGGTCGTCGCGGTTAATGACGTAAATCGTGCCTTCCTTGCCGCCACCGATCATGAGATCGGGGTAGTTGCCGGGCTGCGGAGGTAGCAGCAACAAACCGGCGGAGGAAAGATCCCAGTCCTGCTGATTGAGAAGCAGATTGTTGGTGGGGGTATAGTAATCGATCAGCACCAGGCTGCCGTTGTTGGGTGTGAGCTTTAGCACTGACATTCCAAAGTCGTCTACGTTGTCGAAGGTGCCGTTCCCGGTTTGCAGGAAAATGTTTCCGTTCGAGTCTGCGGTGGGACCAGCGCCCATTTGCCAGATGCCACCTTGTGTACCGTTCGGGGTGGTGCAGAAAACATAATTCTGCGTGAGGGTGAGCGAGTCGTAGCCCATGATCCAGCCGTGGTAGGTGCCTTTGTCGTTGATGGAGGATGTGGAGACGTAAATGATGGGGTCAACGTCCTGGGAGGATTGGGTTTCGAGCAAACCGGCGCGAGCATTTTCCCACTGTGGATTAAATGCGAGCTGGCCACTGACTGAACCGACTCCGGTGCCGGGCACGGACGCCTGAATTACGACCGGACCACCGAATTTTTCGTTGCCGGTGGTGATATCAAGGGCATGAAGGCGGAAAACGAAATTGCCGGTGCAGTCATCGTTGGAGCCTTCGAGGGTCCGCGCGACCAGGTACATAGTGTTGGTGTTGGGATCGATTACCGGTGTGGCCATGATGCCGATTTCTGAAGTGGCGGGCCATTTGACGCATGAGCCGGGAACGGGGACCACGCCGGGCGGGGAAATAAAACTGACTTGCCAGAGCGGGCCGGATGGAACTTTGTCGTCGGCATCGAAGGCGTAGACGCTGTCATTGCCGGTGGTTACGTAGAGAACGTTGTGGTATCCGGCAGCGCCGTTGAGCGGGCTGGGGATATTGACGTTGGCGACGTAGAGCGGCTCGGCCAGGAGGCTGCCGTCAACGGGGAAAGAAAAGAGTTTGCCAAATGTGCTGACATTCACGTTGGCGGGCGTGAGGATGGTTTCCTGAAGGTTCTGCCCGGTGCGGCCGTTGTCGTTCTTGTTGGTGAACTGCCCGGCGTAGGCGGTGAGGTA
>DASVWZ010000192.1:0-2503 GCA_036392935.1 Terriglobales bacterium | reverse complement strand
CTTGTCGGGAAGGGCACGGCTTCAGTCGTGCCGCAACCATCTCCTATCCATTGTCATTCCGAGCCGCCCGCAGCCGCGCAGCGGCGAGGACGCGCGAGGAATCTGCTTCAAACACATCGCCTGCTTCGCTCTTGCGGCCTTTGCGCTCAAACGCTTTTGGCTTCCTTCGCGACCTTTGCGAATCCCTTTGCGGCCTTTGCGCTCAAAGCTTTTGACTTTCCTTCGCGACCTTTGTGAATCCCTTTGCGGCCTTTGCGCTCAAAGCTCTTGACTGACGACCGACAACTGACGACCGACAACTGATGACTGATGACTGATGACTGACAACTGACAACTAACGACCCTTCCCCACTGCCCTCGTCGACACCCAGAACAATCCCAAACTCGCCGCCAGAATCACGAAAAACAGCCACAGCTTCAACGTGATCGCAAACGCGATCAGCGACGCCGCAAATCCCCAATACCATCCTTCCGCCTTGAATCCCTCGCTCCAATTGGCTTGCCGCCCCGCCGACCCAACCTTCGGCCACGGCGACGGCCACAGCCGCGGCACCGCCTTGCAGTACGCCGCATACGACTCGCCCTGGCTCGCTCGCAGCTCCGCTTCTTCGCGAAAGATCAGCCGGTAACAAAACACCAGCATCAGCACGACTGCCACAACAAATCCCAACCGGCTCATCATCGCGCCCATCGCCACGATCATCAGCACATTGGCCAAGTACAGCGGATTCCTCACAAACCGGTACGGCCCATCCGCCACCAGCGACGCGCTCTTCACCTCCGCCGCATACACCACCGCAGCCTGCAGATACGCCGACGCCCACGTCCGAATCAGCGCCGCCACCACCAGCAGCAAAGCCGCGCACGCAAACAAAATCCGCGCCACCGCGTCCCCATCCATCTGCAGCTTCGGCGCCAGCCAATCCGCCAGCGCCGATGTCGAATTCTGATGGTCGATCGCGTACAGCGGAAACGTCACCGCAAACATCAGCCCGAACACCATCGCCCGGTTCGCAAACTCCCAGTTGGTAGCTTTCATGATCGCAAAGCTAGCGTTCGCCGCCGCGAATGTAAAGTGATGAATGTCACCCGCCCGCTCTCACCATTGTCATGCGCGCGGACCGTGCGAACCCAGTGCCACCAACCCTTGTCATCCGATCTCATCATTTCCAACCCTTGTCATCCGATCTCATCATTTCCACCCCTTGTCATTCCGAGCCGTCCGCAGCCGCGTCTCGCGCGCCGAGGACGCGCGAGGAATCTGTTTTTATTACCTCTGCACTCTGCCTTCCCACTTCTGCCTTCCCGCTTGACACCCATCCCCGCCTGATACAAAATGCTCGGCGAGGCTTTTCCACCCACGGTTTTCCCATTCATTGCCCCCGTGGATCCGCCGCCCAACTGGAGGTCTGACCGATGAAGCCACTCCGTTCTCTCGCCGTCTCCCTGTTTCTCTTTCTCGCCTGGCACAGCATCGCCGCCGGCCAATCCTGGCAGCCCTTGAACAACCAGCCCAGTTTCGGCGCCAGCACTTCGTTGCTCCTCACCAACGGCACCGTTCTGGTGCAGGGAAACAACGGAGACTACTGGGGGCTCACGCCTGACAACACCGGCAGCTACGTCAACGGAACCTGGACCCAGTTGGCATCTTTGCCTCCCGGCTACAATCCTGACGCCTACGCATCGGCCGTGCTGCGCGATGGCCGCGTCATCCTCGAAGGCGGTGAATACAACAACGGACAGAACGACTGGACCAACCAGGGTGCCATATACAATCCCAAAACCAATAAATGGAAATCCGTCGCCCCGCCCAGCGGATGGAATATCATCGGCGACGCCGAAAGCGTCGTCTTGTCCGACGGAACTTTCATGGTCGCCAACTGCTGTTCGTTCCCCTACCTCGCCGCCCTGCTCGACGCAACCAACCTCACCTGGACTCCCACCGGCTTAAACAAGCAGGACTCTTACGATGAGGAAGGATGGCTCCTGCTGCCCGATGGCACCGTCTTGACCGTCGATTGCGAGAACGGCGCCGATCCCAAGCACGCCGAAAAATACATTCCCTCGCTCGGCGAGTGGGTCAGCGCCGGCGACACCGGCGTCCTGCTCTCCGATCCGCCCACCGCCGAAATCGGGCCCATGGTTCTGCGCCCCGACGGCACCGTCTTTGCCACCGGCGCAAACTCCACCGGCGGCGCCGGACACACCTCCGTCTACTACCCTCCCAAAGATCCTATGTCGCCCGGCAAATGGGTTCCCGGTCCTGACATTCCTGACGGCAACGATTTGGCCGATGCCCCCGCCGCGCTGCTGCCCGATGGCAACGTCTTGCTCGATACCAGTCCCGGATATGGCAATCCGCCCAGCACGTTTTTCGAATACAACGGCACCGGCTACGTCAAAGTTCCTGCCCCACCCAATGCTGCGCACGAATCCAGCGAAGGCGGAAGCATGCTCGAACTCCCCACCGGGCAGATTTTCTTCACCGACGGCTCATCTGACG
>DASVWZ010000191.1:0-1587 GCA_036392935.1 Terriglobales bacterium | reverse complement strand
GACATTACCGAAGGCGGCACGCGGTTTTATTATTTCCTGCTAGCGATTTTTGCCATCGCCGTTGCCCTGATGGGCTTTCTTTTGCGTTCGCCGTTCGGCCGCACGCTGGTCGCGATCCGCGAGAACGAGCGGCGCGCGCGATTCCTCGGCATTCCGGTCGAGCGCCATATTTGGCTGTCGTTCTCGATCTCATGCTTCTTCACGGCGCTTGCCGGCACGCTCTACGCCCTTCTTAACAATTTCGCCGACCCGTTGACGCTGCACTACTCGCTGTCCGGCTATTTTGTCGTGATGACGGTAATCGGCGGCATGCGCACGTTCTGGGGGCCACTCCTTGGCGCGGCAGTGTTCGTGATGCTGCAGGATTACATCTCGTCGATGGCGGTGAACTGGATGTCGTTCGTCGGCGTGATTTTCATCCTGGTCGTGCTGTTTTTCCCGCGTGGCCTGCTCGGCATGATTCGGGGGCGTGCTGCTTAGATTCGAAGCTAGAGCGGATTCCTTTCAGTTTGACCTATATCCGGCGTGGGTGAAGTAGTTTTTGCACTCCTCTGGGGAGAAGGTTTGGAGGATTGTTCCGATACGATCCCAGAGCGCGGGGATTGAACGCGCTTGTGCCTTGCGCAAATGGGCTTTGAGTTTTGCGAAGGACTGTTCGATGGGATTGAGATCAGGGGAATAGGGCGGCAGCAGCCATAGCATTGCGCCGGTGGCTTCTATCCGTTGGCGCACCCCCGCCACCTTGTGGGCGGGCAGATTGTCCATCGAGACGATCTCACCGGGTGAGAGGGTGGGCACCAGACATTGTTCGAGATAGCTGAGGAAGATTTCGCCATTCATCGGGGCGTCGACGACGAACGGAGCGGTCATGCCGCCGTGGCGCAGGCCGGCCACGAAGGTGGTCATCTTCCAGTGGCCGTGCGGAACCTTGGCGACGAGCCGCTGGCCACGCCGGCAGCGCCCGCGCAGCCGGGTCATGTTGGTTGAAGTGCCCGTCTCGTCGACGAAGATGAGCTTCTTCGGATCAAGCCGCGGCTGCTCTTGCTTCCAGTTCGCGCGGGCGGTGCGCACGTCGTCGCGATCTTGTTCGGCTGCGTGCAGGCTTTTTTTTGAACGTGATGTTATGGCGGTCGCAGAACCGCCACACCGAACTGGCGCTGACGATGATGCCGCGCTGGCGCAGTCGACCGCGGATTTCTTCCAGCGTCAGGTCCGCTTCGGCGGCAATCAGCTCCAGCAGCCAATCCGGCTCAGCATCCAGCGGCGAGCGCTTGCCGCCCATCGGCTTGGCTGCCATCGTGCCGGTCCGCCGCCAGCGCGCAACCCATCGGATCGCTGAACTCGGGCTGACCTCAAAGGCCGCCGCCGCTTCATGGCAGGATGCGCCTGCCTCGACCGCACCCACCACCCGCTCACGCAAATCCCGCGAATAGGGCTTCGGCATCGTCGTCTCCCGAATCAGTCCGATGAGACTCATCGATCCGCAAGCCTTTGAGAATCCCTGCCGCTCCTCTTCCGATTCAACTCAAGCGGATTATGCTCTAGCCCTATCCGGATGCTGATGCAGAGATGGCAAGCGTCTACGGC
>DASVWZ010000190.1:0-48848 GCA_036392935.1 Terriglobales bacterium | reverse complement strand
CCGTTAGGCTGCGTCCCTTGCTGGCCGTTAGGCGGGGCCGATCCAGTGGGCGAAGTCGAATCCCCTGGCGCGCCGCTTGTCGGGGGTTCGTCGCTGGCTGGAACCGGCGGAGCCTGAGGCGTGGGAGCAGCCGGAGGCGGCGGTGGAGGCGGGGGTTGGACCGCCGAGGGTGCGTCAGGAACATCCTGACTGGAACCAGGTTTTGAAGTCTGCGTGGATTGAGACGATTGGCTGGCGGCAAAGGCCAACCCCAGGGCCAACAGCGTCAACAACAAGGCGGAAATGAGAAACTTGCGGAAGCCCACCGGCACGGATTCGTCTCCCTCAGCGGAAACTTACACACTTCAGATGCGAAAGGCAATCATTTGCTCTGTCTTGAATTTGTTGCGGCGTTAATTTGTTGCATCTAAGGCTACAGGATTACACTAACAATTGCCACGAGACGGTGTTTCCATGTCAAAAACCTACCAAATCGTATTTCTTAGCGTCGCGCTTTGCCTGCCGCTGTCGCTAGTCAGCGGCCAGCAGGGAACAGGGAATTCGCAGAATCAGGACGACCAGAGCTCCGAAACCCTGAAGGTAAACGTCAACGTGGTGCAGCTGTTTTTCAACGTGAAAGATAAGCATGGCGCGCTGATTCCCAACCTGAAGAAAGAGGACTTCGAAATTCTGGAGGATGGAAAGCCGCAGACGATCAAGTATTTTGCCGCTGAATCGAATCTTCCCCTGACGCTAGGCATTCTGATCGACTCCAGCGGCAGTCAGGCCCGCGTGCTCGATATGGAAAAACAGGTGGGGGGCGACTTTCTGGGCCAGATTCTGCGCGATAAAGACATGGCATTCGTGATCGATTTCGATATCAACGTGAACCTGCTGCAGGATTTTACGAGCTCCGTGAAGCTCCTACGGAGCGCGCTGAACTCGGCGACTATCAATACCGGCGGTTCGGGCGGCGTGGGAATTCCTGGACTTGGTGGAGGCACGATTCCGACGAACAATCCGCGAGGCACGCTGCTCTACGACGCGGTCTACCTCGCGTCGCACGATGAACTGGCGCAGCAAATCGGAAGAAAAGCCATGATCCTGCTGACCGACGGCGAAGACCAGGGCAGCCAGTTGAAAATCAAGGACGCAATCGAGTCAGCGCAAAAAGCGGATGCCATTGCCTACGTGCTGCTCTGCGCCGACCGCGGCTTTTATGGCTTCGGCGGATACTCCGGCGACAGCGAGATGAAAAAGCTGACCTCAGAGACCGGCGGCCGCGTCATCGAAGTTGGCAACAAGATGGACAAGCTGAAAGAAGGCTTCGACCAGATCGCGAACGAATTGCGCAGCCAGTACAACATCGGCTACGTACCCACCAATCCCAAGCTGGATGGGACCTTCCGCAAAGTCGAGATCAAGACCAGCAACAAGGACTACAAGATCCAGTCGCGCAACGGCTATTACGCGGTCGCCAGAAGAGAAGATTAAGATTAAGCAACATGACCGTTAAACGAACTACCGCGTCCGGCTGGGCGGTGCATCCGGGTGAGGTTTTGCGAGAGGAATTCCTTAAGCCGATGGGCATTAGTGCCCATAAGCTTGCATGTGAACTTCATGTTTCTCCGCCGACCATCAACGAAATTGTTTTGGAAAAACGTGGCATTACTCCAGAGACAGCTGCGCGGTTGGCAAAATACTTCGGGACGACGGAACAGTTCTGGTTGAACCTGCAGGATACGTTCGCGGTGTATCAAGTGAAACGGAAGTATTACAAAGAATTGAAGGCCATCCGGCCCTTTGCGGCCGCGGGGGCGCGGTAAGACCTGCTTCTCCGCTCCTTCAAATCCGATAGAATCGTTGTATCCCTATGACCGCAACTGACGAAATCATCGACCGCGAACGCCGCTTCCTGCTGGCGACCTACAACCGATATCCGGTGGCGCTGGCGCGCGGCAAAGGTTGCATCGTTTTTGACGTAGAAGGCAACAAGTATCTCGATTTCGTTGCTGGGTTAGGCGTGAACGCGCTGGGACACGCGCATCCCCGAATTGTGAAAATGATCCGCGATCAGGCCGCGAAGGCAATTCACTTCTCAAATCTTTATTACAACGAATATCAAGGGCAACTGGCAGAGAAGTTGTGCGGCCTGTCCGGCCTCGACCGCGCGTTTTTTTCGAACAGTGGCACGGAGGCGATCGAAGGTTCGTTGAAGCTGGCGCGGCTGGCTGGGCATCGCGCCGGCGGGCCGGAAAAAAGCCAGATTGTCGCGTTGCAAGGTTCCTACCACGGACGCAGTTTCGGTTCCATGTCGGTGACCGGTCAGGAGAAGTATCGCAAAGGTTTTGAGCCGCTGCTGGAAGAAGTGATATTCGTCGGGCAAAACGACGTGGCCGCGCTAAGGAATGCCGTCAATGAAAAAACCTGCGCCATCGTGCTCGAGCCGATTTTTGGCGAGGGCGGAATTCATGAGTGTTCGCCGGAATTTTTGCAGCAATGCCGCGCCCTCGCCGATCAATATCATGCCGCGCTGGTGTTCGACGAAATCCAATGTGGCCTTGGACGAACCGGGGATCTGTTCGCATTCCAAACCTTCGGCGTCAAGCCAGATATCGTCGCCATTGCCAAGCCGATCGCTGCGGGCCTGCCTCTGGGCGCGTTCTTGGCGAAAGAGGAATTTGCAGCCGCGATCTCCCCTGGACAGCACGGGACCACATTTGGCGGAGGGCCGTTGGCTTGCCGTGTGGCGCTGGAGTATTTCGCGATCGTGGAAGAAGAAGGTTTGTTGGGGCAGGTGCGCCGCGTCGGCGGGTATCTGCAGCAACAGTTGAGCGAACTGAACAGGAAATATGAGGTAGCGCAGGAGGTTCGCGGGCGCGGGTTCATTCAGGGATTGCAACTGACAATTCCGGCGCGGCCGATCGTTGAGCAGGCGCTGGCCGAAGGAGTTCTGTTCAATAGCACGCAGGATACAGTGTTGCGGTTTCTGCCGCCGTTCTTGCTTCAGGAGAAGCACGTCGACAAAGGCGTACGCGTGCTGAAGAAGCTGCTGGGCAAAAAGAAAAAAGCGCGTCAAGCTTTGCCGGCGGCGCAAAGCGTTGCGCAAGCGGCAAGCTGACCACCCAAGAAAAAAGTGGGAGAGCTTTCGCCCTCCCTATTGCGACAGAGGCGAGAACTGTTCAAATAGAAGCGCGGGGCCGGAAAAAAGTTGTCCGCACTCTGCGCATTTTGCGAATCTATCCGTTGTGAAACCTCAAACCGGTCCATCTCCCGTCAGAGCGTCTTCCATTTCGTCCCGGCCCGTTTCGGCTAAGGCGCTGCCCGCGGAAGACCGATTCGCCCAGATCGACGGCGCACGCATGAGATATTTGCACGCGGGTTCCGGCCAGCCGGTCTTGCTGGTTCACGGACTCATGGGCTATTCGTTTTCCTGGCGGCATGTGATTCCAGCACTGGCGGAGCGGCATGAAGTGTTCGCCATTGATTCGGTCGGAACTGGCTTTTCCGAGCGGCCCGCGAAACTCGATTGTGGCCTGAAAGCATCGGGGCAGCGGTTGCTGCGATTCATGGATGCGGTAGGCGCCGACCAGTTTGATTTGGTGGGGACCTCCCACGGCGGGGCGGTCGCGCTGATGGCGGCGTGCTTGCTTCCCGCCCGCGTAAGGCGGTTGGTCTTGGCGGCGCCGGTCAATCCGTGGGCGCCGCGGGGAAAAAAGCTGGCGCCATTTCTCAGCCATCCTCTAGTCAAGCCGATATTCGCACGGGCAGCGCATCGTTCCGTGGCCATGCGGCGTTACTACTTCAACCGGCTGTGGGGCGACAAACGGCGGATCCCGGTGGATGTCTTCGAGGGCTACATGAAGCCGCTCGACAAGTTAAGTGCGTGGGATTATCCCATGTCGATTCTTCAGCGGTGGAATGCCGATTTGCGCGAACTGGAACTGGCGCTGCCAAGGATTGGCGGTATTCGCACGCTTTTGATCTGGGGCAGTCGCGATGGCGGGGTCGCGCCGAAGTCGGCCGAACGATTGAAGCAGAATTTTCGCAACTGCCAACTGGTGGTTATGGACGGCATTGGCCATCTGCCCTACGAAGAAGCACCAGAGGAATTCAATCGCACGGTGCGGGAGTTCCTGGGCAGCTAAAGGTAATCACTAAAGTCGCCTTCCGATTGATGACGTTTCCGTGGGGTGCTACGCTCGGGCAGAGCCATGCCTCAAACACTTTCAACGCCTTCTGCCGCGCCGGCTGGCGAGACCTTTGCGCGAAGAACGCTTCGCGCTCTTCGCGTTGAAATTCCGGAAGTGTGGGTGCGGTTTCTGCTGGCGTTGGTGGGATTGGTGCTCGCTTTCGGCGCGGCGTTGTTCTCGACTGTGTCGCGCGAGTCGGGAAATCTGCCAGCGACGCTGGTGCTCGCCTCGGCAGCGCTGTTACTGGCGGTGATCGTTGGGCTCACGACAGTGCCCTATCTTGCGCGTCGAGTCGTTGCCGCCCGCCTGCGCGATGCGATTGCTTATGACGTTACGCGCGTCGGCCTGGTCTACTGCTTGCTGGTCGTGCTCATCGGTGTGGCCGCGCTGAATACCGGAAACAACCTCCTTTATATCGTGACCGCGGCCATGCTGGCGGCGATCCTGGCTTCCGGCATCGCGTCAGCTGCGGTGCTGAGTGAATTGCAGTTGGATGTGCGGATGCCGGAACATCTGTTCGCCGGGCGCTCGGCCATGGGCCGGGCGATGGTGCGCAATCCGCGAAAGTGGCTTCCGTCGCTCTCGATCGGGGTTGAGTTGGCGCCGCGAAAAAAAAGTCGAAAGCGCTGGAAGTGGTTGCCGGCGACATTTGGCATTCCTCTCTGGTATCCGCCGGAAAAGCAGTGGCTCAAATTTCGCGATCTCAAGCTTCGCAGGGTCGGCGAACCGGACACAAAGAAAATCCTCGACGGGTCAGTCTACTTTCCCTACGTTCCGCCGCGCTCGGAAGTTTCGGCAGACCTGCAATTCCGCCTCGATCGGCGCGGCTGTTATTTTCAGCAGGGTTTTGGCCTGGGAACTCTGTTCCCGTTCGGATTTTTGAGCAAGACCCGCTTGGTGCCGCTGACCCGTGAGATCATCGTCTATCCGAAGGTCGAGCCGACCGACGAGTTGCTGGAAATTTTGCCCATGATCACCGGCGAGTGGGAGAGTTTTGAGCGCGGGCGCGGGCACGATCTGTATCGCATCCGCGAGTATCTGCCCGACGATTCGGCGCGCCACGTGGACTGGAAAGCGACTGCGAAGTCGGGATCGCTGAAAGTACGCGAATTCAGTCGCGAGGACGAGCGCAAGCTGAGAATTGTTTTCGACCAGCCGGCGAGGGAAATGGTTTCCGAAAAAAACTATGAATCCGCGGTGGCAATGGCGGCTTCGCTGAGTTGGCATTTTTCCCGGGAAAATGCCGAGGTTTCCTTCATGGCCCAGGGTTATGAGGGCTCTCCGGATGTTTACCCCTTCTTGAGATATCTGGCGCTGGCCGAACCCAGTGCGGGGCGCTCACTGCTGGAAGAAATTCGTCCGTCCGAGGATTACAACATCATCCTTACGGCCCGGCAAAAGGGAAGCATTCCAACGGCACTTTGGGCATGCTCGTATTTCATCTTCATGGACAAGTAGTGCTTCTCGAACAAACCTACTTGTCTGAGATCACAAAGTTCACCGACGCATTTCCGCTCGGCAATACGCTGACCGACTTCGTCCAACTTTTCGGATCGCTGAAAACTTCGCGACTAACGTGCTTTTCGGTGAGCACATCGAAAGCATCTTCGTGCCTTTCAACGTTCCAACCCTCATGCCACGCGACGATTTCGTATTGTCCCGGCGGGACATCGGTGAGTTTGAATTCTCCGTTGGCGTCGGTCACCGCGTAATACGGGTGCGGCGCTACAAAGGCGACCCCGTTCATCCAGGTATGGCCGCCATTGCAACGCAGATTGATAACGCCGGCGTTGTTCATCGGACGGGACAGCGTTTGGTTCGGGAAGGGAAACGGCAGGTTGTACGACGCCGCGCCATCCATGTGAACCAGATGCAGGGTTGAATCGGAGCTCTTCATCGGCAGTTCCGCGTTCTGCGGCACCAGCAGAACGTGCGGCTCGTAGCGGCAGTGTTTTTGATCCAGGGTCTGGCGCGCGGCGGGAAAATCAAATGCCTTTCCGCTCGAAACATTCTTCAGATAAACGACCGTATTGGCCACGCCACCATTGGCGCTGATAATCATGCGCTCCAAGTCGCGCGATTTCGCCGAATCGGGATCGCAAATCTGGGGATCTTTCGTGATTGGCGCAGTCAGCGGATGAGGTCTCGCTCCCGACCATTTGACCGATCCGGTAATGGTTCCACCATCGGTGACTTGAACCACCTGATAGCTGTTCTGGGCCGAAGATCGGCTGGAAAGAACCGCGCCCGCCGCGATCGCCAGAAGAAAAACTTGATAACGTGCAAAACAGCCTGTGCGCATACGTGCTCCAGTGTGCATTGTCCGCGCACGAACGTGCAGTGATCAACTAACCAATGGGCTAGTACCTTCAGGGTATAACAGCTAATCGGCCGAACTGGGGCTGGGCGAAATAGGCTGCGGGCGCGCGATCTGTGTGCGCTTTTTTCCTCTCACCCAGTCACGGATGCGGTCCATATAAAGATAGACGACAGGAGTGGTGAAAAGCGTCAGCGCTTGGCTCACGATCAGCCCGCCGACGATGGTGATGCCCAGCGGCTTGCGCAGTTCCGAGCCAGTGCCGGTGCCAAGCGCCAACGGTAGTCCGCCGAGCAGCGCAGCCATGGTGGTCATCATGATGGGGCGAAAGCGCAGCAGGCATGCTTCATGAATGGCCTCCAGCGGACTCTTGCCCTCGATCCGTTCGGCTTCGAGCGCGAAATCGATCATCATGATGGCATTCTTTTTTACGATGCCAATGAGCAGGATGATTCCGATCAGGCCGATGACGTTGAGCTCCATGTGAATGATCTTCAGAGCCAACAGCGCGCCCACACCGGCGGAAGGAATTGTCGAAAGGATCGTAATGGGATGGATGTAGCTCTCGTAAAGAATGCCGAGCACGATGTAAACCGCGGCCAACGCGGTAAGGATCAGAACAATCTGGTTGGCAGCCGATTCCTGATACGCCGCCGCCGTACCCTGGAAGCTGCCATGAATGGTCGCAGGAAAGGCTATCGAGTGCTCGGCCTTTTCGATCAACTCCGTAGCTTGCCCCAATGCTGTTCCCGGCGCGAGGTTGAAAGAAATCGTCACCGCCGGCCATTGTCCCTGGTGGTTAACGGCCAGCGAAGTGTTGTCCGGGCCAAAGTGTGCAAATGCGGCCAGTGGCACCACGTTCCCGTTGGACGAGTTCACATAAACCGTCTGCAGAACCTCGTCGCTCTGCTGAAATTCCGGCGCGACCTCCATGACTACGTGGTACTGATTCAGTGGTTCGTAAATCGTCGACACGAAACGCTGGCCGAAGGCATCGTAAAGCACATTATCGATATCCGCCGCTGAGACGCCCAGTCGCGATGCCGTATCGCGATCGATGATCACGTTCGCTGCCAAGCCCTTGTCCTGCTGGTCGGTGTTCACCTGCTGCAACTGTGGCAGGGCCCGCATTTTCGCCAGCAGCTTCGGCGCCCATTCGTTCAGTTCCGTGAGGCTTTCGCCCTGCAATGTGTACTGGTACTGCGCCTGGCTCACGCGTCCACCGATCTGCAGGTCCTGCTGGGTTTGCATGTACAGCGTGGCTCCGGGAACCTCGCCAAATTTCTTGCTCAATTCGACGATTACCTGATCGGCGCTCAGCTTTCGCACACCCCACGGCTTGAGCGAAATAAACATGCGTCCCTGATTCATGGCCGTAGTGCCGCCGCAGAATCCGATCATGTTGTCGACATTTGGATCCGCCATCCCAATCTGCACGTAGCGGCGCATCTTGCGGCTCATGGCGTCGAAGGAAATATCCTGTGCCGCCTGCACCGAACCCTGAATGCGGCCGGTGTCCTGCTGCGGGAAAAACCCCTTGGGAACATTGCCAAACAGATAGACGCTCAACGCGGCTGTTGCAATCGTAACCACCAGGAACGCGAACTGATGCCGCAGCACCACTTCCAGGCTGACGCGGTACCACTCGTGGATCGTGTCGAAAACCTTCTGGCTGGCACGGTAGGCGAGGCCGTGCTTCTCCTCATCCAGCGGTTTCAGCAGCTGCGCGCACATGGTCGGCGTGGTCGACAGCGAAACCAGCAGCGAAACCCCAATGGCCACGCTCAAAGTGACCGCAAACTCGCGGAACAACCGGCCAACAATGCCGCCCATCATCAAAATCGGAATGAACACTGCGACCAGCGAGACGCTCATCGAGAGCACGGTGAATCCAATCTCGCGTGCCCCGCGAAACGCCGCCTGAATCGGGTCCATTCCTTTTTCCAGGTAGCGGGTAATGTTCTCGAGCACCACAATGGCGTCGTCGACCACGAAGCCTGTGGAAATGGCCAGTGCCATCAGCGAAAGATTGTTCAGGCTAAAGCCCAGCAGGTACATCACACCAAAAGTGCCGATAAGCGACAGCGGCACCGCAATGCTGGGGATCATCGTGGCCCGGAACGTCCGCAAAAAAGCGAATACAACCAGGATCACCAGGATGACCGAGATGACCAGCGTCCTTTCAATATCGTGCAGCGACGCGCGGATGGTCAGCGTGCGGTCCGAAACAATGTCGATCTTGATCGCCGGCGAAATCGAGGCCTGCAGATCGGGCATCTGGTTCAGAACGTTGTCAACCGTCTCGATCACGTTAGCCGCCGGCTGCCGCCATATAAGAATGATGACCGCACGCTTGCCGTTCGAAAGCCCGTAAATGTGAACGTCCTCAACCGCGTCCTGAACATCGGCAACGTCGCCGAGCCGGACCGTGGCGCCGGTCTGCTTATTGAATCCCACGATCAGCGGCCGGTACTGGTCAGCCTTATTGATCTGATCGGTGTCGGAGACCGTCCACGCCTTGTCTTGATTTGCTACGTCACCCTTGGGGCTGTTCGCGTTCGCATTGCCGAGCGCGGTGCGCACCTGTTCCAAACCCACGCCGAATTTGTTCAGCAGGTTGGGATTCACTTCTGCGCGGACCGCAGGGTTCGCGCCTCCCGCCACGTAAACCTGACCCACGCCTGAAATCTGCGAAAGCTTTTGCGACAAAATCGAGTTAGCCTGATCGTAGATCTGGGGCAGCGTCACGCTGTCAGACGTGAGCGACAGAATCAGAATCGGCGCATCGGCGGGATTGACCTTGCGGTACCACGGATTACCCGGCAAATACGACGGCAACTGGCTGCGGGCTGCATTAATGGCGGCTTGCACGTCACGCGCGGCGGCGTCGATATTGCGATTCAGATCGAACACCAGCACAATGCCGGTAGAGCCCAGCTGGCTGCTCGAAGTCATCTGGGTGATCCCGGCGATCCGGCCAAACTGTCGTTCCAGAGGGGTTGCCACTGCAGATGCCATCGTTTCCGGACTGGCTCCGGGCAAGCTGGCAGAAACCTGAATCACCGGAAAATCAACCTGAGGCAAAGCCGCGACCGGCAGGCGGGTAAAGGCCAGCGCCCCCGCCATGAGTAGCGCGATGGTCAGCAGCGAGGTCCCGATCGGCCGGCGAATAAATGGAGAGGAGATATTCATGCGCTAGTCTCCGCTGGCCGGCTCCTCGACCGCTGGTTTGAAACCGAAGCGCTCAAATCGCTCCGCCAGCCGGTCAAACCACAAATAAACAACCGGCGTCGTATACAGGGTCAGAGCCTGGCTGACGAGCAGTCCGCCGACAATGGTGATGCCCAGAGGATGACGCAATTCCGATCCCGTCCCGCGCCCCAGCGCCAGCGGCAAACCACCCAGCAAGGCCGCCATCGTAGTCATCATGATCGGCCGAAATCGTAGCAGGCACGCCTGGAAGATAGCTTCCTCCGGCGGCTTGTGTTCCACGCGCTCGGCCTCAAGCGCAAAGTCGATCATCATGATGGCATTCTTCTTCACGATCCCGATCAGCAAAATGATGCCGATCAAGCCCACCACGCCCAGATCGTTGCCCGTGATGAGGAGTGCCAGAATGGCGCCAACGCCGGCAGACGGCAGCGTCGAAAGAATCGTGATCGGATGAATATAGCTTTCGTAAAGCACGCCGAGCACGATGTAAACCGTGACGATCGCGGCCACAATCAACCACGGTTCGGTCGAAAGCGAATTCTGAAACGCCGCCGCCGTGCCCTGAAACGCCGTGTGAACGCTGGGTGGAAGGCCAATATCCTTTTCCGCTTCGTCGATCGCTTTGGTCGCGTCGCCCAGCGAAACTCCCGGCGCCAGGTTGAACGAAATCGTTACCACAGGGAACTGACCCTGATGATTCACCGCCAGATTGGTGTTGCCGGTGCGCATCTGCGTGAACGTTGAAAGCGGAACCTGCGAACCCGAATTTGACTTAACGTAGAGATCTTTAAACGCCCCGGGATTCTGCTCGAACTGCGGATCGACCTCCAAAATCACGTGATACTGATTCAGCTGTGTGAATATCGTCGACACCTGCCGCTGCCCGTAAGCGTCGTAAAGCGTGTTGTCGATCTGCGCTGGCAGAATGCCCAGCCGCGAAGCCGTATCGCGATCGATCGTCAAGTCAGCCTGCAATGCGCCCGTCTGCTGGTCGCTGGCCACATCGCGCAGTTCCGGCAGCGTCCGTAATTTTGCCACCAGTTGCGTCGCCAGCCGATTCACTTCTTCGGCATTGGCGTCTTCCATGGTGTATTGGAACTGCGTGCGGCTCACGCGATCTTCCACCGTCAAATCCTGCACCGGCTGCATGTAAAGCGTGATGCCTTCCACCTGCGCCAGCCTCGGCTGCAGGCGGCGAATAATATCCGTCGCGCTCGCCGTCCGGTCTTCGCGCGGCTTCAGATTGATCTGAATGCGCCCGGTGTTGGGCGTGAGGTTCGTCCCATCAACGCCGATGAACGACGACAAACTTTGCACATCCGCGTCCTGCAGAATGATCTTCGCCAGCGCCTGCTGTCTTTGCGCCAGCGCCTCGAACGAAACGCTCTGCGGCGCATCGGAGATGCCCAGAATTACGCCCGTATCCTGCACCGGGAAGAAGCCCTTCGGCACGATGACGTAGAGATACAGTGTCAACACCAGCGTTCCCACCGTCACCAGCAGCGTGATGGTCTGATGCTTCAACACGAACTTCAGGGTCTGCCCGTAAAACCCGATTACTCTGTTATAAAAATCTTCCGACGCTCGATAGAGTTTGCTTTCCTTCGACGGATCTCTGGCGCGCAGCAACTTGGCGCACATCATCGGTGTCAGCGTCAGTGAGACCACCGCCGAAACCAGGATCGTGACCGCCAGCGTAACCGCGAACTCGCGGAACAAGCGGCCAACGATATCCCCCATGAACAGCAGCGGGATCAGCACCGCGATCAGCGAGACCGTCAGCGAAACAATGGTGAATCCAATCTGCCCCGCGCCTTTCAGTGCGGCGTCGAGCGGCGAATCGCCCTCTTCCAAAAACCGATCGATGTTCTCGATCATGACGATGGCGTCATCGACCACGAAGCCGGTCGAAATCGTCAGCGCCATCAGCGTCAGGTTGTTCAGGCTGTAATTCAGCAGATACATCACGCCGAAGGTTCCGACAATGGAGAGCGGCACAGTTACGGCGGGAATGGCTGTTGCTGCAAGGTGACGCAAGAAGAGAAAAATCACCAACACCACCAGAATGATGGTGAAGACCATTTCGATCTCTACATCTTTCACCGATGCACGAATGGTCTCGGTCCGGTCAGTAAGAATGGCCACATGAACGGCCGCGGGCAATCCGGCCTGCAATTGCGGCAGCAACTTCTTGATGCGGTCGACCACCGCGATGATGTTTGCGCCCGGCTGCCGCTGAATGTTAACGATCACCGCCGGATCCAGATTCATCCACGCGGCCTGCATGGAGTTTTCGATACTGTCCGTCACGTTGGCGACATCAGACAGCCGTACCGGGGAGCCATTACGGTACGCAATCACCAGCGGCCGGTACTGCGCAGCCTGTAAAAGCTGATCGTTTGCTCCGATGGTGTAAGACTGCCGCGGGCCATTCAACGTGCCTTTGGCCTGATCGACATTCGCATTGGCCAGCGCCGTGCGTACATCCTCCAAACTCAACCCATAAGACGCCAGCGCCGTTGGATTCGCCTGCACTCGCACCGCCGGCTTTTGTCCGCCGCTGATCGAAACCAACCCCACGCCGCTCACCTGCGAAATCTTCTGCGCCAGCGCGGTGTCCGCCAGGTCCTCGACTTTTGAAAGTGGCAGAATGCTCGACGTCATCGCCAGCGTCATGATCGGTGCATCGGCCGGATTGACCTTGCTGTAGATCGGCGGATTCGGAAGATCGGACGGAAGGTACGTCTGCGCGGCGTTGATCGCGGCCTGCACCTGTTGTTCTTCAACGTCGATGTTCTGATCGAGCCCGAACTGCAGTGTGATGATCGACGCTCCAAACGAACTGGTCGAAGTCATCTGCGTCAGGCCGGGGACTTGGCCAAACTGGCGCTCCAGCGGCGCGGTCACAGACGATGCCATAACGTCCGGATCACCGCCCGGATAAAAGGTCATCACCTGAATGGTTGGGTAATCGACTTCAGGCAGGGCTGAGACGGGGAGCTGGCGATAAGCGACAATTCCAACCAGCAAAATCGCAACCATCAACAGCGCGGTTGCGACCGGCCGCAAAATAAAAATGCGAGACGGATTCATTGCGTTGTGCTGCCTGCCGAATTCCTTCCGCTACTGGCTGGCGGTTGTGCACCGTTTGCCGGCGCAGCAGGAGCAGTCGAAGCTGGCGCCGTCGCCGGGCTCGTAGCGGTGTGGCTCGTCCCCGCAGGCTGGCGCAACTCAATCTTGCTGCCATCCTGCAATTTGTCCTGGCCGTCAACCACCACCACATCGTTCGGTGCAACACCGCTCGCGATCACGGAAACATTGTCCTGCGTGAAGGAAACTTTCACCGGCACTATGGTCGCCGTGTTGTCCGGCTTGGCAATAAAAACGTACGTACCCTGCGGCCCCCGCTGAATCGCCGCCGCCGGAATGACCGTGCTGTCCTTGCGCGTCTCCAGCAGCAACCGGCAATTAACAAACTGGTTCGGCCAAAGTTGGTTGTCTTTGTTCTCGAACACGGCTTTCAAGCGGCCCGTGCCGGTCGTCGTGTCGATCTGGTTGTCGATGGTCTCAAGCGTCCCCGTCGCCAGCTTGTTCTGGTTGTCGCGGTTGTAGGCTTCCACCGTCAGCGCGCCCGCCTTCAGGTGGCTTGAGACCTCGGGAAGATCGTCTTCCGGCAGCGTGAAAATCACCGCGATCGGCTGCAACTGCGTAATCACGAACATGGCATTCGTGTCCGCCGCGTGAACAATGTTTCCCGGATCCACCAGCCGCAATCCAATGCGCCCGCTTACTGGCGACGTGATGTGGCAATAAACCAACTGCAGCTTGACGTTGTCAATCTGCGCCTGATCGGTCCGCACCTGGCCATCCAGTTGATCGACAAGCGAACCCTGGGTATCGACCTGCTGCTGCGACATCGCGCCCGAGTTGTGCAGCAGGTCGCGATAGCGCTGCAAATTCAGCTTGGCGTCGCGCAGGCTGGCCTGGTCTTTGAACAGTTGCGCCTCCGCCTGCTCCAACTGCACCTGGTACGGACGCGGATCGATAACCGCCAGCAGATCGCCTTTATTGACGAACTGCCCCTCTTTGAATTTCACCTCGGTCAGTTCGCCGTCCACCCGGCTCTTCACGCTGACCGTGTAATAAGCGGTAACATTCCCCAACCCGCTCAGGTAGTAAGGCATATTGCGCTGTTCGGCCGTCGCTACCGAGACCGGGACCGCCGTCACCACGTTGGCGCGGGCTGCATTCTTGGTATCGTTGCTGCAACCAACCGCAACCAGAATGGCCACCGCCACTCCTGCGACGCAGAAAAGCCGCGAAATTTGGCTCTGACTAGTCACAAAAAATTCCGGAAAGTCTTTGCTCCCCGCTCCTGCACCGCCCCACAAAAGTCCCATGCGACTCCCCTTAAGGGATATGTTATGTGAAATTACGAAACAAAATTTTGAATATCTTGACCGTTCAAGGTTTTGACGAAGAAACGCCGCTTTCGGATGCAGCCTTTAGCACACCTTGCCGACGGAAATCTGCCCCGTTTCCATCATAGTACCTGCTCATATGCCCATCGGAGTTAGCGGTTTACAAACCTTTACCTTCTTTGACCCTTCTTGACCACGTTGGCACCACCGCGCCTTCTGGCGTATAGTGGTCGGCTCATAATCCATGGTGGACCATAAGCCCAAATCCGCGGTCGAAATCCGCGAACTGCGCGGCATCGATGAGTTGCGGCAGGTCGAATCCGTCGAACGCAGCGTCTGGGGATCCACCGAAATCGATATGCTGCCTCTGGCCTTCACCGTCGCCTCGCTCCATGCCGGCTCAATTTGGCTGGGCGCGTTCGATGGACCAACCCTGGTCGGCTTTGCCTTCGGCTTTCTGGGCGTCGATCACGGACATCTGAGCTTTCATTCCCACATGCTCGCCGTGCTCGATCCATATCGCACCTTGAACCTCGGTTGCAAGCTCAAGCTGGCCCAACGTGACCATGTGCTGGCCTTGCGCCCAAGCGGCGCGCGGATCGATGAAATCACCTGGACCTTCGACCCCTTGCACAGCCGCAACGCGCATTTGAATTTCGCCAAGCTGGGCGTCATTTCCGATCAATACAAAGTTGATTTTTACGGGCCCGAAACCTCAAGCCTTTTGCACCGCAATGGCACCGACCGTTTGTGGGTGCGCTGGCCGATCTCCAGCCGTCGAGTTCACGATCGCGCCCAGGGCAAGCGAAATCGTACCGAAGTCCTCGACGCGCTTTCCACCGTACAACCGCTCCTCAGATTCAACGGAAATGGCGAACCGTCCCGAACCGATCTGCCCTCAGCCCTCGCCCGGCAGCGGGTCGTGATCGAGATCCCGGGCGACATTCTTGAGATCGAAAAAAAATCACCAGAACTGGCGCGCCAGTGGCGAACCGAGACGCGTTGGGCTTTCACCGAATCGCTAAAAGCCGGATTCCTTGTCACCGAATTCTGCCGCCGCATACGCGGCCAGCAGGGGCCCGGAGCGTACTTGCTGGAACGCGTGACCGCCGCAGAATACGTTCCGGAGTTGGCGGGAAGGGCTTGAGTCCGCAGACCCAGCCGGAATTCACACCTCGCCACAATCTACCGGCAGCGGCGAAGGCCGGCGTAGAACTACGGTTTGGAGTCGAGCTTTTTGCGAATGCGGCGAAGCTCCATAAAGTTCAGGGCCGTCACCGTGCAAAGCACAGAACCGAACATAATGAATACGATCATATCCATCGCGGAGGCGATCCTCCTAGCTTGAGTGTCCTCGTTCTAGCGTCGGGAAACCGAGGCTCCATAGCAGAACCATACTCCAAAACTACGCGCCTGGGGTTGTCATTCTAGGCGCGGCATTGGTAATGGCTGCGGTTACGGAAACGCCCCTGCTTCGCGTATAATTAACCTTTCCATGCCCAAATATTCAATTGTTGTGCCCCTGCACAACGAGCAGGAGAACATCACTGACCTCTACGACCGCCTGAAGGCAGTTATGGAGGCCAACGGCGAGACCTTCGAGATCGTCCTCGTCGACGATGGCTCGCGCGACGGCACCTTCAACCTGTTGCGCGAAATCGCCGCCATCGACAGCCGCGTCACCGTCGTCAAGCTCCGCCGCAATTTCGGCCAGACCTCCGCGCTTGCCGCAGGTTTCGACCACTCCACCGGCGAATATGTCATCGCCATGGATGGCGACCTGCAGCACGACCCCGCCGACATCCCGATCTTTCTCGAAAAAATCGCCGAAGGCTACGACATCGTCAGCGGCTGGCGCAAGCAGCGCATCGATAATCTCTGGATGCGCCGCATCCCCTCCCGCGCGGCAAACTGGCTGATGGCGAAACTCAGCGGCGTCGATATCCACGACTTTGGTACCACTTTTAAAGCCTATCGCCGCGAAATCCTCGAGCAAGTCCCGCTCTACGGCGAGATGCACCGCTTCATCCCGGCGCTCGCCTCCTGGTATGGCGCGTCGATCTGCGAAGTCCCCATCCGCAATATCAACCGCGAGCGCGGCGCATCGCACTACGGCATTTCACGCACCTTCCGCGTCTTCTTTGATTTGATGACCATCCGTTTTCTCCTGCGCTACCTGGCGCGGCCGCTGCATTTTTTCGGCACTATGGGGATGGTTAGCATTCTGAGCGGTGCCAGCATCAGCGCCTGGCTGGTGATGCAGAAACTTCTTACCCATCAGGACACCATGGCCGAACACGGCCCACTCATGATCTTCGCCGCTGTGCTGCTGCTGGCTGGACTAAACATGCTGGCCGTCGGCCTGCTTGGCGAGATGCAGGTGCGCCACTTCCACGATCCCACCCAGCGCACGCCCTATTCCGTTGCCCGCGTTCTGCGCGCGCAACGCAGCCAGGAACGCACCGTTTCAGAGTAATTTTCTGGACACAACCATAGACTCACCACTGTCGTCCTGAGCGAAGCGGATCGTTCGCACCGCGAACCATCCACGCAGTCGAAGCACCCCTACCGTTCCCATAACGCCTGCCATGCCTCCGCCACACCCACTCCGCTACGCGTACGCTTCGTCAGCTAACCGCAAACGGCGCACTTTAATCTTGCTTTCACCCTTACGAGCCTGCGCCAGATCATAAGCCAACTGTATTCCAAGCCACGTCTCCGGTGTGCTGCCGAACGCCTTCGACAGGCGAATCGCCATTTCCGGGCTGATCCCCGACTTTCCGTTGATCACATTGTTGAGCGCCTGCCTCGTGACGCCGAGGATCCTCGCGCCGTCAGTGACCGTCAAACCCAGAGGTTCTAGGCAATCATGCCGCACGACGCGGCCCGGGTGTGGCGGATTTTTCATGGGCATAAACTTGTCCCTCTGGTTAAAGCTGACTTCTCAGGACCAACCACCAACCACCAACCACCAACGGCCAACGGCCAACGACGAACGACCAACGACGAACGACGAACGACGAACGACGAACGACTAACTTCCCCCAAACCCTTCCTTATTCACCACATACGGCATCTTCGTCACATCTCCGCCATAATTCTTTTCCAGCACATCGATCAATCCCTGCACCGTACGCCCTGCCATGCCTTTATTCGGATCCGGCGACAGCCGCGTAATCCGCGCCGCGCTGGCAAAATGCGGATACAGCCTGCACCGGTCTTCAATCGCCGGATCGCGCAGCGGCGAATCCGCCGGCAGCGGTTCCTTCTCATAAACGTCCAGCGCCGCCCCTCCAATCCATTTTTCGCGCAGCGCCTTGGCCAGCGCCGCTTCATCCACCACCGGCCCGCGCGACGTATTTACCAGATACGCCGTTGGCTTCATCATCCGCAGCGTGCGCTCGTTAAATAGGTGATACGTCGGCGTCGCGCTTTCCCCCTCGCGCAGCAGTGGGACATGCACGCTCACAAAATCCCCCTCCCGAATCGCCGCTTCAAAATCCGTGTAGCGAATCGAGGTCTTCGTTCGCGTGATTCCCCGCGCAAACCGCAGGTCTTGCACTTCCTGCGTCGCCTTTATGTAGTCGTGATTCTGATACGCCGGGTCGTAACAAAGAATATCCATGTCAAATCCGGCGCATTTTTTGATCATCGCCAGTCCAATTCGCCCCGTCCCGATAATCGCAATCGTCTTTCCGGTAACTTCATCGCCCAGAAACGGCAAGTACGGATGCCAGAATCCCCACTTGTTCTCCCGCGTCAAATGTTCCGCCGTCCACAGTTTCCGCGCCAGCGCGCCCAGCGCAAAAAACGCGAACTCCGCCGTCGCTTCCGTCAGAACATCCGCCGTATGCGTGAACGGAATCTTGTATCGGTTCGCATCCGCGCGATTGATGTTGTCAAATCCCACCGCAATCTGCGCCACGACTTTCAAATGTCCTTTTCCGGCCTCAAAAACCTCTGCATCAATCGGATCGCGCAGCGTTGTCATCAGCCCGTCAATGCCCGACTTCACCTTCTCGATGATCAGGCTCTTCGGCGGCGCTTCGGGCTTGGGATACACCTCGACCTCATAGCCTCGCTTGCGCAGCAGTTCAAGCGATTCGCCCATGTCACAGGTGGCAAACACACGGAATTTATCGGTCATGGTTTTCTCTGGAGGAAATTTTGAATGGCTTCGCTTTGCTGAGCTTCGGCGCTGTCTCAGCGTTTGTTGTGCTCTGCTTTTTGCACTTGCTTCTGTTGTTTTTTCATCTGCTTCTGTTTCTGCTTGGCGCTCTTAAGGTCGGCCTTCTTCTCTTTCGTCGCCGCCTTTTCCGCCTGTTTCTGGCTGTTGGAACCCATGAAAATCTGGGCGCCAAGGGGTATCGAAACGCCCGCCAAGACCATCAGAACCACCACCGCGGCAATTCGTTTCATCGTTTCTCCAAACGCTCTTTCGATCTTACACCGCCGCTCGCTCTCAACTGGCCACGCCGCGCCGGGCTCCATCTTCTCTTCGCCGAAAGCCATGCCCCCGCAGCCAGGCACAATGTGATCGCCATCGAAAACGCAATCGGCAGAATGAACAAGTATCTCCAGCTCACCACCGTGATGGCGGCAAAGCAGAGGGCGAACGCCCACCCCGTCCCGCGCATGGACGCCAGCGTTTCCGGCGAAAGCCCGCCCAGTTGCCACGCCAGTATCGCGGCGAACAGATAAAACACCCCGACCGTGAACCCGGCCGCCTCAAACAAATCCCAATATGATCGGCTGAATCCCTGCACCTCAAAATGAATCGATCGCATCGATTCCAGCAGTGCCTCAACTCCCCACGCCGGGTCTGACTGCCGAAAGCCGGCTGTATGTCCGACCGCAAAAATCAGCAACAGAACCGCTGCGATTCGATAGAATAGCGAAGCCTTCATGCGTTGCCTCTGCCTCCAAAGTTAATGGCGACAGTCTACTAGCATCTGCGTCTCGCGGCGCAACTTAGTCCGGAAACCTTCGACTGGCGCCCGGGAAGGAGAAAACGCGCGACGAGCAATTAGGCAGTTTCAGGATCAATCACTACACTCAGCAACACTAACCGAAACGAAAGGAGCCGAATTCCATGCCGACGATCACAACCAAAGACCACACCGAAATTTTCTACAAAGACTGGGGTCCAAAAGACGCTCAGCCCGTCGTATTTCACCACGGCTGGCCGCTTTCCGCCGACGACTGGGACACGCAGATGCTCTTCTTTCTCGCCAACGGCTATCGCGTCGTTGCCCATGACCGCCGCGGTCACGGCCGCTCTGCGCAAGTGGCCACCGGCAATGACATGGATCATTACGCATCCGACGCCTCTGCCGTGGCCGAGCACCTCAACTTAAAGAATGCCATCCACATCGGGCATTCCACCGGCGGCGGTGAAGTCGCTCGCTATGTTGCCAAGTACGGCGAGCCGCAAGGCCGCGTAGCCAAAGCTGTGTTGATTTCGTCCGTTCCCCCGCTCATGGTCAAGACCGACAAAAACCCGGCCGGTACGCCGATCGAAGTGTTTGACGGCTTCCGCAAAGCGCTCGCTGCCAACCGGGCCCAGTTTTACCTTGATGTGGCTTCCGGTCCGTTTTATAGCTACAACCGTCCCGGAGCTCACGCATCGCAGGGTGTCATCCAGAATTGGTGGCGTCAGGGAATGATGGGTGGCACTCTCGCCCACTACGAAGGCATCAAGGCTTTTTCCGAGACCGACCAAACCGACGATCTGAAAGCCATCACCGTGCCAACCCTCATCTTGCAGGGCGACGATGACCAGATCGTGCCGTACAAAGATGCATCGTTATTGCAAGCCAAGCTGATCAAAAACAACACGCTGAAAATTTACCCCGGCTTCCCCCATGGCATGCCGACTACTCATGCCGATGTGATCAATGCCGACATTCTGGCATTCATCAAGGGGGCAGCCGTCAAAGCTGCCTGACCGTTTTTCGCCAGACGGTCGAATGCAATTTCGAATAGCGCTCTCCGCGCCGTTTGCCCGGTCGCGTCGACCCGAGCCATGCTTGCTACGTCTCCGTCGCCGAGCTGGCGAGTGCGCTGCGCCGCGCCGAGGCCGCTCATGGTCAGCACGAAGCTCGCCTCGGCAAACGCGACGAGAACTGGCCCGAGTGGTACGCCGAATACATGCTGGCCGAGCAAACCGGAGGAAAATTACCCCAATAAAGCACGCGCTTTAATCGCCAGATTCTGACAACGCCTAAGCCCGAACTTGAGGGGTGACGACTGGTCGCCGGCGCCCGATTTTTGACGCAGCTAATCCCCCTGTCCCCACCCTGATCAATTTTTTTTCGCCAGGCCTTTCGTTGTCCAGCACTATCCCCGCCGGCTCCTAAAAGTTGTTTGGGGCTTTCCCATTTCGGGAAAACTGAGCCGCGACGCCGAAATCCCTTGACCTCGTTCTTCAAAACTCCTGACAATGGAGGTACGAACCATCCGCTCTTTGACAACCGAATATGCGAATGTCTCAACGCTCTTGGCTGGGAGCCGGCGAGGGGTAGGCAGAAGGCGACGCGCGAACGACGAATCGCGAAGTCCTTTGTTTTCTATATTTTAATATCTAACTGGCTTTAGAATCAATAGCTTGGCGGGCATCCATGACCGCCAAACCTTTAGAATCAGTGAGTTAGATCATTTTTTTATAATTTTCTTGCAACGCTGTTGCACCTGGCGACGCCCAATGCAAATAACGCCGGCGGGTCAGCGGGAGCGAACGGGCTGACGGAAAAGCTGGCGGCTCACTGTCGAGGACTTGTTCACTGAGTGCTGACGGCTGAGTCCTGAGCTCGATAGTCGTCCCTAAGTCCTTTGTTCGCGATATTTTACCTCTAAACCCTTTAAACTCATAGATCTAGCGGTGGCGCTCCCGCTAACTCATTGATTCCAAAAGATTAAGCAAGAGGGGGGGTGGGGGGGGGTACCTCCCAGGAGCATCGGCTGCACCGGCAATCCGAATGGTTCACTTTGGATTCGGCCGGTACTCCCAATTAAGTGTCGCGCCGGCCGCGGCAGGAACCTCCGGGGTAGTCGACCGGAGGGCCGCTTCGATCACAAAATGCTGCGGTGCCAGCGAGCATGCCGGATCGGTCGCAGCAGCATCGCCGGTCAATAAAAACGCCTGGCACCGGCAACCGCCAAAATCCTCGGCCCGGCGGTCGCAACTGCGGCAGGGTTCCGGCATCCACGATTCGCCGCGAAATTTTTTGAACGCCGCGGATTCCCGCCAGACCCAGTCCAGCGCATGTTCGCGTACGTTGTCGAACGCAAGCCCGGGAATAACTCCGGCGGCATGGCAGGGAAGCGCGCGACCGGCGGGATCGATAAGAATTGATTTTTGTCCCCAACCGCCCATGCAAGCCTTGGGATAGCGCGCATAGTAATCCGGAACCACAAAATCGATGCGAATTTTTCCTTTAAGTTTTTTTTCGGCGTCGGCCACAACTTCGATCGCATTTTCGACTTGCTCACGCGTCGGCATGAGTGAAGAACGGTTTTTCAGCGCCCATCCGTAATATTGCGCGCTGGCAATTTCCATGCGATTCGGACCAAGCGTTTCGAGAAACGCGATCATCTCTGCCAGATGATTCATATTTTGCCGATGAATTACCAGGTTAGTCGTGAATGCGATTCGATGCTCGCGAATCCATTCGGCAAGTTCAATCTTGTGCGCATGAGCTTTTGTTCCTGCAATCTGGTTCGCCGGTTCTTCCGCCGAATCCTGAAAGCTGAGCTGAATGTGATCGAGTCCGGCATCGACCAGAGCTTGCAACCGCTCCCTCGAAAGCCCGATGCCGGAAGTGATGAGATTGATATAAAGACCAGCGCGATGCGCAGACTTGATCAGTTCCGTCAGATCGTTGCGCGCCAGCGGTTCGCCGCCGGTGAGATGAACGTGCAGAACGCCCATGCTGGCGGCTTGGCTGAAAACCCTCGTCCAGTCGGCAGTTGCCAGCTCCGATTTCGCCGCAATCATCTCCAGCGGATTCGAGCAGTAAACGCAATGCAGCGGACAACGATGCGTGATCTCGGCAATTAAAGCCAGCGGATTGGAAAGCGTGGACATGAAACCGAAGATTCAGAAGTTCGTAATCAAAGCTAGTAATCGACCACACGCTTGTCGTGCAGTTGCTCGAGAAATCTCGCCGCGTCGGCGCGAATCTTCGCCGGATCGCCCTGCGAAAACGCCTGCTCCAGTTCCGCCAGCACTTCGGCAAAGGTCCGCGAACCGTCGCACAACTGGAGAATCTTTTCTCCCGGGCCTTGCACTCGAATCGCTCCTTCCGGAACCAGCAACACCCGAGCTTCCGCACTTCCGCCCCATCGGCAACCAGCGGCAAGTCGCGGCCGGTCAGAATCGTTGGGCGCAGCCATTTATGCCTTTGCCTCGATCCGAAACGCGCCCGGCGGCGGCCAACCTGGCTGCACGTATGAGAAATACAATGCGTCGAGTTGCGCCCACAGAATGTCGCATTTGTCGCGCAGAGCCTGAATCGCCTTTTCCTGATCGGCGCGGGTTTCGGCATGATCGGCGACATACTGAAACGCGAAAGCCGCATCTTCCGGAGCTTGCGTTAACCGCGCCTGGAAATAATCCAATCCGCCCGAAAGCCACGGATAATGCTGGCGCAGCTTATCCATGCGCAGCGAGATCAGATCGCGGGAGAACAGTTCGGTAAGCGATGAAGCGACCGCTTCCAGCATCGGCCGCGTGCGAACAATATTCAGATATTCATTTACCGCGTAACGCGTCGCCGGCAATATTCCTTCGCCCGTCGCAACCTTGCTCGGATCGAGTCCGCTCGCCTCGGCCAGTTTGAGCCAGCGTTTAATGCCGCCGTCGCTCGTGCTATTGCCGTCGTGATCCCAGCCGTCATGATCAACGATGCGCTTGCGCCACGCTCTACGAAAGGCCGCATCGTCGCTGCGCGAGAGGATGATCGCGTCTTTTATCGGGATTATGCTTTGGTAGTAATAACGATTCAGCGCCCAGGCTTGCAGTTGGCCGCGCGTGAGCTTGCCTTCATGCATCATCAGGTGAAACGGATGCCGATGATGATAACGCTCCTCGCCGACCGTTCGCAGCGCCGCGCGCAGTTCATCTACGGAAAGCGGCGAAGCTTCTACAGTGTCGTTTGCCATCCGTCCTCGGCAAGCTCCCATCCGGCATTGCGAACTTCGGCGTGCTCGGCGCTGGATTCGTCCAACATGGGATTGGTGTTGTTGATATGAATATACATTTTGCGCGGCCCGGCGATCGCCGCGAGTTGGCGCAAACTTCCATCCGATCCGCTCACCGGAATGTGGCCCATTTCACGCGCGCATTGGCCGGAGCCTTGTGCGTGGATAAGTTCATCGTCGGAGTAGAACGTTCCATCGAAGAGAAGAAGATCGACCGTGTTCAGCTGCCTCACCAACTCTTCTGAGAGTTCAGCGACGTTGGGAAAATACCCAACCCGTTTGCCGGAATCGGAAGTAAGAATCAGTCCGAGCACAGCTTCATCCGGATTGAGGGCCGAATTCTGGACGAACGCCGGATAGCGCGAAGAAAGCGGAATTGGCAGGCAACTGATTCTCGCGTTCTCACCGCCGACGATCTGCAGTGGAAAGCTCTGGTCCGGCTTTATGGATTGCCATCGGACCTGATCCGGAACGCGGTTCAGCATGCCGAACATGCTGTTGTTGTCGCGCAGGACGTGAATCACCGAATCTGTGGCATAAACCTGCAGCGGTTGCAGCTCGCGAAGCAGCAGAAGTCCGAGAGTGTGATCGATATCCGCTCCGGCAAGAACCACTCCGGCGATTGGGGAAGAACGCGATCCATTACGCGGTTGAAGTTCGGCGCAGGATTCAATCTGCGACCGCAGATCCGGCGAAGCGCCGAGCAGAAACCAGAAAGTGCCGTCGGAACTGACGGCGAGTTGAGCTTGGGAACGTGCTTTGTGCGTGCTGTTACTTCTGCGCGCAGCGCGGCAGTTCGGGCAGGCACAATTCCACTGGGGAAATCCTCCTCCGGCGGCGGAGCCGAGGATTTTGAGGTGCACAGGAAACTATATTTTCGCGCTCACGTACGAGTTGATCTCGCAGCAGAGGGAAACTTCTTCAAACGTGGGAGTTGTCCAAGCCATGATTCCTCACCCTTCTCGTAGTCAATTCTCGCCTGCCTGCGGCTGGCAAGTTCCAAGATCATAGCATGCGCTCTTAGCCTCCGCTAGGAGACTTTCTTCTCCGGGTGGAAGTGCGTGAATTCGCGGCGAGATGGTGGATTTTGCGTGGATTTTACAATGATCGCTGGTCGTATTCCGTGGGATCGCTCTATCCTTTTGCTGCGCTGCAACTCGATCCAGCGAATCGGGGTGTGACGCGAATGGTGAAAGTTACGCAAGTTATTGCAAGTCGGCGTAAACCGGGCTCGGAATGCCTCGAAATCCGTTGCCCGCAGTGCGTTTTCCATGCTAGCGTGAGATAGCTTTGGGATTTGGGGATCCCGGATTCATCAGTAGACCTTACCTTTTTCTATGCGCATTCTTAGAAGATTTCTCCTCATTGCTCTAGTCGGCGTGGTCTGCCGCGCCGGGTTCGCGACCGGTCAGGCGAACATCAAGTACTTGATCACAGACAACGACGTCACACCCCCGTTTGCCAACAGCGTCACTGTCTTGACCGTAGGCTCGGATGGGACGCTATCGCCAAAAGACACGATTGAAACCGGTGGCCAAGGCATCGGCGGTGGTTTTTTTGCCACCCAGCGCGTGGTGGCTTTGCAGGATGGTAATACCCCCTGCGCCTTTGCGACCGACGCTGCGAGCGGCGATATCGCGGGACTCAACCTTCAGACCCTTAAGATCACCGGCAATTTCCGGGGATCCGGCGCCGATAGCGGCATCAGCAACGGCATTGGCCTGGCAGCAAACTCGAAGTACCTTTATGCGAGCTTCACCGACTCGAACCGCATCGGGACCTTCAGCGTCTTGTCCGGCTGCAAACTCAAGTTTGTAGGCGACGTCAAGGTCGACGGATTGCGGCAGGGCACAATTAACGGCATGAAGGTGCATAGCACCGATCTTCTGGTCGTCACCTACTCCGATGGATCGATTGAATCGTTCAACGTAACCGGCGGAAAGCCAGTATCGAACGACGACGAGCAGGATTCCAGCGGACGCGCCGACTCGAATTTTCCGACCGGTGTCGATGTTTCCTCAGATGGGCATTGGGCGATTTTCGGCGATGTTTCCAATACAACGGTGATTGAGGTTTCCGACCTTTCATCGGGCAAGCTGGCCAAGCCCGTGGTTTACCACCTGGGAGTCGCGGTTGGCGCCGCGAATGTGTATCTCAGCCCTGACGAAACCCTGCTTTATATCACCAACACGCAAGGGGATCGAATCACCGCCGCAAAATTCGATGCGACCACCGGAAAACTTTCGAAAGGGTGCGTTTCCGGAAAGCTGAAAGGCGAAAGCAAGGATTGGTCGTACCTGGTGTCGCTGGCCACAGCAAGCAATAGCGGAACTGGCGGATCGGTATATGTGGCGGAATACGGTTCGGCATCGTCAGTCGGCATTATTAAAGTTACGTCAAGCGATGGGACATGCACGCTGACGGAGACGGCGAAGTCGCCCGCGGAAATTCCCGGCGCGGCTTTGATGTCCATCACAGGCTTTCCAGCAAGATCATTCTGAACAAAGATTCTTCGTAGGCCGTGCCTGCGCGGTGCAGCGTGGACGAAGAGTCTGGAGAAGGCGTCGGGAGTTCGATATGCACAAAATCAAGTTGTATGGTCTGACCGTCTTTGCATGCTGTGTTCTTGTGCTTGCGACCGCAGCGGCGGAGGACAATGCTTTGCCGTGCCCGCTGCGTCCAAACCCTGGGTCAGTGGTACAGGATGCTCTGACCCTGTCCAGCCAAAATGGCGTGTTGAACGCTGCCCTGGTTATGCGGCACTCCATCGATCACAACGGTTTCAACCACTTCTGTTATGACTACCAGACCGCCAATGGCGAAATTGAATCGCCCACATTGCAGCTGACTCAAGGCGACCATCTTCACCTGAATGTGACCGACCGCATACAGGACAGCGGCGGAGATGAACTGGGCATGAGTCATTCCATGGAGATGCCCGCTAACACCTGCGGCGATTCCGGTCCCGTGACGATTCGTTCTACCAATGTGCACTTCCACGGACTGAACGTTGCACCTACATGCCACAGCGACAATGTGCTGACCACACTGATTGAGCCCAATTCTCCCGGCTTCGACTATGACATACACATCCCGAAGAATGAGCCGCCCGGGTTGTACTGGTACCACCCCCATATCCATGGTTTTGCCGATTATCAAGTGAACGGTGGGGCTGCGGGCGCGCTGGTTGTGCAAGGGATGGAGAACTTCCGTCCCGAGGTTGCGGGCTTGAAGCAGCGCGTGTTTGTCATTCGGCAGCAGTTTCTCAAACCCTGGGTCCCGGGACCGTACCAGCTGACCATCAACTACCAGACTGCAGACTATCCCAATACACCCGCACCCGTGATCAAGATGGCGCCCGGAAAAAAAGAGTTCTGGCGGGTGGCAAACTCAACTACCCAAGGTTTTCTGGTGCTCCAGGTTCTGGTGAACAACAAGCCGCAGCGATTTCAGATGATCGCTTTCGACGGCTATCCGTTGTCCGCCCCGAGATACCAGGACAGCGTTACTCTGCCTCCAGCTGGACGCGCTGAGTTCATTGTCGATGCACCGCCGGCTGGATCTTCCGCGATTTTTCAGACTGCGCAATACAACGACGGTCCCACGGGAAATCCCAATCTGCAAACCCAGCTTGCAGGTATCGAATTAACCAAAGACGGCGAGGACGATCCCGGCGTTTACATGCCGACGCCGGCCAGAGCTCCATCGCGTGCGGCGAGGAAGCTGTTGCGCTTTTCTGGTCTGGCTACAGCCAAAGTGACTGCACAGCGAAAATTATATTTCTCAGAACAATTCAACGGGAGCAATGGGCCCAGCCAGTTTTACATCACGGTCGATGGTGAACGCCCAAAGGTCTTCGAACCGGAAGAAAAGCCTACTATTGTCACCAAGGTTGGCGCCGTCGAAGATTGGACCATTGAAAACCGCGCGCTCGAAAGCCACGCTTTTCACATCCACCAGATTCACTTCCTGCTGCTCGAAGTCGACGGCAAACCGGTCGAACACCCCGACATGCGGGACACCATGGAAATCCCTTTCTACAGCGGATCAGGACCGTACCACAGCATAAAAGTCCGCATGGATTTTCGCGATCCTGAAATTGCTGGGACGTTCGTGTATCACTGCCACATTCTTGACCATGAAGATCAGGGCATGATGCACAAGATTCGCGTCGATCCGAAATAGCGAAGCGCCAGTTGCTACTGCGTCGGAGCGTAATAGCCGCGACGGCTGCGCACGTGCAGCCCTTTGAGGGTTGCCTGCACTTCGATTGACCGGAAATGCCCGTCAGGTTGGAATCCTGATGGTTTGTACGCAACCGCGTATTGGCTGCGCAATTCTTCCTGAATCGATGCAAATGCGTTGGCCACTTCCGTGATCTGGAACGGAACGTACGAACGTCCTCCGGTTGCTTCCGCAATCCGCTCCAGAGTCTTGTCGCCGTGCCCGCCAGATTCGGTAAGGTTGGTGCTGATCGTGTAAATCGAAACCTCCGCTCGCTGCGCCATCTCAATCGCCTCTTCGCGGGTTACGTGGCTTTGATTGTCATCGCCGTCGCTGACCAGAATGATGGCGCGCCGGGTCGCGCCGCCCATGGGATGTTTCATCAGCTTGTCGCGGCAGGCGTAGTAAATAGCGTCGTAAAGAGCTGTACCCCCGCCCGGACGTAGGATGCGCACTCCATTGGCCAGCTTTTCTGTGTCGTCGGTAAAATCCTGCGTCACTTCAGGTGTAACGTCGAAGCCGATTACGAATGCCTGGTCATAATTCCGGCGTATGGTCTGGCTGAGAAACTCGATCGCTGCTTCCTGCTCAAACTTGAAGCGATCGCGAATCGAATTGCTGGCGTCGATCAGCAGGCCGACTTCGAGCGGCAGATCGGTTTCGCTGCGGAAGCTGCGAATCGACTCGGGCGGTTTGCCGTCGTCGAGAATCTTGAAATCGCTCTGCTTGAGATCTTTGATGTAATGACCGTGCTTGTCCGTAACGGTAAACACAAGGTGGACTTCGTTGACCGTCTTGCGCAGCGTCACCATCGAATCATCGTCTTGAGTGTTGGCCGCGCCAATGGGATCGGCGGCGGAAGTAGCCGGGTTTTTCTGTTGTGCGGTTTGCGGCGGCGCAGTTGGCGGCGATGAGTTGGGCTGGCTCGGCGCGGCTGACGGTGTGGCGGAATTTGACGGAGTTGAAGCCGGCGCTGCCGGTGCCGGCTGCGGATCTGTTTTTGCCTGGGTCTTCTGCCATGCAGGCGATGGAGCCGAAGGCAAGTCCTGGCTGGAGTTCTGCGCCTGGGCGGCGAACGGAGTGAGCACCACGGCTGCAAGCAAACCAACGATGGGCCAGGATTTCATCATTTTTCCAATTATAGCTGCTGACCATCGACCGCGAATCGATCAGCCATTGATGAGATGCAGAAATTGGTCCAACTCCTCTGGTAATGTCCGCTCGAAAGACATGACCTTCTGCGTGTGAGGGTGACGAAATTCCAGTCTCGCCGCATGCAGGAAATTACGCGGAAGCGAAATCGTTTGCCGGTTCTTGCCGCGAATCTCGTGTGGCGCGCCGTACAGCGCATCGCCAACTACAGGATGATGCAGGGAAGCAAGGTGAACTCGAATCTGGTGGGTGCGCCCGGTTTCAATTTTCACTTCAACTAGCGAAAATTTTCCGCATGGCGAGTCAATGCGCAGTTTGACTTCGTAATGTGAGATCGCGTCGCGACCGCTAGGGCCTCGCGTGGTCATGCGAGTACGATGGACGCGGTCACGGCTGATTTTCGTCTGGATGGTTCCCTTGTCGTTTTTCATCCAGCCATGAACCAGCGCGATGTACGTTTTCTGTACTTCCCGCGATGAAAATTGTCCCGCCAGCTTGCGATGAATGGCGTCGTTCTTGGCAACGATGATCAGTCCGCTGGTTTCTTTATCCAGCCGGTGCACAATGCCCGGGCGCAGATCGCCGCTTAACTTCGATAAATCCCGAAAATGATGCAACAGCGCATTCACCAGCGTGCCACGATTGCGCGCATTGTCGCTTGCGCCCGCGCCAGCATGCACCATCATCCCTGCAGGTTTGTTTATTACGGCAAGATCGTCGTCTTCGTAGACGATATCCAGGGGAATTTCCTCGGCAATAGCGCGAAGCGGCGGCAGTTCCAATTCGTTGAGGATGGTGATCTGCTCATCCCCCTCCAGGCGCAGCGAAGGTTTCGCGGGCGCGCCATTGACGAGTATCTTTTCCTGCTCAATCAGCTTTTGAATGCGGGCACGGCTGGTGTCCGGAAGTTGGGAAGCCAGAAACTGGTCGAGGCGCTTGCCCACGGAATCGGAGGTCGTGTGCAGTTCCTGTAGAGGCTCCATGAGGATGCAGGTAGCATACCGCGATCGATTGATCTCAACGGATACTTATCGAAGACTCAATCAGCGCGTCGCTTGCACCGGCACCGCTTTTGGCGTCGGGCGCAGCCACCAGATTAATCCGCCCAGAACCACGAGCCCAATCGAGATCAACTGTGTGCCAGTCATCAAGCCACCAAAGACCGATCCGCGTCCGGGGTCGCCACGCAGGAATTCGAGAAAGAACCGCGCCACACCGTATAGAAACAAATACGCTCCGAAAACCTGGCCGTCGAATTTCTTGCGCTTCAGCATCCACATCAGAATGAAAAAATTTGCCAACTCAACCGCGAATTCGAAAAGCTGCGTCGGTTCGAGCGGCTCATGAAGTGGTGTCTGCGAATAATAATTGGCGACGGGATTGGTGAAAGTCACACCCCAGATGTGCGAAGTCGGCTTGCCATAGCAGCATCCGGCGGCAAAGCAGCCGAGCCGGCCGATGGCATGGCCAAAGGCCAGACCGGGAGCAAACGCGTCCATCGTGGCCAGCGCCGGCATGTTATGGCGCCTGATGTACCACGCCGCAGCCATCAGTGCGGCCAGCAACCCTCCTGAAAACACGCCGCCGGCCTGTAATGTGGACACCGTAAAGATCTCTCGGGGATGCTCCGCGTAATAGCTCCAATCATTGATGATGTAAAGAATTTTCGCGCCCAGAATGCCGGCCAGCACGATAAGAATCCCGAAGTTCCAGGCATGTTCCGGGTCAATGCCCTGTTTTTCCGCGTTGCGGACACTGATCCAAAGCCCGCTCAGGACCCCAATAGAGACTAATAATCCGTAGGTGGGCAAAAAGAAATGGCCGTAATGGATAAGCTGTGGAAACACTAGGTTATTAGATGCCCGTCGTAGGAATCTGCTACGGCAAGTTTAGCAGAAAGCGTAGCCATCCCGAACCGGGATGTCCTGGCATCATATTTGGTGTAAATTGTGATGAGTGGGGATGGCTATGGTGCTTCGATTCCTGGCTGTTTTGTTCCTTTCCCTGACGCTGGCAGTGGGGAGTTTGGCGCAGACTTCCACGCCCGTTCCATCTCAGAAAAACCTCAAAACCTGGTTGACTAACGCCGACCCCAGGATGGTCGCGTGGGGCGCATACGACGCGGCGGCAATGCATGATCGGCCATCGATCCCCGATCTTTTGACCCTCGCGGCTAACTGGCAAGGAATTTCCACGCGCGATGCCGATGGCAATCCCGTGCCACTCTCCCAACAACAAAAAGATCAGCGCGATGCCACGGCTGCGGTCGTCGATGCGCTAATTCAGTTGCACGCCGATGCGCCGCCAGATACTTTGCGTGTCCTTGCGCCGAACTTTGGCAATGAGGTCGCCATCATGCTGAGCCGGATGTCGGCTGCAGATGCACAACCACTGGCTCTGGATTTCTACCATTCTTCGAAACCGGCTGCGCTGCAACTTGTCGCCGCTGGTCTTTTGGCGCTTAAACCTCCGTCTGGATTCGCCGCAGATATGCTCTCGAACACCACTGTCCGCGCTGCCGTATATGTGCTGAATCCGGGTATGGAGAGATCCTACGGAGGCAGCGGTGGCAGTTGCTTCACCGAAAACGCCCCTCCGCACGATGGTTGGCCGCCGATTGGTCAATATGTTCTATCGACAGACAAAACAAATGGCAATTTTATTGTGGTCGCCGGAATCGAGCCCGTCTACGCCAGGCGTGATGAATCCACTCACTACTTTGGCGACAGCTGCCTTTCGTCATTTGGTGTCCATCTCGGCTCCGATGAGCGTCTGCACTTGATCGCCGAAATGCTCGGTGTCGATCCCTTCTCAATCCCGTGGAACACCGCGCCGGAAACGAGCATAGTTTTTCAATCGCCGGAACAATATGAGAGGACGCTTCTAGTTTTCGTTCACGGAGAGCAGGAAAAATATCGTGCCACTGCGATGGCTCTCGCCGAGCGTGGATTGCTTACTCCGTCAGAAGCTGAAGATCTGGAAGCCCTACCGAAGCTGCAACTGCAAATCAATGACGCGCGCAAGGATCCATCGCCACTGCCAGAACTGGCCAGCCTGCCTCCGCGGGTCGAGGCGCACGGGCCGATTTTCTGATACTTAAGGCTGGTAGAAAAAACCGCGAAAGAAATCCACAGGTAGGAAAATTCGATACGCAAGAAATCAAGCCGACCCGCCGCTAGCCGTGTGGTAGGCCGAAAATGAACCCGTCTTAGACGGTGGGAACCCGCCGCGACCCATTAGGCGTCTCCGCATGGCGGAGCATGGCACACAGGATCGTAATCACGAGTCGAGTCCCCGTTCATTCGGCATTGGTTCAAAAATCGGTGGCTACCATCACCAACTGAGCAGGCCGGCTTTCAACTTGGATGCTAGGGAAAGCTGCTCGAATTCGCAAGAGGTCACACGTAAATAGTTGGCACTCGACTTGCCAGCGACTTTGGTCACTCGCGCTATGTCTACTTCACTCCCTGGTTGATCGCGGTGGCGTACTTCTTGGCAAGCCCATTCAGCACAAAGTCGTCATATATCCACATGAAGCCACCCAGAATGCCGCATTCTTTGTGCCAACTGCTCATCACGCTCTCCACCTGCGGAGGGGTGTAATCCTTGTCCCACACGCCGGGAAGCACCGGTACATCTCCAAAATCCCAACCCGAACACGGACTATTTCCTCCTCCCCCCGCATACGCCTGCAGATGCACTCCATCCACCGTGCCCGGAAGTTGCTTATTGATTTCCGAAACCACACTCTGCCAATAGCTGGCATCGACGTAGGGATCAGGCATCACGTGGTAGCCAAGTTTGCCCACCATGACTCCGAATTTTACCGTGGTCGGAAGGTTGTAACTGTTCTCATCGTCGAAATCGAGAGCATCCAGAGCGGGAATTTGTTTCTTCAACGCAAGGAAATCTTTGTACAGAACGCTCTTCGGCCCAACGCCCTGGGTCTGTACCAGATTAGTGATGTTCTCCCAATCTCCATAGTTCGACGAACCGATGCTGAACGTGATTCGCTTAACGATTCCTGCCGCCTTCAGCCTGGCCATATTGGCGGCAAAGTTCGGATGCGTCTTGTTGCCGACGTAAATTCCGTTCTGCGTCAGCGGAAACTCTCCGTTGAAGTTCAAGTCCCCTGCGCTGTTGACCTCAACGCTCCAAACAATTGCCTCGGAGTAACCGGCATGTTCGAGTTCTGTAATGTTTTTTGAGACATCGAAATTCGCCGTCTTGTAAAACGGGCCGCCGCCAAATATTCCGGTGTATCCCCTGAAAGCCGCGGGCGGCGTCTGCGGCGACGCGCCCTGTGCGAAGGCTGAAACCGCGAAGATCAGGAGAAAAGCAGCAAGCTGAATTATGGAAATTGCGGAACTTGGGGGTTGCTGGCAAAACCTGGGCAGTGATCGGGTCATTTTGAGCTTCCTTGGAGTCAGTGTCTATCTCGACCGCGGCAAAAGCCTTCGCGGCGACCGGTTGAGTTTACCTTAATTGGGCTGCGGGAAGCGAACTGAAAATCGCTGAAATCAGGCGCTGGGTCTGGGTTGTCTGGATATGGACTAGCCCGCGCGCCGCTTATCTTGCAGAACTTCATCCAGCGCGTCGGCTAAATGGTGCGCCCGCTCCCGATACTGTGACTGTCCGCCTTCACTCTGCCGCTTCAACATGTGATATTCATCCGCAATGTTGAGCGCCGCGAGTACCGCCAGGCGCGCCGTATCGACGGTGTGGGTCTGCTCGGCGACGGCCCGCATCTTCGTGTCCACGTAGTCGGCGAGTTTTACGATGTAATCCGCGTCCGACCCGCGCAAATTGTACGGCTGGTCGAAGATCTCTACGCGCACGCTGTTGTTGGTTGCATCCTTCACGGGTGTTTGCCTGCTCGCCGTTGACATTAGCCTCGTCTCTGATTCGCCGGACAGTTAACTCGCAGCCTGCTGCTCGGCGATTTCGCCGATCTGCTGCAGCATTTTTTCTACCCGCCCGCGAACTTCCTCGCGGTCGCGGCGTAGTTGCACCAGTTCCCGCCGCTGCCGTTCGAGTTCTTCTTCGCGTTCCTCAAGCTGACCGCGTAAGCGCTGCGCATCGCGTTCCGCCGCGGTCTGCGCTTCGCGCGCCGTCTTGTACATTTCGATAGTGCGATAGATTTTCTCTTCCAGCGTTGAAAAATCGTCGGCCGGAACCTTGGTAGATACGTCTTCCGCTTCTTTCACTGCCATGATTGCTGTACTCCCCAGAAATTCGAAGATAAACGCAGTATAGCTCAGAATGCTGTGGAGGATGACGAGATTTGCGCGCCGGAAATGATGCCGCAACTACTTCGGTTGCAGCTTCTGCAATCGTTTCGCGGCATCATCGAGGGTTGCATCCTTCTTGCAGAAAGCAAAACGCACCTGCAGTGCCCCATCGGCGGGGTTGTGATAGAAACTCGATCCCGGCACCGGGGCCACGCCGATTTCGCGCACCAGATAATCCGTGAACGCAACGTCATTCGCGTATCCAAAGTCGCTGATGTCCGTCATGATGTAATAGGCGCCACTCGGCTTGTAGCATTCAAAGCCCGCTGCAGTAAGCGCCGGCAGCAACCGGTCCCGCCGCGCCGTGTAATTCGCCGCCAGGGTTTGGTAATAGGTTTCGGGCAGGGATAAGGCGACAGCCCCCGCCTGCTGCAGCGGCGCCGGTGCGCCTACAGTCAGAAAATCATGCACCTTGCGGATCGCGCTCGTGATCGCCGGGGGCGCAACCGCCCATCCCACGCGCCACCCGGTGACGCTGTAGGTCTTTGACATGCCATTGATGGTGACCGTCCGGTCGGCCATGCCGTCCAGACCGGCAATCGAAATATGCTTCGCACCGTCGTAGATAATGTGCTCGTAAATCTCATCCGTGATGGCGAGGACATTAAACTCCACGCACAAATCGCGAATCAGTTCCAGCTCTTTGCGTGTGAACACCTTGCCCGTCGGATTGTTCGGCGTGTTGATGATGATCGCCTTGGTCTCGTGGTGGAACGCATCGCGCAGTTCACTCTCATCGAAAGTCCATTCCGAATTGGTTGAACTTGGCGGGTGCAGCTTGATGAACACCGGCTTCGCGCCGGAAAGAACCGCATCCGGCCCGTAATTTTCGTAAAACGGCTCGAATACGATGACTTCATCGTCACGATTGCACACCGCAAGCAAAGTCGAGATCATGGCTTCGGTCGAACCACACGTGACCGTAATCTGCGTCTCCGGATCAACCGCGATGCCTTGCCAGTCTTTCATCTTCTGAGCAATGGCGTTGCGCAGATTTTTCGCGCCCCAGGTAATCGCGTATTGATTGACATCGGCTGCGATCGCGTCCTGAGCCGCTTGCTTGATTTCAAGCGGGGCAGGGAAGTCAGGGAAACCTTGTGCCAGATTGACCGCTCCATGGAGGATGGCACGGCGCGTCATCTCGCGGATCACCGATTCGGTAAAATGCGCGACTTTGTCGCTCAGGAAGCTCTTGTGCTGGATGCTCAGATCGCCCATGCCGAATAGGCTAGCACAAGGGATTGGAACACTTGACGCGGGATTCAGCGGCCGAGCGGTGGCGAGTTTCAGATTATGACGCGCGAAGCGTGCCGCCCAGCTTCTCCAGCACTTTAATGATCATTCCGGACCAGGCTGCGACTTCGTCATCGCGAAGGGTTCGCTCTGCCGACTGAAACATCGCTCGCAGCAGCAAAGAATATTTCCCGGCAGGAATCGACCCGCCGCGGAAAATCTCCGCCGGCACAAAACTCTGCAAGTCGCTCAACCGCAGATCGCCCACCGCCCGCTGAATCCCCTCGAAAACGATAGAGTCGTCGAAGATGAACGAAAAATCCCGCTCGACCGCGGGATACTTCGGCAGTGGACGGTACAGGATGTTGCGCAATCCGTGCTTGTATAGCTGGTCGAGATAAATCTCGGCGATATATATATCCTGCCGAATTTTTCTCGTCGCCGCCATTTCCGCAGCAAGTTGCCCAAACCGGGCAACCGCCGCGCCATCCATCAAAACTCGCGCCGACCGTCCAGGATGATAATAATCGCCTGCGCCGGCTTCGTATTGCAGCGACTTGTGCTGGAAATTTTCCAGCAGCGTCTCAACATCGCCCTTCAGATCATAAGAAGATAACGGCCGAGCCTTCTCATGCACGCTGGGCATATTCGCGCTTCCGGTCGCCCCCAGGCAAATCTGCTTCGGCTCGGTGGTTCCGCGACCCTCCGCATGAAACACGGCGCCCGCCTCGAACAGGCGAACGCTGTCCATGCCGCGATTCAAGTTATAAGCCAGCATGTTCAGCATGCCGGGCACCAGCGATGTACGCATCACCGACGCTTCTTCACTCTGGGGATTCGCCAACTCAACCACGGGCGCATCCGCAAACGCCTCGGCCTCTTCATGCGAAATAAACGTCAGCGACAACGTCTCGTTGTAGCCCAGCGCCAGCAGGGAACTGCGCAAGGTTTCGTCTTTCTTTGCGTCCGGCGTTTCAACCACTGCCCCGACGAATGCCGGCAGAGTGTTGGGAAATTTGTCGTAGCCGTGCAGCCGTGCGATCTCTTCGATCAGATCGATCTCGCGCTCTACATCCAGCCGCCAACTAGGCACGCCCACCATGAACTCGCTGTCTTCACCGGCTCCGGCGAGCAATTCGAATCCCAGCTTCCTCAAAAGCCGCGCTACTTGGGTCGAATCGACCGTGCTGCCAAGAATCCGCCGCACTTCTGACATTCTCAATTCAATCGGCGCCTGGTCGAGATTGCGTGCAATCACATCCACCACGCCGCCAACCAGTTCGCCTCCGCCAGAATCGAGAATGAACTCGGCGACGCGATCACAGGAAAGAATCGTCGATTCAAAATCTGCGCCACGCTCAAAGCGATGCGACGCATCGGTATGCAATCCGTGCCGCCGCGACATCGATCGCACCGTCGCTGGGTCCCACCACGCCGACTCGATCAGAATATTGCGCGTCTTGCCGGTGATCATGGTGTCGAAGCCGCCCATGGTTCCGGCGAGCCCAACCGGTTTGCGCGCGTCAGCAACGATTAAATCTTCCGTCGTCAATTTCCGCTCGATGCCATCAAGCGTCTTCAGCGTTTCACCGGCGCGGGCGCGCCGAACGATAATCTTTCCGCCCTCCAGCAAATCGAGATCGAACACATGCGTCGGCTTGCCAATCTCCCACAGGGTGTAATTGGTCGCATCGACCGCGTTGTTGATCGGCCGCTGATCGAGCAGGCTCAAACGATGCACGATTTTCTCTGGCGATGGCTTGATAGTTACGTTCCGTAGAACGCGGGCCGTGAATCGCGCGCAGCCCTGCGGATCTTCAATCGTGATCGGAATTCCTGCGCCATGCTTCGCCGCAGGCAGCGCCGGATGAACCGGCTTGAGCGGCAGATCATAAAACGCTGCCGCTTCGCGCGCGACGCCGTAATGATTCATGGCGTCCGGGCGGTTGGTGCCGATCTCCATCTCATATACCAGATCGGCGCCCGCTCCACTCATGCCTTCAACCGCGATTCCGATAGAAGTCAGATCTTCCGCCAGACGGAGATCATCCGCCGTGGGGCTGACAAAATCGCGAATCCAATCAGGGGAAAGCTTCATAATCTTCGACTATCAGGCTGCGAACTACCGACGACCAACGACGCCTCTATCCAAACTGCTCTAAAAACCTTACATCCCCATTGAAAAACAACTGAATATCATCGACGCCATATTTCAGCATGGTGATGCGGTCCACGCCCATGCCGAAAGCGAATCCGGAAACTCTTTTCGGGTCGTAGCCATTGCCCTTCACAAACTCGAACACATTCGGATCGACCATGCCGCAACCCAAAATCTCAATCCATCCTGTCTGCTTGCACGGACGGCATGGATCGCTGCCGCGCTGTCCACTGCCGCCACAGATGAAGCAACTCACAAACATCTCTGCGCTCGGCTCGGTGAACGGGAAGAACGATGGCCGAAATTGTGTCTTCGCACTCGACCCGAACAACGCTTTTGCCATGTGGTCCAGCGTGCCCTTCAAATCGCCGAAGGTGATGTTCGCATCGACCGCCAAGCCTTCAATCTGATGAAACATCGGTGAATGGCTGGCGTCCGGTGCATCATTGCGATGCGTTTTGCCCGGAATCACAATGCGGATCGGCGGCTTGATCTTCTCCATAGTGCGAATCTGCACGGGAGACGTGTGCGTGCGCAGCAGCAGTCGCTCGCGCTGCGGCTTCGACTCCTGATTGGCGATGAACAGCGTATCCTGCGTGTCCCGCGCCGGATGGTTCGGCGGAAAATTCAGCGCCTCGAAGTTGTAGTAGTCGGTGTCGATCACCGGCCCCTCGGCGATCGAATATCCGAGATTGCGGAAGATGGACACGATCTCGTTGGTCGTCTTGACGACTGGATGCTCGGCGCCTATGGGACGGCGAATGCCGGGGAGGGTGAGGTCGATTGAATCTGACGCAGAAACAGAAGCTTTAGACGCGTGTGCCGTCTCGATTGCTTCCTCAACGCGTTTTTTCAGTTCATTGACCCGCTGGCCGACCTCGCGCTTTGCGTCTTTCGGCGCCGCCTTCAACCACAGATCGTTGATCTGCGTGAGCACGCCGTTCTTGCGCGCCAGCCAGCGATCACGCAGCGCTTTTTGTTCCGATCCGTTCTTCGCCGCCGCAACCTCTGCGGCAAGCGCAGACGACAAATCGGCCGCGGCCTTCTCCAGCGCCGCCGGCGAGTAGTCCGTCAGTTTCGGAACGATGTAGGCCATAACAAAATCCAACCACTGTCATCTCGAGCGAAGCATGAAGTTCGCTTCGCGAACTTCATGCGCAGTCGAGAGACCTTGCGTTTAACTGAGAACTGATGGCTGAAAGCTGAGACTGATGGCTGACTACGCGGCCCCGCCGAGCGCGCCCTTCGCCTGCTCGGCGAGGCTCTTAAAGGCGCCCGGATCGTTCACCGCCAGATCGGCGAGGATCTTTCGGTCCAGTTCGATCCCGCCTTTTTTCAGGCCATGAATGAACTGGTTGTAGCTCATGCCATTCAGTTTGGCGGCGGCGCCGATGCGTACAATCCACAGCGAGCGGAACTGCCGCTTGCGCTGCTTGCGGCCGGAGTACGCGAACTTCAGGCCGCGCTCTACCGCTTCCTTGGCGGAGCGATACAGCTTGGATTTTGTCAGGAAATAACCGCTTGCGCGTTCGAGGATTCTTTTGCGCTTGGCGAGACGTTTCGTCCCGCGCTTTACACGAGGCATTGCTTTTCTCCTTTTTATTTCAATTTATGGCGGCTGGAGGTAGGAGACCGTAGTCTTTTCACCTCTTCACACGCCTGATCGCAGCCCACTCGCTGCGATTGTCAGTTCAGCTACTGAAAACTGATAACTGACAACTGATGACTCCTAATACGGAATCATCCGCTTTACTTTGCGGACATCGGCATCGCTCACCAGAACAGTTCCACTGAGCTTCTTCTTCCGCTTGTGTGGCTTAGAGGTCAGGATGTGGCGCAAGTGCGAATGTCCGCGCTTTACCTTCCCCGTCGCCGTTTTCTTGAAGCGCTTGGCAGCGCCTTTGTGTGTTTTTAGTTTCGGCATAATTTCTTCTGATGACTGACGACTTTCCTTACGCCTGCTTCACTTCCGGCGCCGCTGGCGTTTGTGGCGCGGCCGCTGCAGCCGGCGGCTGCACTGGCTTTGGTTTCGCCGGCTTTTGCGTCATATCTTTCTTCGGAGCCAGAATCGCGTGCAGCGTATTGCCTTCCTGCCGCGGCCTGAACTCTACAATACTTTTCTCGGCTACGTCCTTAATCAGCCGTTCCAGAATCTCGCGTCCCAGGCTCTGCCGCGTCATCTCTCGTCCGCGGAAGAAAATCGTCGCCTTTACCTTGTCGCCTTCATCCAGAAAGCGCAAAACGTGGTTCTTTTTCGTCTCGTAATCGTGGTCGTCCACATTAATGCGGAACTTGACCTCTTTCACGGTGATTGTCTTCTGGTGCTTCTTCGCTTCGCGTTCTTTCTTTTCCTGCTGGTAAAGATATTTGCCGTAATCCATGATGCGGCACACCGGCGGTTGCGCGGTCGGTGAAATCTCTACCAAATCAAGGTTGCGTTCGCGGGCCTTCCGGATGGCTTCGTACGGAGGCATGATTCCCAGTTGGTTGCCTTCATCATCAATCACGCGAATTTCGCGTGCGCGAATACGCTCGTTGGTGCGGACAAAACGCTTGTCGATACAGACCTCCGTGAACTAACTGCGAAACAGTTGAACAAAATTATAGCATGAGCCACACATGAGATTTGATTCAGATTTCCTCAGCGCTCTCTTGAAGAACTTGCAAACGCCGGTCGGTTTGTGTGGTCAATCCGCGCCTGCCGCTTTGCGCTTCTCCATCGGAACCACATCGCGCTCGTCGTGGCCTATGTAAATCTGCCGCGGCCGCGCGATCTTCTGCTCCGGATCGTCCAGCATTTCATTCCACTGCGCCAGCCATCCCACCGTTCGCGGAATCGCAAACAGCACAGTGAACATCTCCGGCTTGAAACCCATGGCCTGGTACATGATCCCCGAGTAGAAATCGACATTCGGATAAAGCTTCCGCTTCACGAAGTACTCATCTTCCAGCGCAATCCGCTCCAGCTCCAGCGCAATATCCAGCTTGGGATTTCTGCCCGTCACTTTGAAGACCTGGTCCGCTGCCCACTTGATAATCCGCGCCCGTGGATCGTAGTTCTTGTAAACCCGGTGTCCGAATCCCATCAGCTTCCCACGTCCCGCCTTTACGCTCTCGATGTACGCGGGAATGCGGTCTTTCGTTCCGATCTCATCGATCATCCTCAATACTTCTTCATTCGCCCCTCCATGCAAGGGGCCGGACAGAGCCGCCGCTGCTGCAGCAGTCGACACAAACGGATCAGCCAGCGAGCTTCCCACGGCACGCATCGCGTTGGTACTGCAATTCTGTTCGTGGTCGGCATGTAGAATGAACAGAATGTCGAGGGCCCGCGCCATCACTGGATTCGCCTTATATTTCGGTTCGGCCATCTTCCACAGCATGCTCATGAAGTTTTCGGTATAGGTTAGGTCGTTGTCGGGATAGACATACGGATAACCCAGGCTGTGCCGGTGCGTATAAGCTGCAATTGTCGGAACTTTGCCGATCAGGCGGTAAATCTGCAGCTTGCGGTCTTCCGGGTCCTGAACATTTCGCGCGTCCGGGTAGATCGTTGAAAGTGCCGCCACCGTGCTGATGAACATCCCCATCGGGTGTGCGTCATAGCGGAAACCCTCAAGAAATTTCTTCGTACTCTCATGCAGCATGGTGTGGTAGGTGATGTTGGTTATGAACTGCCTCAGTTGATCCTGTGTCGGCAACTCTCCGAATAGAACCAGGTACGCAACCTCCAGAAACGTGCATTTCTCCGCCAGTTGCTCAATCGGGTAACCGCGATACCGCAGTATCCCTTTGTCGCCATCGATAAAAGTGATCGCGCTCTGGCATGAGGCGGTATTCAGAAAGGCCGGATCGTAGCCCATCACCCCAAAATCATCGGGGTTGGTCTTGATCTTTTTTAAATCGGCTGTGCGAATGGCCCCTTTGAAAAAAGGCACTTCATAACTTTGCTCGGTACGCTTGTCCACGATGCTCAGGACTTCGTTCGCCATTCGGTCTTTCCTCCGTTCCACTCGATTGCTGCGGGAGCGATCCCGCCGACAGGCTGGCAGCATGGTCGCAAACCAAGATTACTCCCTTATGTGTCCGCCGTCACCGTCGCGTGTGTGGCCCAAACCTCGGGATTCCGGGTAACTCCGTTCCGAACACTGCAACTCTTGTTCGCCAACAATCCGACCCACCCGAGTCACTGCCGTATGTGATTCATGTCACAGCGTGCATGTTTACAACAGCTGAAAATCCATTAAGTTGCAGTGAGAACTGCAAGGGGTGTATGTGGATACGAACTGAGTTGAAGCTGATTCCGGAGAGGTGCACTCATGAAAACAATGAAATTGGCTGCAGTTGTTGTCGCGATCGCAGTGGCTTTGTTTATTCTGATTCCAAACCTGTCCTGGGCCCGATGACGACCCCGCCGCCGTCAAGGTGATGTGAGTCCGGTGCCGCGGCCCCGACGCCGATGGTAAGCTGGCTTCCATTATCCGCGGCCGGTCTGCGATGGTGGCAGAAAGTGACGGATCTCGCCGTGTCCCCATGCCTTAGCCTCCGCGCATCGGACACACCAATCCCTCACAGCAAATCCCTTGAAAATTTAGCAGAGTGAAAGAAAAGCCTACGCCAGCTTTTTTCGCGTGCCCATCTGCAGAATCGGCAATGGTAACTGCACCACTCGTTTCTGGTTGGTGCCTTTGGGCTGGGCTTCAACCGCGATTCCGTGATCCTTCGGAAACGGATTTGAAATCACTTCAAAATCCTGTCCGTAGATGCGGATGCGCTTCGACTCCCTGTAACCCATTTCCTTGAGCCGCTCGCAAAGCTGATTAAGATCGGATGATTCCTGGTTGGCTGGTAAAGTTTCAGTAATCATGATGGGTCTATTCTATGCGTCCCGCCTGTGGAAAGTCGCTGAGGCGCGTCACCAGGCATTGTGAGGTTAAACAAGCTGTTCCCGCTCATGCAGATACCGGCAAAGCTTGAACCATTATCGTCGCTCGTCTTCTTCGCAGTTCAACAAGCCGGTGCTGCACGTGTCCCTCTTCGGTCAAGTGGGATGCCGCCACGTCCTCGAGCTTGGAAGACACCAGCCGGTCGATCGGCTGGCGTTTATAAAATTCAGGGTCAGCTTGTGAGCAAAAACGGCATTCACGGCCGGTGTGCAGATCGCTCTTCTTCAATTGCCGATGAAACAGGTCCATGGAACGGCCTTTCCTCATCGAGGTTCGACAGCCACTAAAACGACGGAAACCGGAACTGTACACCAGGGGCTACGAGTCGGCAAGAATTCTTTTCGAGTGCGGCCCTTTTACCGCTCCATCAACAGAACCTTATCCTGATTATCGACCTCGGTCAGCTTGACCTCGATTACTTCACTATCGCTGGTCTGCACCATCCGCCCCACAAACGCTGCCTCAATCGGCAATTCACGATGCCCGCGGTCAATCAGCACGCACAGTTGCACCCTGCGCGGCCTTCCCTCCGAAAATAGCGCATCCATCGCAGAACGCGTCGTGCGTCCGGTATACAAAACGTCATCCACCAGCACAATATTTTTCCCTTGTACCGGAAAGCCCACCGAAGCCGCCTGCACCACCGGTTTTGGCCCGACGGTAGACAGATCGTCGCGGTAAAAGCTGATGTCGAGCTGCCCCACCGGAACCGGCGCGCCTTCGATGCGCTGCACCAGCTTGCCCAAACGCTCCGCCAGCGGCACGCCCCGGCGCCGTATGCCGACAAAAGCCAGCGATTCGCCGCCGCCGTTCTTTTCGACAATCTCATGTGCCAGCCGAACCAGCGTCCGTTCGATTTCCGACGCTGACATGAGCTGGCCTTTTTGACGCAACTTGGACGGTGCAGGAGTTTTAATGGCAGCCATACCGCCAAGCATAATACTCAGCCCGACCCGCGATGGCAAGCGCACTCTGCGCCACGTCCGCCTTCTGCGTGATCTCGATCACAAATCCCTTGACAATGCCCGCAGCCGAGCGGTAGTTTGTCCGGCATTCCAAGAACTTGAAAAAAATTTGCTCCAACCAGTTTGAGTCGGTAACGCGTTTCCACTTCGTGCGGGGGAAATCATGTTTTCGCGACGTCAGCTACGTGTCAGCTCTATTGTTGCGCCTGTAATTCTTGCTCTTTCGCTATCGCTTTACACCGCCGCCCAGCAAACCCTCGGCGGCATCACCGGGACCGTCACCGATCCCTCCGGCAGCGTTTTGCCTGACGTACAGGTAACCGCCGTCGCCGATCAGACCGGACTCACTCGAAGCGTCAAGACCGACGGCAACGGCTCCTATTTGCTGGCCAATCTGCCCATCGGCAACTACACCCTGACTTTTACCCGTGACGGCTTTAACGCCGAAAAAACTCCCGGCATTCTCTTACAGGCCGACCGCACTGTCACGCTGAACGCACAACTCAAAGTCGGATCGGTCAACGAATCTGTGACCGTCCAGGCCGAGCCCATGCTCAACGCCGTCGACACCACCAACGGCTACATTCTTGACACCCAACAGATCAAGACCATCCCGCTCGCCACCGGCAGCTTCACCCAACTCGCCGTTTTGTCACCCGGTGTCAATGCCGAATTGCTCAACAGCACCGGCAGCAACAGCGGCCTCGGCAATCAGCCCATCTGGGCCAACGGCCAGCGCGATACCAGCAACACATTTCTCTTGAACGGCGTCGACGCCACTAACCTCTTTAACGGCAAGAGCACCAGCCAGGTTGCCTCCTACCGCGTCGTACTCAACACCGGTACGCAAGGCCCCGGCGGCGGCGGGGACATCCAGAGCAGCACCTCCGTCTATCTCGCCATCGGCCAGGCCCTCCCCACGCCTCCGCCGGAAACCATCGAGGAACTGCGCGTCAACACTTCGATGTACGACACCCAGCAAGGCTCCACTAACGGTGCACACATCGACATCAGTACCAAGGCCGGTACCAACGACTGGCACGGCGAACTCTACGGTAACCGCGAGACCAACTGGCTGAATGCCGCGCCATTCTTCTATAAGTCCGATCCCACTATTCCCGACAATGAGAAGAATCCCGACCTGCATCGCTGGACCGCCGGCGGTACTTTCGGTGGCCCCATCATCAAGAACAAACTATTCGGATTCCTTGCCTATCAGCACGTTCACGTCTCTGACCAGGCTACCGGCATCTCCCGCCTCGTCGTTCCGCCCGGGCTCACCGATGATCGCAGCAACGCCGCGCTCATCAACGTGGCCAACGCCGACTCCTTTACCTCCCTGCCCCCCAACACCCCACTGAGCCCCGTTGCTACCGCCCTCTTCAACTACAAGCTTCCCAACGGACAATATCTCGTGCCCAGCGATCAGTTCGGTGCCGCCGACCTCGGTGGCGCCTTGATGGGCGGGCCCATCCGCTATAACGCATCCATCCCCGGCACTGCGCGTTTCAAGTCCGACCACGTCGTCGGCGACGTCGACTGGAACGCCAGCCAGAAAGACACTCTTTCTCTGAAGTACTTCTACCAGCACGACCCCGGCAGTTCTCCCTACGCCTTCTCCAACGTCAGCGGATTCAGTCAGTTCATGGACGCAGGCAGCCAGGTCGGCAGCATCAACAACGCCGTCACCGTAACCAAGCACTTCTTCTGGACTCAGACCCTCGGCCTGATCCGCATGAAGGCTTACAATTACAACGATCAGTTATTCAACGCCGCCGACCTTGGCATCAACCTCTTTAATTTGCCGACCTTTCCCGGAATTAACATCGGCAATCTCAACCCGGCGATCTTCGGCCAATCCATCAGCATCGGCCCCGGCGGATACCCCGGCGGCTTCACTCGCACCGGCGTCTTCCAGAACCGCATCATGCCCGCCACCGACGCCACCTGGACAGCCGGTAAGCACACGCTCACCTTTGGCGCCAGCTTCCCCTTCACTCAGCTCAACATTCGCAACAATAAGACTGACACAGCAAATATCAGCTCGTGCAGCATGTCCCAGTTCATCACCGGCGTCATTGCTACCGTCCCCGCTGTCTCCCCCTACGACTGCACCTCGAACCTCCAGTTCATCGGCTCGAATTTCTATCAGGGCAACGCCAACCGCTATTACCGCGCCAACGATCAGGGACTATATGTCCAGGACAAATTCCAGGTTCGCTCCAATATGAGCCTGACCCTCGGCCTGCGCTTCGACCGCCACGGCGGCATGACCGAAAAATACGGCAACTTCTTTAACTTCGATCCCGCCCGCTACGCCTACGATTTCTCGAGCAACACCATCCTCAACAACGGCGGCTTCGTCGTCGCCGGTAACAACCCCAACTTCCACACTCCCGGCGTGAGCGCCAGCACCCTCACCGGCCGCCAGTGGGGATTCGCCCCGCGCATCGGCTTCGCCTACAGCCCAAGGTCTTTCAACGATAAGTTTGTCATCCGCGGCGGCGCCGGCATGTATTATGACCGCGGCGAGCTTTTCTCTTATCTCTCGCCCGGTGCCGGTGGCGCTATCAGCGGCCCATTTGGCGTTACCCAGGAACCCCCGTTGTTTGTTCCCACCCCCGCCCTTCCCGGAGCGACGTTGTCCAACCCCTTCGGCACTACGCGTCCCGCTCCTCCCACCGCCAATCCCGCAACCTTCGCTTCAACCTATCTGCCCAACATTCCCGCGATCGAGGCCGGCGCAGCCGTCTACCCCTTCGGTGATTACAATGCCGCCAACAAGCTGCCTTACACCATTAACTACACGCTTGATCTCCAGTATCAGCCGCGGCCCACAATCGCCATCGATATCGGGTACGTCGGCAACACTGGCCATCACGAAGTCATTCCCATCCCCTTCAACCAGGCCCAGATCGCCACTACTGGCAATCCGGTCAACGGCCAGAAGGTCAGTTACGGCTACCAGGTCACCGACGCCTCTACCGGCAAACCGCTGCTCTCCGAACCCTTCGCCACCGCTGACGGCGGCAACACCGACCTCCGCGTGCCCTACATTGGATACGGTGTGAACTCGGTCAGCTACACCACCAACGGCAACTCCAACTACAACGGCCTGCTGGTTCACGTGGAAAAACGCATGACCCACGGCTTCCAGGGCGGTTTTTCCTACACCTACTCTCACGCCCTCGATGAGCAGAGCGCTTTGGGCTTGTTCTACACCGGAAATAACCCGCAGAATGTCGCTGAGGGCTACGGCTCCTCAGACTTCGACCGCACCCATGTTTTCACCTTGAACATGTCCTACACTTTGCCGAATTTCGTTCGCAACAATACCGTGGCCTCTATGTTCACTAACGGCTGGGGCGTGCAAGGCACAGGGGTCTTTCAGAGCGGCCAACCTTACAGCGTGATCGATTATTCCGGCGCCGCCGGCGGCGTTTACTACAGCACCAACGATGGCATCACCAACCCGATTCTTCCTCTCGCGCCCGGATTCACTCCCAAAACCGCCACCACCGGCAAGAGCGGTGCTTTCGGTCTTCCCGCCCTGAATCCGGCGGCATTCACCATCCCATTGCTCTCGCCCGGTCAAAAAGGCGTTCCCGCTTGCGATCCCGACGGCGCCTGCGACGTCTTCGAAACCGACTTCGCCAACGGTTATCGCAACGTCTTCCGGCAGTCGTTTCAGAAGGTCTTCAATCTTTCCTTCGTGAAAAACACGCGCCTGACGGAGCGTTTCAACCTGAAATACACCTTCGACATTTTCAACCTGACCAACACGCCTAGCTTTGACATTCCCGGCCAGATCGCCACCGTGAATGGATTCTTCAACCCGTTCCCAACTTACACGCCCGGATTGAGCCGCGGTGCGAACATCGCCAGCCTGTATTCCGTAAATCCGTCGAACCTCACAGTGACACCCGCAAGCCAATCGACGCTCGGCTTGGTCAGTTCCACCATCGGCGCCCCGCGCAACATCATGATGTCGCTGCACCTGCTCTTCTGAGCATTCAGATTCGCAAATAAAAAAGCGGCCGGAACCCTCCGGCCGCCGCTGGTTGAAAGGAAAGCGCAAAGATCTGCAGGCGGTTTTATTCGAGCACGCCGTAGACGTCTTTGATCCTGATGCCGCTTTTGAGGAATCGTTCATTCGCCCCGCGGGCAATCCGCTTGCCGGACGTATTCTTCAAACGTCGCACCCGTTAACCCCCCTTTGCGCTCTTCGCGCTAGTTCTTCGCGATCTTTGCGGTAAAAGCGTCGCCGCAAAGATCGCAAAGCTCCTCCGTCTGACTTCTCACTCCTTCAACTTCGGCCGCTGGCACGCATCCACAATCTTTGTCGGATCGATGGCCTCTTTATCGATCTGCTCCTCCAGAATCTTCCCATCTTTGCCAATGAGAAAATTTATCCGGCGGGCCGCTTTGTACTTGTCCAGGTAAATCCCGTACTTGCGCGTGGTGTCGCCGCCCCAGTCACTCAGCAGGGGAAACGTCACTCCAATTTGTTCGGCGAATGCGTGGTTGGCGAAGGGGCTGTCCATGCTCACACCCAGGACCTGGGTGTCGGCAGCTTCCAGCTTTTGCAGATTTTGCTGGAAGTTTTTCATTTGCTGGGTTCAACCCCCGGTAAACGCAAAAATGTAAAACGCCAGCACTACATTCTTCTTCCCGCGGTACTCGCTTAGCGTCACATCCTTCAGATCGTTCCCGTCGAAATACTGTAGTTTGAAATCCGGCGCCATATCGCCCACCTTGAGTGCCGGTGGTGGCGGAGGCGTCTTGTCCGCAGCCAGCGCGCGGCCGCTTCCCGCAATGGCTGCCAGTAGCATCGCCGCCAGTGCCAGTTTTTTGTTCATAAACAGCTCCTTTCGGGTATCTATTCTCTCAACAATCCGACGCGATGGCCATCTTCCGGCGTTGCCTCGCGCCCCGTAAAGCATTACATTTTTCTCGGGAGCAGTGTAGATCGGCGTGAAAGCGGCTGAAGTAAGCGATCAGCACCGAATGGCATTTTCGCAAATATCCCGCGTCAGCCTGCGCACCCTCAACGACATCCTATTCGCCGTCGTGGAACGCGAGTCCCGCGTCGTCATGATGCACCGTCAGGCCATCCAGTGGGTTTCCATTTCGTCGCAGGAGCTCTACCAGGGCGTGGTCGGCACTGCTCAGGCGTTGCGCGCCTGGGGAATCAAGAAAGGCGACCGCGTCGCCATCCTCAGCGAAAACCGCCCCGAGTGGACCATCGCCGATTTCGCCTGCCTGCTGCTCGGTGCCGTCGTTGTCCCCATCTACACCACGCTCACTGGCGATCAAACCGCCTACCTGCTCAACGACTCCGGTGCCCGCGCCATCTTTGTTTCATCGGAAGCTCATCTGCAAAAAATCCAGGCCATTCAAAGCCGCACTCCGCTTGAAAAAATCGTCATCATGGATCCCGTCGAAACCGCGCATGCCTTTCCCATGCATCGCCTCACCGCCGAAGGCCCTCCCTATCGCGATCCGCAATTCGACGCGCAGGCCCAGACCATCCGCCCCGACGATCTCGCCACCAT
>DASVWZ010000189.1:0-4305 GCA_036392935.1 Terriglobales bacterium | reverse complement strand
CGCTGATGAATATTCAGCCAGTGCTTGATCTTATTTCTCGCCCGCGACGACTTGACCACCCCCAGCCAATCCCGGCTCGGCTTATGCCCCGGCTGCGTCAGGATCTCGACAATATCGCCGCTGTGCAGCTTGTGCCGTAGGGGTACCATCCTCCCGTTCACCTTCGCGCCCACGCAACTGTGCCCAACCTCGGTATGAATCGTGTACGCAAAATCGATCGGCGTCGAATCCCGCGGCAGCACCACCACCTTGCCCTTCGGCGTAAACGTGTAAACCTCTTCCGGAAACAGGTCGATTTTCAGCGTCGACAAAAACTCACTCGGATCGGAAACATCCCGCTGCCACTCCACCACCTGCCGTAGCCATGCCAGCCGCTGTTCATCCACCGCCGAAACCGGCCCATCCTTATATTTCCAGTGCGCCGCAATCCCTTCTTCCGCCACGCGGTGCATCTCTTCCGTCCGGATCTGCAACTCAAACGGCGTCCCATCTTCCGTAATCACCGAGGTATGCAGCGACTGGTAAAAATTCGGCCGCGGCATGGCGATAAAATCCTTGATCCGCCCCGGCACCGGACGCCAAATGTTGTGCACAATTCCCAGCACCGCATAGCAGTCCTGCAGCGAATCCGTAATGATCCTCATGGCGCACAAATCGTAAACCTGGTCCACCGTGATCTTCTGCCGCAGCAACTTGGTATGAATGCTATATAGCCGCTTGATGCGGCTCTCCGTCCGCGCCTGAATCCCCGCCTCGCGCAGCTTCTCCGTCAGCAAGCCTTCCACGCGCGCCAGAAATTTTTCCCCCTCCTTGCGCCGCGCTTCCACCGCGTCATGCACCTGCTTGTACGCAATCGGGTCCAGATACTGAAATCCCAAATCCTCCAGCTCGCCGCGAATCTTCCCCATGCCCAGCCGGTGCGCAATCGGCGCATAAATTTCCAGCGTCTCTTTCGCAATCTTCTGCCGCCGCGGCTCCGTCAAGTGCTCCAGCGTCCGCATATTGTGCAGCCGGTCCGCCAGCTTGATCAGCACCACCCGGATGTCATCCACCATCGCCAGCATCATCTTGCGCAGGTTCTCCGCCTGCTGCTCCTCGCGGCTGGCAAAATCGATCTGGCTGATTTTGGTCACGCCCTCAACAATGTGCGCCACCTGCTCGCCAAATTCTTTCCGGATATCGACAATCGTCACCGACGTGTCTTCCACCGAATCGTGCAGCAGGCCGGCGGCAATGGCCGTAGGGTCCATCCGCATCTCCGCCAGCACCAGCGCTACGCTCAGCGGATGCACCAGATACGGCTCGCCCGAAGCGCGCGTCTGCCCCGCATGGTGTTCCTGGGAAAATTCGTAGGCTTTTTTTACCAGCTCCAGATTGTCGCCGGGCCGGTTGTCGCGCATGGTGCGCAACAGTTCGCGGAACTTGGTCACCGTCAGCGCGGTGGTCGCGATCTGTTCGCGCAAACTCGGCATGGGTGATTATAACGCCGGATCATACCGCCGGATCAGCCGCCAGTCCCCGCTCCCCGCGCCAGATCCCCGATCAAGTTGTACCTGACGACCGACGACTGACGGCCAACGACGCCCCTGCGAACGACGTACGACGCAGGACGTACGACGCCTTTCCTTACGACTGACGACTGATGGCTGACCGCTTGCCCCTGAAGTCCAAAGTCCCATTGACATCCCCTCCGCCCGCTGATAAATTTCCCTCCCAGCGGGATAGGGGGATCCTGCCATAGCCATTTCTTTGGCTTCAGGAGGTCGTCCATGTCTACCCGTTTAGTTAAGCCGGGGGGGGCGCATTCTGCCTGCTCGCCCTGATCGCGTTGTCTAACGCAAGCGGCTTCCCGACTCCGACGGTGTTCAACGGATATGTGTACATGGGCACTAATGGCGAGGTCGACGTCTTCGGGACCTGCCCGGCCGGGGGATGTCTCAACTAGGGAGGATGGTGAATACTACGCAGCTACGCCCTCGCGCCGGCCGTCTGCGCAGCCCGTCGCGTCAGACCCCGAACGGGCTGCCACGGCTACTCGCCCTGGCCAGCATTGTCGCACTGACGCTTGTCGCGAGCGCCCCGGCCGGGTCCCAGACCCTCACGGTTCTGCATAACTTCGCTGGTCCCCCAAACGACGGCGACTACGCCTTTGGCGGGCTGGCCATGGACGGTGCCGGGAACCTGTATGGCACTACACTTGAGGGCGGGAAGAACGACACCTGCTCCGGCTTTACGGGATGCGGGACTGCGTTCGAACTGGACGCAAGCAGCAACGAAACTGTGCTCTACAACTTCAGCGGGCCAGACGGCTCGGAGCCCATCGGAAGTCTGACAATCGATGCGAATGGAATTCTTTATGGCACCACTGAGTTCGGGGGCTATACAAGGGGATGCGACTGCGGAACCGTATTCAAGATCGACGGCGACGGCGAGACCGTCCTGCACCGCTTCACAGGAGCAGACGGCGCGGTACCGTCCTCCGGAGTCATCGTCGGTCCATCCGGCGGGATTTACGGAACCGCATCTGAAGGCGGACCTACGGGAAACGGGGTGGTATTTAAGGTGGAGGCAGGAAAAGAGACTGTGCTATACCCATTCACGGGGCAAGCAGACGGAGCGGAGCCGATCGGCGGTCTTACAGCGGACACAAGGGGTAACCTCTACGGCACCACTGCCTACGGCGGCAACCTCGACGATTGCGATGGGACCGGCTGCGGAGTAGTTTTCGAGCTCACCGGCACACAGGAAACTGTGCTGCACGCCTTCAAGAACCCGCCCGACGGTGGCACCCCAGTTGCAAACCTTCTCATGGACGCCAACGGCGACCTGTACGGGACCACCAGGAACGGAGGGGAGCCGTACAAAACGGGGACGGTCTTCAAGGTCGGCCCCGATGACCAGGAGCACGTGCTGCACCGCTTCACCGTAAACCAGCACACCGGATCGGCGCCAAAGGGCATCTACCCGATCACCGGACTGGCGCGCGACGCCCAGGGAAACCTGTACGGAACCACCGAAGAAGGCGGCAGCAGCGGCTATGGCGTGGCGTACGAAATCACAACCGCGGGCGTGGAGAAGGTCTTGCACAATTTCTGCACGGCCGGCTGCCAGGACGGATCCCACCCCAACAGCCTGATCATCGACGGGCAGGGAAACCTGTACGGAACCACAACCGGGGGCGGGGCTTACGGCTTCGGCACCATCTTCAAGATCAGCACGGTGCCAGTCTCCGACGCTCCATAAGCCACTATCAACCGACGGTAACGGCTGGATCGGCGACTACCCCGGCAACACCTGGGTCGACGACAAATTCATCGCCGCCCGATTCATAACAAGCTGGATGGATTCCTCCAACGGCACCAACATGCAGACCGTCGTCGGCGGCGTCCAGTTGAAATAATCATTGTCTGGAAACAAATCTCGACCCAACAACGTCGTCATCCCGAACGCCCGCGCTTGCACCAGCGGGCGGAGGGATCTGGCGCGCAGTACGACGAACCGTGTGGGGCGGACACTCCTGTCCGCCGCCGTTGCCTTTGGGTTCGCGCAACCAACCCCATCGGGAGGGCACAGCCTCAGCTGTACCGTAGTGGCAGAAGACTAATCGGGAGGGCACGACTTCAGTCGTGCCGATTACGGCCCCAAAGGCGCGGCTTTAGCCGCTGAGGGATGGTTCGTATCAAGGCATGCCTTCAGTCGTGCCATAACCACTCCTCTATCCATTGTCATTGCGACGGCACACCCATACCCTTACCACTGTCATCCCGAGCAAGGACGATCGCTCGCAACGCGAGCGATCGCCGCAGCCGAGGGACCTTGCGTTTGGCCAACAGCCAAGAAGATAAGTGCGCAAGCCATACCGTACCGATTACCCGCTCCATCGCCGCTCAAATAAAGGATCTTCCAGCGCCCCGTCGACGCCGCCGTTGCCTTTGGGTTCGCGCAACGAACGCCATCGGGAGGGCACGGCTTCAGCCGTGCCGATTACGACCCAAAAAGTCGCGGCTTTAGCCGCTGAGGGCAGGTTCCTTGAAATGACTATAACCCGAGGGCGCAACTTGAGCCTGCCGTAATGACTGCCAAACCGAAGAGCGCGTTTAGCGCCCGGGTTTCACCCGGCGGAGAGGATCATTTGCATCAAAGCAAAGAAAAATAAATACCACTCTGCCGAAGGCGGTTGCCGTAGAGCGTAGCTCGCAGGCAACACAAAGAGAAGAACGACGACAAACTCGACCCCCTAAGAACTCCACTACGCCAGAGTTCGAACAGATCGCCTTGTCGCCGGCGAGCGTCGCCTCCCGCGAC
>DASVWZ010000188.1:0-10584 GCA_036392935.1 Terriglobales bacterium | reverse complement strand
CTCCTCCACGAACTGCTTGCGTTTCTCCACCACTCCGCTCACTTTCCAAGGCATGCTTTGTTCTAGCCGCCTTCTGTGAACGGACCAAACTGTCAACCATCTCCCCGGTCTGTTTTGTCAATTATGTCCCCGGTTTGGACCCTCGATTTTCGGCACGAGTGAACTCGTGCCCTCCCGATCGGGATCGCTCCGCCAGGGCGGACGAGGCGTCCGCCCCGGCGTGAGCGTCGTGGGCTTATGAACCTTCCGGCGCATGGAGGACGCGGAAGGTGTTGCCGCCGTTTGACCACACCAGCACCAGCGCGTCTTGTCCTTTGGGCACGCTGGAAAGCTGCTTCTGCACATCGGAGGCGCTGTCGACATCATGCCGGTTGACCTGCATGATGACGTCGCCTTGCTGCAGACCGGCGTCATCGGCCGGGCTGCCGGGCTGGACTTGCCCGATTAGGGCACCGTGAAGATCCTTCGGCGCCTGTAATTGCTCGCGCATATCGGGCGTGAGATCGGAGATGCCAATCCCCCAGCGCATTTTGCCGTGATCGCCGGCGCTGGCTTCCTTGGTCTCTTCGCTCGATTTGTTCATGTCAGCCAGCGTGACGGGCACGTTGACGGACTTGCCATCGCGCATGACCTCGAGTTTGATCTCGGTTCCGGGCTGCTTCTGTCCGACTTCGACCTGAAGCGCACCGGCATCGGCGATCTTGCGGCCGTCGAGTTCGGTGATCACGTCGCCGACTTTGACGCCGGCTTTCGATGCGGGCGAACCGTTTTCAACCTGAGTTACAACGGCGCCGTTGGCGTCATGCAGGTTGAAGAACTTGGCGTTCTCGGGCGTGACGTCGCTGATGCCGATGCCCATGTATCCGTGGCTGACTTTGCCGTATTTGATGAGGCTGTCAACCGTCGGCTTGACGATCTGCGTGGGGATGGCAAAGCCCATGCCTGCGAATGCGCCCGAGGGCGAAAGCAGGAAGGTGTTGATGCCGATGACCTGGCCGCGCGCGTCGACCAGCGGACCGCCGGAGTTGCCGGGGTTGATGGCGGCGTCGGTCTGGATGAACTCGCCGGGTTTACGGCGGTCGTCGCCGAACGGATTGGGACGGTTGAGACCGCTCACGATGCCGCGAGTGACGGTGAAGCGCAGTCCGTAGGGGTTGCCAAAGGCAAGCACGGTCTGGCCGGGCTGGAGCACGGTCGAGTCGCCGAACGGAACACTGGGGAAATTGCTGCCGTCGATTTTGATGACGGCAAGGTCAGTCAACGGATCGGTGCCAATGAGCTTGGCGGTGAGAATGCGGCGGTCGCTCATGGTGACGCGGATTTCGGTGGCGCCATCGACCACGTGGTTGTTGGTGACGATGTAGCCGTCGGGCGAAATAATTACGCCGCTGCCAATGCCGTGCTCAATGCGCGGTTGCTGCGGGTTGCCGCGGAAGCGGAAATTCGGACCGTTAGGTCCCCCGGGCATGCCAGGCATGCCGGGACCAAAAAATTGTTGCATGTCGTCGGGCATTTCCTGCTGGGCGTCGGGGCCGTCATTTTTTGCGTGCGAAGTGACGGCGACGTTGACGATGGCTGGAGTTACGCGGGAAGCCAGGTTTTCCATGGCTTTATCGAGCGAGAGCAGCGGACTCACGGAATCGTCGCTAAGTGGTGCAGCGGCTGGGGTTGGAGCTGCAGCGCTGGCGGAGCCAGGGCGCAGCGAATTAAAAGTTATTCCAGATGCAAGCGCGGCGATGGCAAGCAAAGAGATGCCGGCCCATCGGCGGAAGCTGTCTTTAAAGGTGTGGTTCATTGGTTCAGTTTCTCCTTTGTTTTCTTTGGTTTATTTCTTTTACTTCTGTTTCCTGTACTTGCTACTAATCTTTTAGTTGTTATACGAACACGGGCATATTTGTGCGTAAGTTTGTCTCCTTAGATTTTCCTTGCTGGGATTATGCGTTGCATGGAGTGGGGCGCGGGACCTGCGTGCCAGACCACGAACAACATTTCGTTCTGGCGCGGATCTTGCTGAATCATAAGCACAAAAGGCGCAGGGGCGTCGGTGAGCAGCGACTCGATGAAGCGCGCGTGGGCGGCAAACATCTGCTCCTGAAGGAATTGGGCCTGAATTAATTGGGCTTGAATCAATTGGGCCTGGAGGAAGCGGGCTTCGGTCAAGCCAGATGGCATGACGTCTTCAGACACACGCGCGGATTGCAGGGCGCGCGGGGTCGAGATCCGGTTCGGGGCTTTCGATCGCGTTGGTGCAAGTGGCTGATTCGAAGCAGTTTCCGGCTCGCGGAAGCCGGCCATCACGAGGTGCGGCGGGGGCGCAGATTCGCGTTCTGACGCAAGGTTCGCGTAGTTTTCAGACGAAGCGGATTGGGCCAGCGACGGCAGCTCGGATTCGAAGCTGACCAAGGGCGTTTGGGCTAGGAAGAGAACGCTCGAAAGCGAGCCAGCAGCCAGGATGTACGCGGCTGGCTTGAAGACATGCTTTGCGGGGCGCGCGCCGGCGAGTATCTGGGTAATGCGAAGCGTGGTCTGACCGACGCGGCCGATAATGGCCTGGGCCAGCGCTAAACCCTTGTGCAGCAAGCTTTTTTCGGCGACGCGAAGCAGGCACGCGGCGTAGGCGTGGCGGTCGGGGGTGCGGGCGAGGACGGCGTCATCGCAGGCAATTTCGCGCTCAAGAGCGAGGTTGCGGTCCATCCACCAAATGGCGGGATGAAAGAAAAATAAGGCCGATACGACTTTTTGGGCGAAGTTGGTCCAGTCGTCCCAGCGGCGGAGATGCTCGAGCTCGTGGATTAGGATTGCCTGTAACTCATTGGAAGAAAGCTCGTTAAGCGCCCACGATGGGATGAGGATCACGGGGCGGAAAAAACCAATGGCGGTTGGGGTGTTGACCTGGTTGGAGAGGCGGAGTTCGGCGCCGCGGAAGTTGCCGGTTAAGCTGGCCGCTATGTCAGCAAGCTCTTTTGATTCAATCTGATGGCTGGTGGCGCGGAGACGAATCGATTGATGAAAAGCGAACCCGACGCGGAGCAGTGCGAGCGAGGCGCCGATGATCCAGACGGCGAAGATGGCGATGGCGACGAAGGCCGGTAGCCTCAATCCAGAATGGGTTTCGGGCGCGGCTGAGCCGGAGGATATCCAGCTAAGTAACGGTAAAATAAAGACTAATAGTAGGGTTGAAAACCAGACGGCGAAGCGGGCGCGCGAGCTTTGAGTCCCGCTTAGGCGCAGAAACGCCCAGGCGGCGACGGCGATGACGGTGCCGAGGACGAGCGAGGACAGCAGCCCGGAGGCGAAAAAGTTGGCAAGTGATTGAAAATGGGGCATTAGCGAGGCTCCTTTTCGGGCGGATCGCTTCCCGGCCCGCCGCCTAATTGCCGATTCAGGAGATCGCGTAAACGATTGATTTCATTGGCCTCAATTCCGTGTTCTTCGAGAATATTAAGTACTAGGAGCTCTTTGGAGTTCTTGAAGAAGCGGTTGACGAGATGGCCGATTTCAGAGCGGCTGGCTTGCTGGCGCTCCACGCGCGGAGCGTAGACGTGCGCTCTACCGTCTTTAGAATGTTCAACATAGCCCTTGCGCTCGAGGATGCGAATGGTGGTGAGAACGGAGTTGTAGGCGAGCGCGGGCTGCGCCGGCAGGGCGTCCAAAACCTGCTGAACGGTCGACGGGCCTTTTTGCCAGAGGACGTCCATGAGCCTGAGTTCGGCTTCGGTCAGGGTTGGCGACTTCGATGGCGGCACGACCTAACTCCTTTCAAAACAATAGACGTGCGAGGTTGGGAAAAGTTACTAATAATTTAGTTGCAGCAGTAATCGGGAGTCGGGAGTCAGTCGGGAAAGCGAAGTCAGAAGGGAGAATGCAGAATTGGCGGGACGGGTCTAGTTCCATTTTGGGAAAAGCTAATTGAATTCGCCGTAAGAATGATTGACAACGAAATTGGCGAAAAAAGAAAATTGAATAAGTAGACGGGGGGCTAGCTGCGTCAAAAATCAGGACATATAGTTGTTATGTGGTTATCAGAGGTCATCGACGATGTTTCGTAATCGGTAAACGTTTAGAAGGTTGGCGCGGCCCGCGGATTGAATCCCATGTTTGTTCGCGCGTGCGCGCTCTGCGCGAGGCTAGGTCAACACTCGCCGAGTTCTGGGCCGGCGGCAAAGCGGGGAAGGTTCCGCACCGATCGGAGTGTCATAGGACGGCCTGTGCGGGGCTGCGGCTAGCGGCGCTTCAGTGGCTTCGCATTTTCAGGTGTAATCTTGAACACGGTGCGCAGCCTGCCGAACCATAATCCTGGCCTCGGTTTTCTCCTTCGCTGGTAGTACCGTACAGGTTGCCCGATACTTTCGAGGTCAGATTCGCGTAGGAGTCGGCCATCGTGGTCGCCTTGATTACGCTTATTTGCGGCGCGAGGACGCTGCCCTCGCCGCGAGTGCCTCGCGCGAGGGCGACGCTGAACCGGTCAGCTACGCGGTCTTCAGGGGGGCTTCGTTCGCAGAACACTCCATTTGGTTTCGCTCAGTTCGTTTTGTTGTCAGCCCGCCTAAGCCAAAAGGCGGGATTGAGTCGGGTGGCCGGTATTGCATGGTTCCCTAGGCTAACGCCCAGAAGCGGGGCGTGAACCTGGGTTGGCAAGCCTGCTTGCCAAACAGATCATTGCGGTGATTTCTCTATTCGCGGCGCGGGGACGCTGCCCTCGTCGCGAGTGCCTCGCGCGAGGGCGACCCTGGTCGAGGCGCGCGTCGAATCTCGCTCGAGGAACGACTCGGTGAATTAAACTGGCCGGAGGATCAGGCACCTTTCGGCGTCGGGTGCGGGAAAGCCTCGAGGCTGGGAATGGTGGGGTTCTTCAGAGGTCGGGCAGTTTTTTTTCTTTTGTCGCCTGCGCTGCTTCGCGCTTCGGCGACGGCCTTCGGCAGAGTGGTGAAATCGGCTCGTCGAAAGGTTGGGTCATCGTTCAATAAAAGGCGGGTGGTAGATTTTCTGCCGCTGCGGCCTCACCGCTTTGGAATTGGGGTCACTTCCGTGGGGTGCACTCCATCCGTTTGTCCCCGATTTGATCAAATTCGCGCTTGACATGCGCGGATAATCCACTACCATATGGTTGTGGATAGTCTGGGTACAACATTTGCGGCTTTGTCGGATCCGACCCGCCGGGCGATGATCGAAAGGCTTTCGCGCGGACCGGCCTCGGTGCATGGATTGACGAAACCGTTTGCACTCTCACAGCAGATGATTTCAAAACATGTTGCCTACCTGGTGCGGGCGCGGATTGTGATCAAGACCAAGCGCGGACGAGAGAGTGTTTGCCGGCTCAGGCCGGAGGCGATAAAGACGGTCAGCGACTGGGCGATCAGTTACCGGCAATTCTGGGAAGAAAGTTTCGACAAGCTGGAATCGGTTGTGAGTCAAATGAAAGCGGAGGTTGGACATGGCAGAAAGCACAGTGAATGAAATCGAACGGTTGGTGGTCACACGAGTTTTTGATGCCCCACGCGAACTGGTTTGGAAGGCGTGGACGGACCCGAAATATGTCAAGCAGTGGTGGGGGCCGAAGGGTTTTACCGCGCCTTTTTGCCAGATGGATTTTCGCGTGGGCGGAAAATTTCTCTACTGCATGCGAACGCCGGATGGGCAGGAGGGCTGGACTGCCGGGGAATACTACGAGATTGTTCCGCAGGAGAAGATCGTTTCCTCCATGTACTTTTCCGACTCGGAGGGAAACAAGATGGAGGCCGCGGAATTAGGAAGCGAGCATGAGGCGATAGAAGGTGCGCGCGACACGATTCTGTTTGAGGACCTGGGGAACGGCCAGACGAAAGTCACCTTTATTGGAAATGAAACCATGCAGAACGCAATCCAGACCGGTCAATTGGAGGGCATGAAGCAAACGCTCGATAAGGTTGCCGCAGTAATTGCGCGGCTGATGCAGGCGAAATAGAAAGTTGGAGCCGGGATGTAGCCTCGCGGGGAACGCGCGAAGAAGTGGCCTGAGCGCGAACCGGTTCAGGGTTCGGAGTTCCCTGCGGGGTGGGCATTGGTGGGGCCCTCGCCGATGCGGGCCAAGTCGACAATCCTGACGGTCTGCCAGGTGCGTCCGCCGTCGGCCGACCATGATTCCTCGAAGTGCGGCGAACTGGAGGCGGTCTGCGACCAGATGTAACGGTTCAGCATGGATTTGCCGTTGAGCGTGTCCTGCACGAAAAACTCCCCCTGCCCGTTCCTAAATTCGCCGACATTGGGCAGGCCGACCTTGCCGTCTTTTTTGCTCGCGAAATAGACAGACCATTGGTGGCTCTGGGGATTGTAGGTGTAGAGCATGAGGCCGACCGGACCATTGGTGTTGGCGCCTGCGGATACTTCGAGCAGAGCGCCGTCCCAAATTTTTGAGAAGGTTTCCGTGCCGTCAAAGTCGATCCAGGGATCGGATGGGGCGAAGGGATGAGCGCGGTATTTGGTATGCGCTTTCCAGGTTCCGGCGAGCGAATCGAAGTCGTGCTGGCCGGCGGCGGCGGCGCTGGTTGGCGGGGTGACTTGGGCGGCGTCGGAACTGGTTTGGGCAAGAGCGGAGACGGGGATGATGATCAGAGCGCTGAACAATAATGCGATGAGCTTTGTGGCTGGCACGATCTTACGACGCATGGAAGCCTCCTGGGGAGAGACGCGCGAAGGGCGAGAAGGTTTTGAGAAATAGGACTGAATTCGCTTATTTGTGACGCGGAGATCTTTAGAGTTATCGGCAGTCCGGCGCGGGACGTTAGATTTTGCTGAGCGCTATTTTCTGTCTTCGTAATCTTTTTGGCCACGAATCGCTGACCCCGCCTGATTCCCTTCTCATGTCACAACTAAAGGACTGACGAGCGGCGACCGATCTTTAAAGTGGACACACTCGCTTGCCTGGACACGCATCCGGTCGATGTCTGCAAGTAACGCGTACCCGTATGAGAAATCGGTTAATCGGTTTCGGCCTGGCAGTGGCATTTATGTTTTTTGCTGCTGTCTGCGGATCTGCCGTCGTCGCCGCTATGGACCGCGCACCGGATCGCGGCATGGGCGTTGCACGTTTCGAAAACGGAGTACCGAATCAGCCGAGCTATAAATCATGTTTGCATGGCTTGGCTGGCTTTCAGTCGCAGGGTGTGGGCGATCCGCCGAAAGACAGCCGTTCACGACACCGGCAGGAGCGGATGAAGCGAATAGCTTTGGCGATGGCGGCACTGCTGGTGATTTTTGTGGTCAGCGCGTTTGTGATCCACAGAATTCTGTTTGAAATGTGGCGCAGAAAAGAAGCGGAAAAGCGGCTGCGGACGTTGAACGCCGAGCTCGAACGCAAAGTAGCGGAACGAAGCGCGAGGCTGGAGGAATCCAATCGGACGCTGCGATCGGAGACGGCCAACCGAAAACGGCGGGAAGCACTGGTACACAGGCTTTCGATGGCGGTGGAACAATCGCCGGCTTCGATTGTGATTACGGATCTTTCGGGGCGAATCATTTATGTGAATCGAAAATTTGTGGAGCGCACGGGATACAGCGTCGAGGAATCGCTGGGGCGGAATCCGCGGATTTTAAAGTCGGGACATACCAGGGTGGAAGAGTATCAGGAGATGTGGCAGGCGATCGCTGCGGGGAAGGAATGGCGAGGCGAGTTTTGCAATCGGAAGAAGAACGGCGAGCTGTATTGGGAGTCGGCGGTGATTTGCCCGATTCGAGATGAGGATTCGAAGATCTCTCATTTTGTGGCGATCAAGGAAGATGTCACTGAGCGCAGGCGGACGGAAAAAGATCTGCAACTGACGAGGTTTTCTCTGGAGCATGCTTCGGACAGCGTGTTTTGGGCCGATCCAGAGGGCCGATTTTTGTATGTGAACGAAGCGGCGCTGGCTGCGCTGGGTTATTCGCGCGAAGAACTGGCTGAGCTGTCGGTGTCCGATATCGATCCGACGTTTCCCAGAGAAAAGTGGCAGGGCTTCTGGGAGCAACTGAAGGTGCAGCGCTCGATGACGCTTGAAACCAAGCAGCGGGCCAAAGACGGGCGGGTGTTTCCGATTGAAGTCAGGGCGAACTACGTGGAGTTCGATGGGCAAGAGTACCTTTTCGCGTTCACGCGCGACATCAGCGAGCGGCAACTGATCCAGGCGCAACTGCAGCAGGCGCAGAAGATGGAGAGCATTGGGCAGCTGGCGGCGGGAGTGGCGCACGAGATCAATACGCCGACGCAATTTGTGGTGGACAACCTGACGTTTCTGCGGGACTCATGGAAGTCAACGAACGAGCTGGTAAATTTTTACCGCAGTGCGATTCATGAGAATTTTACGGCCCTTCCGCAGGGGTTGGCGGAGAGAGTGGCGCAAGTGGAGCATGGTTGTGATCTTGAGTTTATTGCGGCGGAGGTTCCGCAGGCGATTGAGCAGTCGCTGGACGGGGCGAGCCGCGTGGCTGAGATCGTGCGGGCCATGAAGGTGTTCTCGCATCCGAATGCCAGCGAGAAGACGGCGATTGACATTAATAAAGCGATCGAGTCGACGATTATTGTGGCGCGGAACGAGTGGAAGTATGTGGCCGACGTGATCACGGAACTGGATCATTCCCTGCCGCAGGTAAGTTGCTTTCCGAGCGACATCAATCAGGTGATCCTGAATCTGCTGGTGAACGCAGCCCATGCGATCAACGAGAAAGGCTATGGCGAGGTGAAGGGACGGATCCAGGTGCGCACGCACAGGCGTGACGATTCGGTGGAGATTTCGGTGATGGATACGGGAACGGGGATTCCGGAGGGGATTCGGGGGAAAGTGTTCGATCCGTTTTTTACCACCAAAGAGATTGGCAAAGGAACCGGACAGGGATTGTCGATTGCGTATGCGCTGGTGGTGAAGAAACACTCGGGCAAAATATGGTTCGAGACGGAAGCCGGGATGGGGACGACGTTTTTTATCGAGATTCCGATTGGGTAGTGGCGGGGCGGCTTAGAGATGCTGGTAGTTGAAGTTGTGGATGGTGACGATCAGTTCTTTGTTCGACAGGTTTCCGGTGACGGCGGATGGGTGAGTGGGGCCGGATGGCATGCGCGCGAACTGAACATCGATGTTGACGGCGTTGGCAGGCTGGTCGAGGTAGGTGTCGATCCAAAGAGTGACCATATCGTCTTGAGTTTTGTCGAAGGCCAGGAGCATGCGGTCGCCCTGCTGGACAAAGCTTGAGGTCACCATGTGGTAGGTGGTTTCGGAGGATTCGGGATCCATCTTCAGTTTTCCATGCTGGGCGTCCCATTCGAGCTGGCGAACGTCAGGAGGGACGTACTGTTGGGCCAGCGCGACGAGTGATTCGGTGTACTCTTCGTATTCGACCATTTTTTTCTCGGCGACTTTGGCGCGAAGGCCGAAGCGGGCGCGATCGTCGTCGGAAAGGTCGAGTGGCGTTTTCTGAAGTTTGCCGTCGGGGCCGAGTTGCACGCCGAAAACCTGCTCGTGGGTCTCTTTGCCCTTGACGCTGACGATGTCCTGCTCCATCCAGGAATATTGGGCGAGGAGCTGGCGGTTGTGGGCGGCGACGGTTTTCACTCTTTCGAAAGTCTGCAGGAATGCGGGGTCAGGCGGTTGGGATTGCGCGTGAGAGAGTGACACTGCGATCGACATGAGGACGGCCAGCAGGATGGGCGAGGCGTTGAAGTGCGTTGAGGGCGCTGGATTGGCGTGCGGATGCGGCATGTTTGGACTTGGCTGTTTTCTTTCGAACTTTTGTAGCAGAGAAAAGATACATCAAACGCCGGCAAAAATGACAGAGACACGGAGAAATTATTGGCAGTCAGCCGTAGCTGTGACAGCTTTCGGCGAAGATCTTAAATCGCAAAGGACGCAAAGAGGGCGCGCAAAGCACGCGAAGGTAGGTAGTCCGTCGGGGTTGTGCGAGGTGGTTCGGACTCCGAGGGCTTTTTTTCAGGGATGGCGGAGGAGGGCGAGTGCGGTGACGTCGTCGTGGGTGGGAGGGGCGCAGATGAACTTTTCCACCTCATCGAGGACTGTTGCGCAAAGCTCTTTTGCGGTTGGAGATTGGGAGCGGTGAAGGGTTTCTTTGACGCGGTTTAAGCCGAACTCTTCGGATTTGCATTTGCCTTCGACGACTCCACGGGATGCCAGCAGAAGTTTGGCGCCCGGCTCGATGGCGACGATGGAGGCGTTGAACAGCGCGTGGGAGAACAATCCGAGCGGCAGACCGGTGGCGGGGAGTTCGCTCACGCCGGACTGGTCGCGGACCAATCCGGGAGTGTGTCCGGCGTTGAAGTAGGAAATCAGGCCGAGGTTTTCGTGGTAACAGCCGGCAAAGGCGGGACAGGCGCGAACGCCGTCGGCGGCCTTGAGGATGGTGCGGTTGAGTTGCAGGCAAAGTTCCATCATGGCGTCGGCTTCGTTGACGTCTGTGTCGCCGAGCCGTGCGAGATCGGCTTCCTGAAATGCGGTCCTAGTTGCCGAGATGATGTGCTGATTCTCTGTGCGCTGTCCCGCAACGTCGAGCAGTCCGAACACGACACGCTGGGGAGTGGTGCGCATGAAGTGATAGAAGTCACCGCCCATGCGTGTCCCGTGA
>DASVWZ010000187.1:0-7146 GCA_036392935.1 Terriglobales bacterium | reverse complement strand
TAACTGAGGTGATGGTTTGGCTTGTCAACGTACCCGGTCCGGTCAGGGTCCAGGTGACACCCTTGCTGCTGCTGTCATTCGTTACCGACGCTGTGATGGCGAGGCTTGAGCCAGGGTTTACCGAAGTCGTGACCGACGGAGTCAGGGTAATCGAAAGATTGCTGCCGGATGAACACCCAGTCCACATACTGGCGCAGACAAAAACAGCCAACATCAACGCCAGCACAACTTTACACTCTCTCATGTCCATCCTTGGATTTTAAAGTTTTGTCGCCGAAACCCTACCACGCGCCATTTCGCAGCAATTCTTGAGGTCCGCCCCGTGGCCATCGAAATGCAGCTGTGTGCCTGGATTCTATGAACCTGATTCTCTGAAGTTAGATGATACCAAAAGAAGCATAGTTACCGGCCAATCTTGGATACTGGGTCCCAGCTGATGCCGGCATCCCCTACGCGAGTACTTCCGGCGTGGCGGCCAACAGAGTCTTGGTGTACGAATGATTTGGCCTTTCGGTAATTTGCTCCGTGTCTCCCATTTCCACGATTTTGCCGCGATACATGACAGCAATCCGCGTCGCCACATATCGGACAACTGGCATGGAATGCGAGATGAAGAGGTAGGTCAGTCCGAACTCGCGCTGCAACTGGGCAAGAAGGTTGACGATCTGGGCGCCGACGCTGACGTCCAGCGCTGAGACGGGCTCATCGGCTACGATAAACTTAGGCCGCAAAGCCAGCACGCGGGCAATCCCGATCCTTTGCCGCTGCCCTCCGCTGAACTCGTGAGGAAAACGGCGCATGGCGGAAGAGTCCAGCCCGACGGCGCGCAGAAGTTCCCCGACACGGCGGTTGCGGGCCGAGGCGCTCATCTTTTCGTGGATGATCATGGGTTCTCCGATGATGTCTTCGACGTTCATGCGGGGATCGAGCGAACCGAAAGGATCCTGAAAGATGATTTGCATATCTCGCCGCAACCGCCGCATGGCCCGAGGGCTGGCATCCAGCAGATATTCGCCGTCAAAGTAGATCGATCCCGAGGTGGGCTCAATCAACCGAAGCACAAGGCGCCCGAGCGTACTCTTGCCGGACCCGGATTCGCCGACGAGACCCAGGGTCTCACCAGCGCGAATATCCAGCGAAACATCGTCGACAGCGCGCACTTCGCCGGACGCTTTTCCACCGAAAATAGATTCTCCCAGCGGGAAAACCTTGGTCAGATTGTGAATCTCAACCAGTGCCATGTTCTTAGCTAATTTATTCCATATTCCAGAATCTGGAATGCGCTCACATTGCAATCATTGGTACGGCGGCCAGGGCCGCAAGAATGCCAATCGTCCGCCAACGGCTGAAGTGTTCGTGAAGCACTAATCGGGCCAACAACACCGTCACTGCCGGATACAAAGAACTCAGTACCACGGCTGCATCCAGCCGGCCAGTTTGAGCGGCGCGCGCAAACATAACCGTGCCCAGCGAATCCAGACAACCGGTCAAGGTACCCCAACGCAGAGCAGCAGTTGTCAGTCCGCGGAAGTTTCTTTGCAATGCCAGAATCATGGTGATGACGGTCAACCCGCCAACCCGGCTGAATGAGGCGATCCACAACGCCGAACCCTGACCTGCTTGCCGTAAGCAGAGATAGAAACCTGCGAAACCCACACCTGCGACGACGGCCAGCCCCAAGCCTTCTCTTTGCAATCCGTCTTCACTGCGGGAGATTAACCAAATCCCGATCCCGGCAACCACGAACCCTACGAGATGAATCGGCGCCGGCATTCCTTCGGTGGCGAGGCTGAACGCGGTTGGGATCGCCGCGCTCAAAACCGCCGCGACTGGCGCCGTTATGCCCATCCGGCCCAAGGCAAGCGCCTGATAAAACACCGCCAGCGAACCACCGCCCATCATTCCGCCAGCGACCACCCATGCAATGGCGCGGGCGGGCAACAACGGGGCTCCACTGAGAGCAGCCAGCGTGACCATGCAGACCAACCCGCCAATGTTTACGCCCAGAGTCAACAGGAACGCGTTTATGGTTCGTGAGAAGTAGCCGCCGAGGAAGTCGCTAACGCCCCACGCAAGCATGGTGCCGAGACAGTAGCCAGTTGACACAACTTGAGCGGGCGCGGTCATTGATCGGAGGCATTCAGGTTAGCACGCAGGATGTGAGTGGACGGTAATCTGTGTGCCACTCATCCAACCGACGATGCTTCTTGCGTCTCTGCTGACATCTGCTCGAGCATCGTTCGCAGGTGTTGCAACACTTCTCCGGCTGCAATGGATTTCATCGGAATCTTCAACATGCCATCCGGCGAAAACTGGGCACCTTTCTGCGACGCCACCATTTGCGCCAGCTTCGCGGGGTCGATGGCGGCATTAGGCTTGAACTTGATCGATACCGAGTCTTTCTTGCGGTCAATTGCAGTCACGCCCACACGCACCGCGAGCAGGCGCAGCGAGGCGTACTCGAGCAGGTTGCGAACGGCGGCAGGCGGCTCACCGTAACGATCGCGCAATTCTGCCAGCACATCGTCCAATTGCGATTCTTTATCGATTCCAGCAACCCGCTTGTACATGCGCAGCCGTTGATTTTCTTCGGTGATGTAGTCGCCCGGAATGCGGATATTGAGGCCAAGGTTGAGCTGCGTCTCGGCTTCTTCCGGTTCCACTTCACCCTTCATTTCGCGGACGGCGCGGTCGAGCATCTGCGTGTAAAGCTCGAAGCCGATGGCCTCAATATGGCCGCTTTGCTCCCCGCCAAGAAGATTGCCGGCGCCACGCAATTCGAGATCCAGCGCAGCGATCTTGAAACCCGCGCCGAGATCGGAGAATTCTTTCAGCGCCGCCAGGCGCCGACGGGCAATGGGCGTCAGCTCCACATCCGCCGGCACGAGCAGATATGCGTAGGCTCGCCGGTTCGACCGGCCCACGCGTCCGCGCAGTTGATACAACTCTGACAGTCCAAAACGGTCGGCACGATTGATGATGATAGTGTTGCACAGCGGAATGTCGAGGCCATTCTCAATGATCGTGGTTGCGACCAGAATATCGGCCTCATGATGCATGAACTTCAGCATCACTTTTTCCAGCTCGCCTTCCGACATTTGTCCGTGCCCCACCATGATTCGTGCCTTGGGCGCCAGCGCCTGTAATTTGGCAGCCATTTCCCAGATGGTGTCGACGCGGTTATGCAGAAAATACATCTGTCCGCCGCGTTCCAGTTCCTGTTCAATCGCCGACTGCACGACTTTGTCGTCCCAGCTGGCGACGATGGTCTGGATTGCCATGCGGTCTTTCGGCGGCGTTTCGATCACGCTCATGTCGCGCATGCCCACCAGCGACATGTGCAGCGTGCGCGGAATTGGCGTCGCGGACATGGTCAGCACATCTACTTCCTTGCGCATCTGCTTCAGACGTTCTTTGTGGCGCACGCCGAAGCGCTGCTCTTCATCGACTACGAGTAAGCCGAGATCGGCGAACTTCAGGTCCTTCGAAAGGATCCGGTGTGTGCCGATCAGGATGTCGATCTTCCCGGCTTCGAGCCTCTGCAGGATCTCCTTCTGCTGCTTGGCGGTGCGGAAGCGGCTGATCATCTCGATGGTCACGGGAAATGCGGCAAAGCGCTGCTTGAAGGTCTCGAAGTGCTGGAATGTGAGAACGGTGGTCGGCGCGAGCACCGCAACCTGCTTGTTGTCATTCACCGCCTTGAATGCCGCGCGCATGGCGACTTCCGTCTTGCCGTAGCCAACATCGCCGCAGACCAGGCGGTCCATCGGTTGCGACGATTCCATATCGCGCTTTACATCGGCGATTGCATAGCCCTGATCGTCGGTTTCCGTGTATTCGAAGGCGTCTTCGAATTCGCGCATCCATTGGTTGTCGGCAGAGAACGCATTGCCCTTGGCGGATTTTCGCTGGGCGTACAGCTTGATCAATTCGTCGGCCATGTCTTTCATGGCCTTGCGCACACGAGCTTTGGTCTTTGCCCACGCTGCGGTACCGAGATGATTCAGCGCTGGTTTCACGCCCTCCGACGAGCGATATTTCTGGATCAGATCCAGACGCGTCAGCGGAACATACAATCGCGCGCCGTCGGCGTACTCCAGCAGCATGAATTCCGATTTGCCGTCTTCCTGCATGATCTCTTTCAGGCCCTGATATTGGCCGATTCCATGCTCGATGTGAACGACGTAATCGCCAACCTGCAGGTCGCGGAAGTCGGAGAGAAAAGCCGAAGTCTTCGAGCGCTGCCGCTGCGGTCGGGAAACAATCGACTCCGACTCGTCAAACAGATCCCGCGCGCCGAAGATTGCCAGATGGGCTTCCGGCATGATCACGCCATCGGGCACATAAGTTTTCACCAGCGTTGTGGTCAGGATCTCGCCGGTAAAATATGCGGTCTCATCGGCGAAGCTCTCACCACTGCGCGTGCGACTGCCCAGCCGAAACGACGCGCTGTTCTCGCTGAATATTTCTGCCAGCCGTTCAACTTCGCCAACATTCGGCACTGCGACCAGCACGCGATTTTCTTCGCCAATCTGCTTCTGGGCTTCTTCCAGAAGCGCCGTGGGCGATCCATGCAGGCGCTGCGCGGGCTGTGAATGAAATGCGATCGTCTGTTGTCCATCCGATCGCTCGATGCCGAGATGTTCGATTTCCGCTCCGGGCATGGTGGTGAGTTTTTGCCACCACTGATCGGGGGGCAAATACAAATCGGTCGGCCGCACAAGATTGCCGACTCCGCTTCGCTCATGCGCTTCTTCCACACGCGACCAAAGATGATCGAACTCAGCTTTCAGATCTTCCGGTTCGTCGGCCAGAACCGCGGATCGAGGCAACAACTCGAAGATCGTGCGATCGGCGCCGGCAACGGGAGCGTAAAACTCCCATCCGGGAAAAACTGTCGCGCCGGTCGCGCGCACAGCTTGTTCCACAATGTCTTTATCGCCGGAAATTCGCTGGCCCGATAATCGCGCATGAATCGAGCCGAGCAATTCCTGATTTACCGGGGTTTCGGTCAACGGCAACAAGAGCGCTTCATCCACCGGCGATGACGAGCGTTGCGTGCCGGGATCGAACTTGCGGATCGACTCGACTTCATCCCCAAAGAACTCCACACGCAGTGGACGATCGGCTTCAGGCGGGTAGACGTCGAGAATTCCGCCGCGCAGCGCATATTCGCCGGTCATCTCGACGACGTCGGTCGATGAATATCCGACGGTGTTGAGGTGCGCGATTAAAGCCTCCGTGTCGATGACGTCGCCGCGCTTCACGCTGCGCGCGAGGCCGGAATAATATTCTGCAGATCGCAGACGAATTGCAGTGCCAGCGACCGGCGAGACCAGAATGGAAACCGCGCCAGTGGCGACTTTCCAGAGGGCCACGGCGCGCTCTTCCTGAATTTCCGGATGGGGCGACAGATTCTGAAACGGCAGCACATCGCGCGTTGGTAAGGATACGATCGATTCTGGTTCGCCTCCGCCGATTAGTTCATGAAAGGCGCGCAGAACCGGAACCAGTTCTTCCGCGGCGCGATTATTGGGGACGACGACGATAAAAGGCCGGTCGGCTGTTTTTTGAAGCAAAACCAGCATTAAAGCTTTGGCGGTTGGTATTAGTCCAGAGACACGAATACGCCCCGTGCCCTCTCGCAGGTGGGAGGCTGCACGCAAGGTGGCGGGCAGTTTTTCCACGCCCGCGAACAGATCGCGGACGAACGGCAGGACCATTATTCTAAAATTCTATCAGGCCACGGCGCAGCGTGCGCGGCGCTAGGCGACGCCGTTCAGAGCTTTCAGCAAGCGTTCCACTTCTTCCGGCGTGTTGTAGTGAACCAGGCCGATGCGCAGAAAGCCGCCGTCTTTTTCTACGTCGAGGCGTTCGGTCAGGTTGATGGCGTAATAATTTCCGTCCCAGGTGAAGAAGCCGCGCTCGCCGAGCTTGGTGGCAAGTTCGAGCGGCGAATGGCCGGCGATGCGAACCGCGATGGTCGGACAGCGCTGGTCGAAGCGCGCCGGATCGGTGATGCCATAAACTTTGGCTCCCGGGATTTCGCGCAGGCCGCGAAGCAGTTTCTCCATCAGGCTGCGTTCGTAGGAATGCACCGCATTGAATGCGGCAAGAATGGCATCGCGTCGCGTCTTAGCGGCGGGATTCGCGCGGCGGCCGAGATCGGCAAAGTAATCGACACACGCAGTGATTCCGGCGATGCATTCATGGTTCAAAGTTCCCCATTCCCAACGAACGGGAACGGCATTGCTAAGGGCGCGAACTTTATAAGGATGAAGCTTTTCGAGATGCTCGCGCTTGCCGAACAAAACGCCCATGTGCGGACCGAAAAATTTGTAGGTGGAGCAGACCAGAAAATCACAATCCAGAGCGCGGACGTCGATCAGGCCATGCGGAGCGTAGTGAACCGCGTCTGCGTAAACCAGGGCGCCGAACTCATGCGCCATGCGAACGACCTCGGCCACAGGATTGATGGTGCCGACGGCATTTGACGCCAGTCCAACCGCAACCAGCTTCGTCCGGTCGCTCAGCTTGCGGCGCAAATCTTCGAGGTCGAGCGTGCAATCGGCCTGGTTGATATCGACCATGCGAATCACCGCGCCGCGTTCTTCTTCGAGCGCCTTCCACGGAGAAATATTGGCGTCGTGGTCGAGGTGCGTGAGCAAAATCTCGTCGCCCTCTGAAAGTTCGCGGCCAATCGAGCGGCTCATGGCGTAAGTGAGCGCGGTCATGTTTTGGCCGATCACGATCTCATCGGGCGAGCAATTCAAAAAATCGCCCATGGCGGCGCGGGCTCCGTCGATGACCGTCTGCGTGCGCTGGCTGGTGGCGTAGGCCCCGCCGGCGTTGGCGTTGTCGTGCCGCAGGTAGTGCGAAATCGCGTCGATTACGCACTGCGGAACCTGGGTTCCGCCGGGTCCGTCAAAAAAAACCGCCGGATGGCCGTTCACAGTTTGGGCCAGGGAGGGAAATTGCGAGCGTACCCAGGAGACGTTGAGGGCGGCGGTGGTTTCGGGGTGCGTGACTGGCATGTCATCTATCGTATCAAGCCTCAGTCCGACGTTCTTTTTCGGCCAAAGACCTGGTACCCCCCTCCCCCCTGCCTTTTTTTAAATCTATTTAAATCAAAGGCTTAGCGGGAGC
>DASVWZ010000186.1:0-34688 GCA_036392935.1 Terriglobales bacterium | reverse complement strand
GCGGTAGTGTCAACGCGAGTGATGAACGCATCGCTCGCGCCGCCGCCGTAGCCGGTTTGTGGAAGGCGGTTATTGACCACCATAAAGCCGGTGGTGGAATTGGTCCATCCGGTGATTCGTGGTCCGCCGATAGTGTCGACGGTGATGGCAGTGCCGACGTCGGTGCCCGAACCACCCACGTAGGTGAAGTAACTCAGCGGGACGGTAGTGTTTACGCAACTTGTGCCCGTGCAGGTGACGCCTAGTTTGGCGATGAAGGCATCGGAGGCTCCGCCGCCGTAGACGGGTTGAAAATAGGTAGTCCCCGTGGTCTGCGAGATGCCGAAGTCGTCGTCGGAACTGGTGGCTCCGGTAACGTAGGCGAAGAAGCTGGCGTCAACGGCAATGCCATAGCCGAAATCGTCCCTAGGTCCACCCAGATAAGTGGAATACACCAGCTGTGACCCGGAGACCGCCGTGGGATTGAACTTGGCCACGAAGGCGTCAAAACCACCCAGCGGCGTTCCCTGGTAAGCGTTAAGCACCGGCAGATTGGTGAAGTTGGTCGAACCGGTAATGTAGGCGTTGGAGTCGGTGTCGACGGCGATTCCACCCGCCATAATGGATGCCCCACTCGGCGCGCTGCCACCGAAATATGTCGAATAAAGAACGCTGGCCGGGCCGGCTGAGGCGCTATCGAGCTTGGTCAAAAAAACTTGCGTCGGGGCGTTCGAGGTGATCTGGTAGGCGCCGACCGTCGACGGAAATCCGGTTTCCACTTCCTTGGAAGTTGTGGTGCCCACAATGTAGACGTTGGCGCTGGGGTCGAGCGCGATTCCGGCGGCGATGTCGGTGCCATTTCCAGACAGATAAGTCGAGTAGTTCAGGCCCGATCCCGCGCCGTTGAGCACGCTGAGGAACGCGTGTTTGCCGATGGTCACCGGCGTTGCTTGAAATGGGGCATTCAAGCCCTTGGTGGGAAAATTGGTGGACGTGGTCGTCCCTGTTACATAGGCGTTGCCGGCCAGGTCTACGGCAATGCCGCCGGTATAGTCGAGGCCGTCGCCGCCAAGGTAGGTGGAGTAGATGAGCGCCGTGCCACTGGCGTTGAACTTGGACACGAAGACGTTTGCCTTGAACCCCGTGGCAGGAGTGAGTTGGAACGAACCGCTGATCACGGGGAAATTCGTCGAAGTGGTCGAGCCGGCGACATAGGCGTTATAGGACGTATCGGCTGCGATGCCGGGACAGCCCGGAGTTTGTGTCAGGCCGGTGATGGTGGAACAACTTTCGATCCCGGAACCGCCGAGATAGGTGGAATAAGTAAGGACCGGATCGATCACCAGCTCGCGAGTGTGGTCGAAGTCGCCGAGCGCGAAGCCGACTTGATTATCGGCAAGCAACTGAAATTTTGCAGCAACGGATTTTTCTTCCGTGCCGAATTTCTGGTAGACGCGGGGCGCCAGCAGGCGCAACGATGAAGTCGGCAGATTGAGCTGCAGATCGCCGTTCTCGGCAATGGTCAGGCTGTCTGCGCCTTCGAAGTGCAGTTTGATCTGGTTGGGATCGCTGCCGGGGGCGATGGCGAAATCGTACTCGAGACTTCCCTGCTTGCCGTAGTAAACCAAATCGACACCGGGATAAACATTTTCGTACCGTACGCGCCCAAACTGCGGGATGCCGCGATGCCATTTCGCGGGATCATTTCCCAGGAAATAATTACTTTTGCCGGGCAATTGTTCGTCGCCGCTGAGTTCAGGATTTTTGTTGGCCTTGGCCAGCTTCATGCGCACAACCGACTCGCGCAGCGATCGATCACCCTTCGAAGCGTCACGCAAAACAAGCACGGCTTCGGTCTCGGTCAGAAAAAGTCCGTAACCTGCGCCGCGGGCAAGGAACTTGACCGGCTCGGCGGTCTGTCCCTGATTGGGTTCGAACATGATGGGCAAACGGAGATACGAAGCTGACTTCGTGGGTTGTGACGTGGCCGTTGCTTCTGAATCGGCGGCACGCGGTACAAAATGCAAAACGCCAACGGCCACGGCGGCCAAAATTGCGGTCGCGAGGATGGCGCGGCATCGCCAGCCAGCAGTGCCCAACCGAACACTCCTCAATGTCACTCGATGATCCTCCGCAAATTCGGAATTCCTGGAGAGAAGGAAGAATTGGCGCACAAACAACCGCCCTTTTCGCTGGGGCGAAACGGGGAAGCTGCGGTGTCACCTGAATCCTGCGCTCGAAAAATGTAATAACTACTTAAACATCTTGGAAATAGCGGTGTCAAGGCAGTGTGATGCGGGGAGGGCGGTGGGTCGTTGGTTGGCGTCCTGCGTCCCACGTCGCAGGCCGTTCGCCGGGTGCCGGGTGCTCAACACATTCGCGCTCTTTGCGGATGTATGGGCATCGCCATTGCAACGAAAAGGTCAGAGCCAAACTTTCTACATAGAGCATTCCGTCGCAGAATGACAAAGCAGTTTGTCCGCTATTCCCGCCGCCTGCATTTCAACGCTTGCAGTCATCACCATCTGCGCCAAATCCACACTGCGCGGCCACGATTCGAGATCGAAGTCGAGGGGTTCGGGCAGCGCGCTCACGCCGTACCTACCCGGCTGAGATCACATTCCAAACCATTCGCCAGATAGATAATAGTAGAATGCTGCGTCGGAGGAAACGATGGCATTAAAAGTAGGAGACGTGGCGCCGGACTTTGAGTTGCCGGCGGTCGAAGACGGCACGAACGTGCAGGTGCGGCTGAGCGATTATCGCGGAAAGAAGAATGTGGTGATCGGCTTTCATCCCCTGGACTGGACGCCGACGTGCCGCGAGCAGGTGCCCGCATTCAATCTGGATCTGCCGAAATTTACCGCGCTGAATGCGCAGGTGCTCGACATCAGCGTGGATTCGGTTTACAGCCACAAGGCGTGGCAGAAATACGAACTGGGAGCGATCAAATATCCGATGTGCGCGGATTTTTTTCCGCACGGCGCGGTCACCGAAAAGTATGGAATTATGCGCGCCGAGCCGCCTCTGAACGGACTGAGCGAGCGGGCGGTATTTATTGTGGGCAAGGATGGCAAGATCAAGTTTGCCAAGGTCTACCCGTTGGACCAGCCGCCCAGCACGGAAGAATTGCTGACGGAGCTGAAGAAGCTGCAGTAAATAAGGTGCGAATTGGATTCGGTTGTAGCATTGACGGAGCTGCTCGGGCGTCCGGTATACGATTCTGCCGGGCGCGTAGGACGAGTGCGCGAGGTTGCGCTCACTCCGCAGGAGGATTCCGCTCGCGTCAGCACGCTGATTGTGCGTACGAAAAGCGGCGACCGGCTGCTGCCCTTCAACGCCATCACCGAAATTAACGGAGGCATCCGCAGCGGCACGGCCGCTTCCACCTGGGCAGTGGCCAACGGCGGCGAGGGTTTGTTTCTGCTCTCGCGCGACCTGCTCGACCAGCAGATTATCGACGTACACGGGCGCAAAGTCGTCCGCGTGAACGACGTTGACCTGACCCAGGAGCCTAATCACCCCCTGGTTTATCGAGTTGGATCGGTCGATGTGGGCGCCCGCGGCGCATTGCGGCGCTTACTCAAAGGCATTGTTCCGGCCGCGGCCATGCACGCCCTGCTGAAGCAGATCCCTCCGCGGGTGATTCCGTGGGAGTTTGTCGATCTGATCGAAACCGATCCGGCGCGCCGGATAAAGTTGAAAATTTCGCACGACCGCCTGGCCAAGCTGCATCCCGCCGACATTGCAGACATCGTCGAAGAACTCGCGCCGGCCGAACGCGAAGCCGTGTTCAACACGCTCGACGAAGAAGTCGCCGCCGAAGCACTGGAGGAAGTTGATCCCAAGGTCCAGAAATCGATTGTCGAATCGCTCGACTCCGAGCGCGCCGCCGACATTGTGGAAGAAATGAATCCCGATGCTGCCGCCGATCTTCTCGCCGACCTGCCGGAAGAGCGCACCGAAGAAATCCTGCAGGAGATGGCGCCGGCTGAGCGCGAAGAGGTTTCCGAGCTGCTCGAATTCAAGGAAGACACCGCCGCCGGACGCATGAACACCGAGTACATCGCGTTGCCGGTGGATGCCACCGCGCGTGAAGCGGTGGAAGGACTGCGGCGCTTCGAAGGCGGAATCGAATCGCTGAGCACGATTTATCTGGTCGATTCCCACGGCACGTTGTCCGGAGCGGTGCCGCTGGTAAAGCTGGTGGTCGCGCCGCCGGAAACGCCGCTGCTTTCGCTCACGCGGGAGCCCCTGATTTTCTGCCACGCCGATACGCGCGACAATCAGGTGGCCGAGCTATTCGATAAATACAACCTGCTCACCTTGCCGGTGGTCGACGATCATCAGCATTTGAACGGTGTGATCACATCCGACGACGTGATCAGCATGTTAAGGGCGAAGTTGTGACGCTCCGACGATTTGTCGATTCGATCACTTGGCTGTTTGCCGCGCCAGCCACGATGCCATCAGCATGAAATACTGCGGCGCCTGCGGTTGATCGCTGAGAACGGTCCTGGCGTCGACCTCCATAGTTTCTCGCAGCGGAAACATCATCTCGTGGTTGGCATTGTCGATGACCACATACTCGATGTTCCGCTTCTGCGGCTGAATCATCTTCAATTTCTCGACCGATCTTTCGACGGGAATCCACGGATCGGAATCGCCGTATACGACCAGCGTGGGCGCATGAACTTTTTCGAGCGCAGTCGCGGGGTCATCGTCCATTTCGTGCGTCCACGCATAGTGCGTGGGATCGTCGGTCAGTTCGGAGCCTTTCGGCAGATAAACCAACGGAAACCACGGCTTGGTTTCGGCATTCTGAAAGGCAGCGAGCGCCGCGCTGCGCGATCCCGACCCGCGCAGATAACTCGTCCAGGCCGTGCGGGTGTCGAGCATTTGTCGAATGTCGGATTGTGAAAATCCGCGCAGCGCCATGAGGTTCGTCATCGCAAATCGCATCTGCTCTTCGGGTGAAGTCAGCGGCGCCGAAACTGAAATCACGAACGCGGCATTTTTGTCGCGACCGCCGGCGAGCACCGAGAGCCATCCGCCCTGGCTCAATCCCCAGTAGCCGATTTTCTTCGGATCGATGCGCGGGATCTGCGCCGCCATGGCACGGGCGCCGGCAATACCGTCATCCGTCAAAGTTTCGTAGCTGTTGTTGTGCGCGCTGCCGGAGGATTGCCCTTCACCGCGCCGGTCATAAATCAAGACGGCGAATCCCATGGCCGGCAACGACTCGGTGAGGTGCTTGTACAATCCGGCGTCGCGAGTTCCCGCCGACGCGGAATGAAACACAACCACTGCCGGCAGATGATCTCCCTTGGCCGGCATGTAGACAGTCCCGACCAGATGCGCGTCGCCGCTTGAGAACTTTAATTCCTGCGCAACCACGGGCGGGGCCGCGACATGCCAGGCATTAACTGCGTTCTGCGCTTGCGCCCACGCGCCAAGCATCATGGCCCATCCAAGAACCGCAACTTTCACTAACCTCATCGCCCCTCCGACAATCCAGCCGCTTCTTTCTACAAATTTCTTCTACGTTAGCGCACTTCTTTCTGTTCAGATTCGCCGTCTGCGTTTATCCTGTTGAATCGTTTCACCGTTTTGCACTCTTATGTTGGCGATCTGTGCCCATGAAATTCCTGAGACGCTGGAAGACCCGGATTCTGCTGTTCTTTGCCGTCGTCGGCCCGGGCTTTATCACCGCGAACGTCGATAACGATGCCAACGGCATCTACACGTACTCCGCGGCCGGCGCGCAGTTTGGGCACTTGCTTCTCTGGACGCTGATTCCCATCACTGTCGCGCTCATCGTGGTGCAGGAAATCTGTGCCCGCATGGGCGCAGTCACCGGCAAAGGCCTGAGCGATCTCATCCGCGAAGAGTTCGGCCTGCGCATCACCTTTTTTATGATGCTCGGAATTCTGCTGATCAACTTCGGCAACGTGGTTGGCGAATTCGCCGGCATCGCCGGAAGCCTCGGCCTGTTCGGCCTTTCGAAGTACATCACCGTTCCGGTGTGCGCGGTAATCGTATGGCTGATCGTGGTCAAAGGCCAGTACAAGAGCGTGGAGAAAGTTTTCTTGGCCGCGTCATTTTTTTACATCACCTATATTTTTGCCGGATTTTTCGCGCGTCCCGCATGGCTCGACGCGCTCGTGCTCACCATCAAACCTCCGCCGAAGTCGGCATTCTTCCTGCCCGGATATCTCTACATGGCCATCGGCGTCGTCGGCACGACCATCGCCCCGTGGATGCAGTTTTACCTGCAATCGTCGATCGTCGAAAAAGGCGTGACCCGCCGCCAATACCGCGCTTCGCAAATCGACGTCATCTCCGGCTGCATTTTCACTGACGTCGTCGCCTGGTTCATCATCGTGGCCTGCGCCGCCACGCTCTACGTTCACGGATTCCACAACATCTCTGACGCCGCCGACGCCGCCCAGGCTCTGCGCCCGCTCGCCGGCAACTACGCCTACATCCTTTTTGCCGTGGGATTGTTCAACGCCTCGCTATTCGCGGCGTCCATTCTGCCGCTCTCGACCGCCTACACCGTTTGCGAAGGCCTGGGATTCGAATCCGGCGTGGGAAAAAAATTCAACGAGGCGCCAGCATTTTATTGGCTGTATACCATCCTGATCGCCGCCGGCGCGGGAATCATCCTTATTCCCGATCTGCCGCTAGTGAAGATTTCAATTCTGTCGCAGGTGGTTAACGGCATCGCCATTCCGCCGGTGCTGATCTTCATGCTGCTGCTAGTCAACAAGAAAGATTTGATGGGCGAATACACCAACTCGCGGCTGTATAACATTATCGCCTGGGGAACGACGGTGATTATGACGCTGCTGAGCGTCGCCTACATCTGGACCCTCAGGCCGGGGGCGGGATAGATCACCGCCAAGAAATTCTGCCCTCCCCCAGATCGCTCACCAGCGTCAAATCCGCTTCCAGAAAATCGAACTTCTTCAGCTCCTCGCGCTTGGCCCACTGAATATCCTTAAAGATCCGGTTCTCAATTTCCCCACGAAATTCTTTCACCAGATAAAACCGCAGTTCGATCGCGCTTCCGCTCGGATACTCGTGCCGTATCCGTGCCACTTCCTCGCCAATCTCCGCGTCAATGCCGAGTTCTTCGTCCAGCTCTCGGCGCAGCGCATCGCGCGGCTGCTCGCCGTCTTCAATTTTTCCCCCAGGGAACTCCCACTTCAGCGGCATAGTCTGATGCCGCGTGCGCTGGCACACCAGCACCCTGTCGTGCCGTACGATCAACGCAGCTACTACCTGCTTCATTGTTTCGGCTGATTTTTTTCCAGAAACTTTCCGACCAGCTCGGCGCAATACTCCACCAGCGTGCGGTCGTCCGCTTTGAACGCGGAAGGAAAATGACTATCGATGTCGAGCTCGCCCACCACCTGCCCCTTCACGAAGACCGGGACCACGATCTCCGACTTGGTTTCGATCGAGCAGGCCAGATATCGAGGGTCGCTCGCCACGTCGTCGACGATCACGGTTTTTCCGCTCGACGCCGCTGCCCCGCAAATCCCCTGATGCAGTTGAATGCGCGTGTGCGGCGTCATTGCGCCCTGAAACTCGCCCAGCACCAGCACCGGCGCCTGCCCCGGCGTGTTCTCGATCATGTAAAAACCCACCCAGTTGTACTTCAACATGCGCTCGTGCAAAAGCTTAACAATGCGCGCCATCAGCTCTTTGGCCGAGCTCGCGCCCTGCGCCAGTTGCGCTACTTCTTTTTGAACATTCTCCGCTGAAAGTGTGGTGGTCATCGTACCTTCCCCATGCATCTTAGTCCTTCGGCTTGTGGAAAAAGCTCAGGATGAATCGCCGCCGCCAATGCCCGTAACCCGCGAACCAGCGTCGGAGCGGGCGTATTCAACAATTCATCGCGTACGCAAAAGACGCGGCCATCCTTCACTGCCGTCAACCCAGTCCATCCGCGGTCGCGCACAATTTTCTCCAGCGGAACCCGATCTCCGGCGCCGCACCACGCCGCGACCATCACCTCGGGATCACCTGCCGCCACGCTCTCCGCCGCAATCTGCGCTCCTGGCGATCCCATAAATTCCCCGCCCGCCGCTTCCACCAACTCCGCGACCCACGGTTGCGAAACGATCAGCGGCTTGCCCCACTCCTCGCAGAAAACCCGTACCCGCCGCCTGTTTCGCGTCACGCCGCGCACTTCTTCAATCTGGCGCTCGAACTCTGCAATCACTTTTTCCCCGCGCTCGCTCGCGCCGACAATCCCCGCAATCGCCGCAATGTCACCATAAATATCCGCCAGCGTCTTCGGCGCAAACCCCAAAAAACGCGTGCCCGATTTCAGAATCTCAATCACCGCTTTCTCCTGGTACGGCACCGAAGCAATCACCAGGTCTGGCTTCGCGCTCACAATCTGCGATGCATCCGCCGTCCACGAATCGTGCACCATCGCGATCCCACGCTCGGCAACCTCCGGACACAAATCCGCGCAATATTTCGTGCACGCCACCACGCGATCCAACTTTCCCACCGCCGCCAGAATTACCGTCGCGCTCGGCTGCAGTGAAACAATTCTCCGCGGCGTGTGGTCCCGCACACCGCTATCCATCGAGATCTGCTCCACCAAACTCATGTATCGACATTCTATTTCGCCAACGACTCCCCACACCCGCGCCATTTACAATTTCCTCAATGTATTCTCCGCAGCTTCTCGATCACTTCGAGCATCCCCGCAACCCCGGCACAATCGACCACCCCGACGCCTCCGTCCAGCTCGAAAATCCCGTCTGCGGAGACATCCTCAAGCTCACCCTCAAACTCGCCGGCCCGCGCATCGCCGACATCCGCTTCCAGTGCAAAGGATGCGTCCCATCCATCGCCTGCGCCTCCGCGCTCACCGAGTTGGTCAAAGGCAAAACCCTCGCCGAAGCCACCAATCTCACCCGTCAGCAACTCATCGAATCCGTCGGTGGCCTTCCCGAGGCCTCCACCCACGCCAGTTCGCTCGCCCTCGACGCACTCACAGCCGCGCTCAAAGCGCTGCCGAAATAAGCTGATCCGCCCGTCTCCTCAAATCGCTTTCCCTTTATCCGGCAATAGTGATACAACATATCCCAACGCGCGCGCGTTGGGGGACGAGTATGAGCGGTGCCGCAGGGGATCACAAAGCATTCTCTTCGCTCAAAAGCCAGGCCGAAACCGTCATCTCGCCGACCCTGCTTGAAGCCGTCCCCGATGCCATGGTGGTGGTGAACTCGGATGGCATTATCGTCCATATCAACACCCTGGCCGAAGACATGTTCGGATACACCCGCGAAGAACTGATCGGGCAAAAAATCGAACTGCTGATCCCCGAAGAGCTGCGCCCGCACCATCAGCGCCATCGCGAAGACTACGCGCGGCGCCCCGCCATCCGCCGCATGGGCGCCAACCTCGATCTCTACGGCCGCCGCATGGATGGTTCCCGCTTTCCCGTCGAAATCAGCTTGAGCCCCATCCGCACCAGCGCCGGCCAGGTGGTGCTCGGCGCCATTCGCGATATCAGCGACCGCAAGCACATGGAGGAGCAGCTCCGGCGCGCCCATGAAGTCCTCGAGCGCCGCCGCGATCGCCAGCTCTGGGAATATCAGAACCGCCTCGCGCTTACCGTCGACTCCTCGCAGGACGCGATCATCGGCAAGAACCTCGACGGCATCATCACCAGTTGGAACCGTGGCGCGCAGGAAATTTACGGCTATTCTGCTGAGGAAGTCATCGGCCGCTCCATCACCATCCTCGCGCCCACCGACCGTCCCGATGAAATTCCCGGCATCCTTCAGCGCGTCAAGCGCGGCGAGCGCGTCGATTACTTCGAATCGGTCCGCGTCACCAAAGACGGACGCCATCTCAACGTCTCCATCTCTGTATCTCCGGTTCACGATCCTGAAGGCAACATCGTCGGCGCATCCGCCATCGCCCGCGACATTACCGCGCAAAAGCGCGCCGAAGATCAACTGCGCCAGGCGCAGAAAATGGAAGCCGTCGGACGCCTCGCCGGCGGCGTCGCTCACGACTTCAACAACATCCTCGGCATCATCACCGCTTCCTGCGAATTGCTCAGTGGCCGCGGCAGTTCCTCGACAGCCGGCTCGCCCTACATCGATAACATCCGCAAAGCCGCCGAGCGCGGCGCATCGCTCACCCGGCAGTTGCTGGCCTTCAGCCGCCGCCAGCCCATCAAGCCGCAGCTGCTCGATCTCAACGAGCGCCTCAAAGAAGTCAGCCGACTGGTTCGTCCGCTCATGGGTGACGACGTCAAAATCACCGTCTCGACCGCCCCCACCCCCGCGATCGTCGAAGCCGATCCCAGCCAGATCGATCAGATCGTGCTCAACCTCGCCGTCAACTCCCGCGACGCCATGCCGCGCGGCGGCAAGCTGATTCTTGAAGTCGCTGTCCGCGACATCGATCAGCCCTTCGCCGAAATGCACCCGCCGCTCACCGCCGGCCGCTACGTAATGCTCGCCGTCAGTGACACCGGCATCGGCATGGACCAGGGCACGGTCGCCCACATCTTCGAGCCATTCTTCACCACCAAAGACGCCGGCAAAGGCACCGGCCTCGGCCTGTCGACGGTTTATGGCATTGTCCAGCAGGCCAATGGCAACGTCTGGGTGTACAGCGAGCCCGGTCGCGGCACCACCTTCCGCGTCTACCTGCCGAGCGCCGAAGCCAAGATGGGTCTTCAACTCTCGGGCGAAGCTGAAGCTCTGCCGCCCCGCCGTGAAGGCGCAACCATTCTGCTGGTCGAAGATGACAACATGATGCGCATGCTGACCAAGCAAATGCTCGAGGAACATGGCTTCCGCGTGCTCGAAGCCGATTCCGGCTTGGCCGCGCTCGATCTGGTTGCCTCGAATGGCAATGAAATCGATCTCACCCTCACCGACGTGGTCATGCAAGGCATGACTGGCCCTGAACTCGTCCTGCACCTCACCGAAAGCCATCCTGCCATGAAAATTCTCTACATGTCCGGATACACCGGCGAACTCCTCGGCGACGGCACCATGGGCGCATTCAATCTTCTGGAAAAACCCTTCACCCGTACGGCACTCCTGAAGACCGTCGACTCAGCCATGGGATAGCGCTGACACACCCTCACCTCGTCACCTGGAACCATCCCGGCCTGATTTTGGGTGGCGCAGCGCTTTAGCGCTGCGGTCAGCGCCCCTTTCGTAGTTGGCTTTAGCCGCCGAGGTCAACATGCTCTGCCACTCTGGGGCCAGCAGCCTTGGGGCCGAAGAATCCCCACTCCTGGCGCACCCTCACACTCGTCCTCAGAGCGAACCCAGCGACCGAACGGGCCCCTACAGCGACGACAAACCGCAGATCCCCGCCTGATCGCGCAAAAACAATGCTATACTCCACGCAACCGGGGCACCCCCGCCTTGGTCGATTCTGAGGAGGATTCCGATGACAGGCCAGCGGTCAAAGATCGTTTTGATAACAGCTGCACTCCTGGCGTGGGGACTGGCCACACCGCCCTCGGCCTCGGCCGCCGACAGCTACAAGGTCCTGCACTGGTTCCACCCAAAAGAGGGCGTAAACCCCGAGGCCAGCATGATTTGGGACGCGTCGGGAAACCTGTACGGCACTGCCTATAACGGCGGGGACGCGGGCGCCGGCACGGTTTTCCAACTGATTTCTGACGGCAACGGCCACTGGACGGAGAATGTGCTATACAGCTTCTGCTCCGTGAGGGGCTGTCCGGATGGCGAGTACCCGGCGGGAGGTTTGGTGTTCGACACAACGGGAAGACTGTACGGCAGCACGCTGTACGGAGGCTACAAGGGCCAGGGGACGGTCTTCCAGTTAACGCCCGGCGCGAATGGGACGTGGACATACAAGGTCCTCTACAACTTCTGCAAGACCGACTGCGCCGACGGGGCTCTCCCCTCCGGCACCCTGACCTTCGGCCCGGATGGCGACCTCTACGGAACTACTTTGGACGGCGGCATCTACTGGGGCGGGACCGTATTCCGATTGAAGCCCACCGCCAGCGGCCCGTGGAGGGAGCGCGTACTGTACAGCTTCTGCGCCGTTGCTAACTGCTCCGACGGATTGCTCCCCACTGGAAACTTGGTTTTTGACTCGTCGGGAAATCTCTACGGCGTGACGATGCAGGGCGGCGGCCCTAACGGCAACTGCTTCGGCAACCATGAATCCTGCGGCACCGTTTTCCAGCTGACCCCCGGAGATGGCGGCAACTGGACGGAACAGGTCATCCACCACTTTACCTATGAGGACGGTGACTCTCCCCGCGCGGGTGTCATCTTCGACGGTCTGGGGAATCTCTACGGCACCGCGCCAATCGGCGGGAAGTGGGGAGGCGGGGTGGTATTCGAATTGAGCCCCGGCGCGGACGGCGCCTGGACGGAAACGACGCTGCATGAGTTTTACGACTTGCGCTCAAATCCCCAGGGCAGCCTGACTTTTGACACAGCGGGGAACCTGTATGGGACCTTAGCCTCCGGCGGCCCCGACTACAACGGCACCGTGTTCCGGCTAAGCCCCAGCCAAGGCGGTGGGTGGACACAGACGGTGCTCCACTTATTCAACGGAAAGGACGGCGCTGCCCCAACCAGCGGCCTCATCTTCGATCAGGCAGGCAACCTATACGGCGTGGCAACGGCCGGCGGGATAGACAACTACGGTGTCGTCTTCGAACTCACGCCCTAGAGCCAACCGTCTCACACCTACAGAGACCTGTTTTCTGGGCCGAAAGCCCTGAGTAGAATGGCGAAGGGAATCCTTTCCGCAAGCGGAACTCAGGCCTCATGTGTATTTACCAATTGGTTAACATCCACCCACCCCTAAACCATTGATTCCAGATATTTTAGTATCTAACTACTATATTTATCAATATTTTACGTCGATGTGGCACACCATTTTTGCTGATTCTAAACAGCTTACAGCCCAATATGCACATTCCGCTCATTTGGGACGCGTCCACATTTCCGCTCTCCCGCCAAGATCGCCGTTTACACAAACAATTACTGCCTGGTTAACATCAACAACATCGCCCACCCGTCGGCCTCAGCCGCCCAAAACCCGCAACTCGCCCGACCCTCCGAACCCGCCGTTTGATTCAACCCGAGGGCAAACCTTACACTGAAACTTCGAATCCACATCATGAGTGGCCCGAACTTTGGCGGCCCAATGTCGTCAACCTAAGAGCCATGTTCCCAGGTTTGGAGGAGTATTGAGCATTTTGTACAGAAATCTGGCAGTGATCAGCCTTATTGCCGTATTCGCCGCCGTGGGTTTGGCGCAAACCCCGTCAGAGGCATCGAAGGCTCCGGCAAAGGCTTCTGAAGGCCCGCCCACTTCCGGCGACACCCAGAAGGTCGCGCTTGAGACCAGCGAAACCCTGTTCACCGTAATGACCGCCATCAATGCCTGCGGCTACGACGCAGGGCTGAGCGCGTGCGACCCGATCCGCGCCCAGGTGCGGGCCGAAGTTGCCAACACGATCCAGGCGTCTGCCGAGGCGCAGGAAACCCAGAAGATCATGTGCGACTTCTACAAGGACCATCAGCAGGTCGACGCGCCCAAGACCCTGGCGGAGTTCGTCTCGCTGGCGCTGTTTCTGGGAAACCCTCCGGATTTCGCATTGAAGGACAAAGAAGCCAACGTCCCCCCGGATGTCTCCTACCTGCTGGGTTTCATCCCGCTCGTGCAAAAGTTTTATACCGATGCCGGCTTGCATGCGATCTGGCTCAAGCACCAGCCGCAATATGCGGCGCTGAGCAAGCAGTATCATGAGCCGCTGTCCAAGATGCTGTTCGACACCGAAGTCTATTTGAAGCTTCCGTCAGCGGGTTTTCTGGGACGCGCGTTCACAGTGTATCTCGAGCCAATGGGCGATCCCGGGCAGAGCAACGCCCGCGAATATGCCACTGAGTACGTCGTCGTGCTGTCGCCCGCTCCTGGGTCGAATCTGAAGATGGCGCAGGTGCGGCACACCTATTTGCATTTCCTGCTCGATCCTTTGGCGATGAAGTATCCCACCACCGTGGCGCGCCTGCAGCCGCTTCTGGACGACGTAAAGCGCTCGCCCATGGATGCCAGTTTCCGCCACGATATCTCCCTGCTGGTAACCGAATGCCTGATCCGCGCCATTGAAGCGCGCACGCTGCCCAAGGGCCCAGACACTGAAGCCCAGCAGCAGCAACTGGTCGACCGCGCCGTGGCGCAAGGGTTTACGCTGACTCCGTATTTTTATCAGGCGCTGATCAAGTTCGAAAAAGATCCCGCCGGCTTGCGCAACTCATATGCCGACATGCTCAACGAAATCGACCTGAGTAAAGAAGAAAAGCGCGCCATGACCACGACCTACGCAACCGAGGCCGAGCCGGATGTCCTGCGCGCGTCGCGCCCGCCGGCGGCCAGCCCGTTGCTGCGCACAGCCGAAGAGAAGCTGGCTTCCGGCGATGCAAACGGCGCGAAAACGCTGGCGCAGCAGGCCATCGATCAGAAGAGTGGCGACCAGGGGCAGGCGCTATTTATTCTGGCGCGCGTAGCCGCGCTGAATCGCGATATGCCCGGAGCGCAGAGCTACTTCGAAAAAGCCCTGACTTCAACCCAGGAGCCGCGCGTGATCGCGTGGTCGCATATTTACTTGGGAAGGATTTGCGATCTGCAGGAAGACCGCGCAGCCGCGCTCACGCATTACAAGGCAGCTTTGACCGCGAGCGCTTCCCTGCCCGAAGCGACCGCGGCGGCACAGCGCGGGATCGAAAAACCTTATGAACCCCCGATCCATCCCCAGCAATAGCGGCAGTAGATAGCGAAGCCAACAACCGTTAGAATCGAATAGCTGCATTGTTAAGAACAATCGAAGGAGAACTCATGAAGCAGGCAGCCATTATTTTGGGTGTTCTCGTTGCCATTATGGCGATGGCGATTTCAGGCGCAGCGCAGGCCGCGGCGCCGGCCAATCAGGGCCAGGCGCCGGCTCAGGGACAAGCACAGGCGCAGCCGGCCGCCGGACAAGCCGCGGCTCCAGCAGGAAAGCGTCCGCCGCAGGCGAAGACGCAGCCGGAGTTCGATGCATACAAAGCCGCGGTCGCGAACCAGAACGATCCCGCGGCCCTCGAAAAAGCCGCCGACGATTTCGCCGCAAAATTTCCCACCAGCGAATTGACCCCGCTGCTCTACCGCGCAACCATGCGCGGATACCAGGCCGCGAACAATAACGAGAAGCTGATGGAAGTTTCGCAAAAACTGCTGAAGTCCGACCCGGACGACCCCGAGGCGCTGGTGAATGTGGCGGAAGCCATCGCCGAGCAGGTCCACGAAACCGATCTCGACAAGGCGCAGAAATACGAGGAAGCGCGAAAAGATGCGCAGAAGGCGCTGCAGACCGTCGACAATAACGTGCCTAGCGGTGTGGCTCCGGAGCAGGTCGACGCCTACAAAGGACTGCTGAGGTCGAATGCTTATTCGATTCTCGGCACGCTCGATTTCAACGATGAAAAGTATGCCGAGGCCGAGGCCAATTTCCGCAAATCGATTGACGCGTTTCCCCAGCCCGATCCGGTCGTGGTGCTGCGTCTGGCGCTGTCGCTGGATAAGCAGAATAAATATCCAGAGGCTTTGAAAGAAGCCAATCACGCGGTCGATCTGACGCAGGACGGAACCGCGGCAGGAAAGCTGGCGCGCCAGGAACGCGACCGGCTGGTGGCGTTGACCGGCGGCGCGAAGCCCGCCGCACCCTCGACCCCGGCGCCGGCAGGAAATCAGCCGCATTGATCGGGTTCAACCAACATTCTCGCCGGCATCGCGGCCAATTGCAGTGATATGACCCTATCGAGCCCATCTGCTCTGGAAGGCGCGCTTGGCCACCACTTTCATCGGCCGGAATTGCTGGAGCAGGCGCTGACCCACAGCTCCTATGCGCGCGAATTGGAGTCACTGCCAGGCGCCGGCCCAGTTGGCGACAACGAGCAACTGGAATTCCTGGGCGATTCGGTACTGGGCCTGGTCACCAGCCAGGAATTATTAATGCAATTTCCGCACTTCCGTGAGGGCCAGCTTTCAAAGCTGCGCGCCCACCTGGTCAGCGAAAAGCATCTGGTACGTGTAGCGCGGCATCTCGAACTAGGGCAGTATTTACGCCTCGGCCGCGGCGAAGAAAAAAGCGGCGGTCGCCACAAAACCGCGCTGCTGGCGGATTGTATCGAAGCCGTGCTGGGCGCCATGTACCTGGATAGCGGGCTGGATGAGGTCCGGCGTGTGGTGTTGCAGTTCATCGTGGAACCCGAACTGAAGGCGCTGGCCCAGACAGGTAAGTCTTTGCCGCAAACCGATTTCAAGTCCGCTTTGCAGGAAAAATTGCAGGCCGCGGGGTGCCCGCAGCCATCGTATGTTCTGGTTGAAGAGCGCGGGCCGGACCACCGCAAAACCTTCACCGTTGAAGCTCGGCTGCAACCGCCATCGAACGGCGCGGACGCGCAATTTGTTGGGCGCGCCGAAGGATCGACCAAAAAAAACGCAGAACAGGAAGCGGCGCGTCAGTTGCTGGAACACCTGGAATCATCGTCGGCAGCGGGAACTGAAAACACGACGGCGGAACGGCGAAGTTCATGAACGCAAGCAGCCAGGCCCGACGTTCGGACACGCTGGCTTCCGTGCAGTCGTTGCTGAATACCGTAGTGATCGCAATTTTTGTCATCACCTTTGTGGTGCAGGCTTTCCAGATTCCCTCGGAAAGCATGGAAAATACATTGCAAGTCGGCGACTACTTGCTCGTCAATAAATTGTGCTATGGCACGGGCGGTTGGTTGCTGGACCATCTGCTGCCATACCGCACGATCACGCGTGGAGACATTGTGGTCTTTCATTATCCCGTGCATCCGCAGCAGCATTTTGTGAAGCGCGTGGTTGGCGTGCCCGGAGACCGCCTGCGGCTGATCAACCGGCAGGTTTTTGTCAATGGAAAACCGCTTACGGAACCGTATGTACGGTACACTTCCGAAGACGTCGACGTTTTTCGCGACGATTTTCCCCGCACAAACATTGCCGTGCCCGGACTGGAGGGCGAATGGTGGCTCGAGATGAAAAAACTGGTCGAGGATGGCCAGCTGATTGTGCCGGCGGGCAATTACTTTGTGATGGGCGACAATCGCGACGTGAGCGACGACAGCCGCTATTGGGGGTTTGTCCCGCGGGAGAACATTATCGGGCGCCCGCTTTTGATCTACTGGTCGGTCAAAAGCATCGACGACGATCGCTATGTCTCGTCGAGCATCGGTGATAGACTCTATCGTTTCGCCTATGCGGCTTCGCATCTGTTCCGCATTACTCGCTGGGACCGCACATTTCGAGTGGTAAATTGAATCTGCTGACAGGGAAAAATAGCGTGGCCAAGAACGAAAAAGAGCAAACGGTAACCGAGGAAAAGCCGAAAGAAACAACTGTGGAATTTCTGGCCTCGCTGGCCGGCGTGTTGGTGACGGGGTTGTTCATCATCACCTTTGTGGTGCAGGCGTTCGAAATTCCGTCGAGTTCCATGGAAAACACGCTGCTGATCGGCGACCACGTTTTTGTGAACCGCGTGCAGTTCGCGCCAAAGACGGGCTGGCTTTCTAAGCTGATGCCCTACCGCAACCCCAAAGATGGCGATATCGTGGTCTTTCTGTCGCCGCACGACATCGGCCTCTACGTGGTGAAAAGAATCATGGGCGTGCCCGGCGACCGCATCCGGATGCACGACAAAGTCGTATACCGCAACGGCGTGGCGCTCGATGAGCCTTATGTGAACCACACACCCGAGGGCGGAGTGAACCTGTATCGCGATAATTTCCCTGATTTTCCGCCATCCGACATGAACAATGTCACGCCCGAGTGGCAGGAGACGCTAAACCAGTTCATCCAGGGGGGCGAAATCGTGGTGCCTCCCGGACATTATTTCGCCATGGGCGATAATCGCGACGTCAGCTACGACAGCCGGTATTGGGGCTTCATTCCGCAGGAAAATTTGATCGGCAGGCCGATGTTTATCTACTGGTCGTTTGAAACCCCTCCGTATCAGTACATGGAAAAGAGCATCTCCGACCGGCTGGGATTTCTGTTCCACATTATTGTTCATTTCTTCGATGAGACTCGCTGGCGACGGACGCTGATGGTGGTGCGGTGACATTCTGGCGGCCCAGGCGCGTGGTTGCGCTGCTGGTCGTGGTGTTGTTGTGCGTCATGTTTCTGGTAAGGCCGGGCGCGAACCGTCTGAGCTCCCGCATTGTGCGAACCGTAAGCCTTGCCTTGGGGCGTCCGGTCGAGGTTGGTTGGGTAAGGCTGCGGTTGTTTCCCCGCCCCGGTTTTGACCTCGAAAACTTCGTCGTTTATGACGATCCCACATTCAGCGCCGAACCCTTTCTGCGTGCCCAAAATGTGAATGCTGTGCTGCGGCTGCGCTCCTTGCTACGCGGACGCATCGAGATCGCACGGCTCAATCTGAGCGAGCCCAGCCTCAACCTGGTCCGAAATGATGCCGGAAAATGGAACGTCGAGAACCTCCTGGAGCGGACATCAAAGACCAGCGTCGCCCCAACCGGCAAGTCGAACTCTGAAAAGCGGCCGGGATTTCCCTACATCGAACTTGACAGTGCGCGGATCAACTTGAAGCTGGGCGCGGAGAAGACTCCGTTCGCGTTGACCGACGCCGATGCCTCGCTGTGGCAGGAGTCCGAGAACTCTTGGGGCCTAAGGTTGCGCGCGACCCCCATGCGCGCGGACATGAATTTGACCGACACCGGGACTTTACGCGTGGAGGGATCGTGGCAACGCGCAGCGAGTTTGCGCGAAACGCCTTTGCATTTTGTTGCGCACTGGCAGGGCGGGCAATTGGGGCAGGAGACGAAGCTGTTTTATGGATTAGATAAGGGTTGGCGCGGAACATTCACCACTTCCCTGCTGCTGAGCGGAACGCCCGGCGACCTGGCCGTTGGGGCCAACGGATCGGTGCGCGACCTGCACAGATACGACGTACTCGGCGGTGGAGAGCTGGACCTGGCGGCGGAGTGCGGCGCGCATTTCAGCTCAGCTGACCATCTTCTTTCCGATCTCTCGTGCAAGGCGCCCCTGGATGACGGCGAACTGGGACTCCATGGCGATCTCCAGTTGACGGCACAACGGCTGCAATACGATCTTGCCCTCCGTGCCGACGCGCCCGCGCAGGCCATGGTCGCGCTCTTACGGCATGCGCGGAACGGTGTACCCGACGATCTGCAGGCGAGCGGACGCCTCAACACGCGACTGCGGTTCACCCAAAACGCCGATGCGGGTCAGGCCGAGGGAGATGGAGGGATCAACGATTTACGCCTGCAATCGGAGTCTGCCAATCTGGATTTGCTCCTCGGAGATCTCCCTCTCACTATTGTGAGCGCCGGCGAGAGACCGCATTCGAAAAAGCAGCCGGCTAAAAAGGGCACGATCAAGCTGGGCGATGCTTTGCTGGCATTCGGTCCGGTCGCGCTGCCGATGGGCAAAACGGAAACCGCGTCGGTGCGCGGGACGCTTTCTCGCAGCGGATACACTCTGGGACTCGAAGGCGACGCCGAGATCCCACGGCTGCTCCGTACACTGGGTGCCTTAGGCGTTCCCACTCCGCAGGTACGCGCAGAGGGCAGAGCGAAGCTTGATTTGCAAATGACTGGCCCATGGTCTGGCGCCCCGGGCCAGTCCTCCGGAAAGGTTCAGATATCTTCAGTTCGGGCGCAAGCGCAGGGGCTGAACCAGCCCGTGACAGTCGCATCGGCTGATTTGCTATTTCAACCAGAGCAGATAGAGGTGCAAAACTTACGTGCATTTGCGGCAGGGGCAGTTTTAGCGGGGACAATGTCCCTGCCACGGAGATGCGCTGCTGCCGATTGTGTGACCATCTTCGATCTGCGCGCCGATCGCGTCGTGCTGGAACAGCTGAATGCATTGCTGAACCCGGCAGCGCCGAAGCAGAGCTGGTATCAGTTCTTGTCGGCCGGGGCGCAAGGCAGCCCGTATCTTCGTAATCTTAATGCCGAGGGTAAGATCTCGGCCGGCGAGTTTATAGCGCGAAAGCTGACCGCCGACCATGTAACTGCGAACGTAGAACTAAAAGACGGAAAGCTGCGCCTCACAAACTTGCGGGCCGGCCTGTTTAACGGAACACATATCGGCGAGTGGACCGCGGATTTCACTGCTAAGCCTCCCTCGTACAGCGGAACGGGTACGCTTCAACATGTTGAACTGAATGACCTGGCGCAAACGATGGATGATCCGTGGATCACCGGCGTTGCCAATGGCACATACCGCACGACCATGGCAGGGTTGTCGGCGAGCGAGCTTTTGTCTTCGGCGAGTGTCATTTTCCAAGTGAACGCAGAAAACGGCGAATTACCACACCTTGCGTTGCGGGCCGGAGAACCGTCTGCAGTGCGGAAACTGTCGGCCGAAGTGCTTTTAGAAGACGGCAGCATCAAGCTGCAGGACGGTCACCTGGAGACGGCGGGCGAAACCTACCAGTTCCAAGGGTCCGCAACTATCGAAAGAGTTTTAAACCTGACGCTCACGCGCAATGGAACTCCTGCTTTCACGGTCAGTGGCACATTGTCAAAACCGCACGTGGAAGCGGCATCCGAAACCCAGGCAGCCTTGAAGCCATAACCTTGCGAACTTACGCGCTCCGTTGCGCGAGCAGCGCACCAAGAACGATCCACACCGCTAGCGCCAGCCATTCATATCCGGTGAAGTGGCCGGGAATCCCGGGGACAATTTTTATCAGGATCATCGACAAGCCCACGAGCGAGCCGAAAGCTGCGATTCGCCGGTCGGTCCGCGACGGCTTCATGCGAAAATAAGCCGCGCATGTTGCAAACCACCCGGCGGCGGCGGCCACCGAGCCAACCTCAGAGATCGGCACCAGTATGAAGTCGCCAAGAAACATGCAGATTGCGGTTGCGACGCCGATCGAAATCACTGCGAGGAACGGCGTTTGATTCGTTGGGTGAATACGGCCGAGCTGGGGGTAGATCAGGCCACGGCGGCCCATGGCGAAGATCAGGCGGCTGGCGGCAACGAAATTTCCGTTAAAACATTTGACCAGCGAAAGCAGCGCGGCTACCAGGATGACCCGGACAATGAGGCGCGACCCGGCGGCGCGCTCGAAAGCAACCGCGGTCATGAAGGGCTTGCCCAGCAAGTCTTTCCACGGAGCCACGTAGCTTACGGTGGCAATGATGACGGCGTAGAAGAGCACTCCGGCAAGGATGGCGGCCACAATGGCGCGAAAGAACCCTCGCGTACCAAGGCTCGATTGAGCCTCTTCCGATCCTTTGACGACGGATTCGAATCCGGTCATGAAGTAAGGCACGATTTGCATGGTGAGCAGGATGGAAATCCAGGGGGAATGGGTGAAAAGGGGTGGAAAGTTGGCTGCCGACCCTTTGCTGGCGCCCACAGCGACGAAGCAGAGAAACAGAGCCATGGTGGCGAAAGCGGTCCAGTTCTGAAAAGTCGCTGTGAGCCGGATGCCGCGGTAGTTGAAAAAAGTCAGCAAGGCGGTGAGGGCGAGGCCGACGATGAGGCGCGGAAGAAAAATCGGGTGGCCGGCGAATTGGTAAAGCTCGAAGGAATCAAGCTGGGGAAAAATGTAAGCAGCAATCTTGCCAACGGCGACAGCCTCCCAAGGACAAACGATGAAGTATGCCAGCACCATCATCCACCCGGTGAAGTAGCTGATACGCGGCGAAAAAACGCGCGCAGTGTAGGCCACCTCTCCGGCGGCGTCGGGGATGGTGGCAACCAGCCGGCCGTAAACGTAACCAACCGGAAGCAGCAGCAGACCACCGACGACAAAGCCCATGACCGCGCCCAGCGAGCCACCGCGGGACAGCCAGTCGTCCATCACAACCAGCCAACCGGCGCCAATCATGGTGCCCCAACCAAGCGTGAAATAATCGATCAGCCGGAGTTTGCGCGCTAGTTGGATCACCTGTAGTGACGCGGATTATAAAGCATTCGCCGCGCAAGCCCATGTTAGTATCGAGTGCAACCGAGCGATGACCCTGCAACACGTCATTATTCTGTTTCAACTGGTCGCATTTTTGTTTGCGATCAGCGTGCACGAGTCTGCCCACGCCTGGATGGCCAACCGACTGGGCGATCCCACTGCGCGGATGCTTGGCCGCGTCTCGCTGAATCCGATTAAGCACATTGATCCGATCGGGACTGTGCTGCTGCCGCTGATTGCGATGTTGACGCACCTTCCGGTCATCGGATGGGCAAAGCCCACGCCGGTCGATCCGGGAAATTTCAAGAATCCCGTACGCGACGACATCCTCACCTCAGTAGCGGGCCCCGTGAGTAATTTTATTGTGGCGACCGGAGCAGCAATTTTGCTCGCGTTGATCGCAGTAGCTGCGCCAAACGGGCGATTCCTGGTGCGCGGCGCGGTTGCGGGGTTCATGCAGGAAAGCGCCGCGCTGACGCCCGTCGTCTTGCTGCTGTACGAGTTCCTCGTCATCAATGTGCTGCTCGCAGTGTTCAATCTGATTCCGGTTCCTCCACTCGATGGAAGCCATGTCCTGCGGCACTTTCTGCCAGATAATCTGCGCCAGATTTACGACAGCCTGGGGATGTTCGCGTTGATGGCGCTAGTTTTCTTCGGCGGAGGCTTGCTGATGGCGCTGATCCGGCCGGTGCTGGGACTTTATATTTCAGTGTTGATGGGGATTTAATGACCGAGCCTTCGAATTCGCGCAGGCGCGTGCTTAGCGGCATGCGGCCGACCGGCAAACTGCATCTGGGAAATTATGTCGGAGCCCTCGCCAACTGGGTCAAGATGCAGGACCAGTATGAGTGCTTTTTTTTCATCGCCGATTGGCACGCACTTACCACCGACTACGCCGACACCTTCTCGATAAAAGCGAACTCGATCGAAGTGTTGCTCGATTGGCTGGCCGCCGGGCTTGATCCAGAGCGCTGCACCATGTTCATACAATCGCATGTACCGCAACATGCCGAACTGCATCTCCTGTTTTCCATGATCACCCCGCTCGGCTGGCTGGAGCGGGTTCCGACCTACAAAGAACAGCGGGAGAATATTCAGGACAAAGACCTGAGCACTTACGGATTTCTCGGCTATCCCGTCCTGCAAGCGGCGGACATTTTGATCTACAAAGGCGACTTCGTTCCCGTCGGTGAAGATCAGGTCGCGCACGTCGAACTGACCCGCGAGATCGCCCGCCGCTTCAACGCGTACTACGCCTTCGCGCGCCCGGTCATCGTGGATAACGGCGTGAAGGCGACAAACCGCGGCGAAACTGAGCGAGACGTCGACGTTCTGCCGCGCTTTTGCTTTCCGGAGCCCCAGCCATTGCTCACGCGATCTCCGAGATTGCCCGGAACCGATGGGCGAAAGATGTCGAAATCCTATGGAAATACCGTGCTCTTGACGGATCCAGAATCGGTGGTTCGCCAGAAGCTGAAAACCATGGTCACCGACCCGGCCCGAGTACGGCGTACCGACCCCGGCGATCCCGATAAGTGCCCGGTTGGCGACCTGCACAAGATTTTCAGCAGCCCTGAAACCATGGCGAAGGTCTATGAAGGCTGCCGGTCGGCAGGCATCGGATGCATAGAGTGCAAAAGCTGGGCAGCCGATGCTTTGGTGCAACTGCTGGTTCCGATGCAGGAGCGGCGGCGCAAATATGAGGAGAATCCGCGCCTGGCTTGGGATATTCTGGAAGCGGGATCGGCAAAGGCACGCACGGTGGCATCTCGAACCATGGAGGAAGTGCGCGGGGCAATGAATATGTCCCTTAAGTACGAGACGCCGCGCGAACCTCAGCTGACCAAGTAACAATTATGGGCGAACCGGCAAAAATCATGCCGATAGAGAGTGCGGCTGAAACGCCGCGCGCACAGGCCATTTCGAGCCAAAAGGCTTCTGTCGGCAAAAAGGAAGAAAGCGATTTCCCCTTCGCAGTCACCGTCGGCGAAGTTTATGAGGGCCCGCTCGATCTGCTATTAGGCTTGATTCGCTCGCAAGACATCGATATCTACGATATTCCCATCGCCAAAATCACCGCCCAGTACCTGGCCCATGTTGAGAAGCTTCGCGAACTCGATGTGAACGTCGCCGCGGAGTTCATCTACATGGCTTCGGTGCTGATTCACATCAAGTCAAAGATGCTACTGCCGCGCGATCCAGCTGCAAGTTCGGAAGAGCAGGAAGATCCGCGGGCTGAACTGGTTAACCGGCTGATCGAGCATGAAAAATTCCGCTCGGCCGCGCAGATGCTTCTGCAGAAACAACAGATTGAAGACGCCGTGCGGACCAACCCTGCGCTCAAAGAATTCATGGACGCCGAGGGGACCGAGCCGGAACTGGCTGCGGACGTCATCGATCTGGTCAAGACCTTCCAGCAGATCATCGAACGGGCTCGAAACCGGCCGCTCATCAACGTTGATGAAGAAACCGTAACAGTCGGGCAGATGATCGAATATTTGCGGCGAAGACTGGCGCTTGAAGACCGTCCGATCCGCTTGAAACAAATGCTGGCAAATGTGGAATCGCGGCAAGCGCTGGTCTGCATGTTTCTGGCCCTGCTTGAACTGGTCAGGCTGCAGGCCATTCAGTTGCGGCAAGACCGCATGTTTGGCGAGATTCTGCTCCGCAAACACGTCGGATTCGACGCTGTGATGAACGAGCAAGCCGCAGTAAGAGACGATTGGAAATAAGCAAGAACAAGGCTGAAACCAAATCACTATGAGCCTGAAGGCACAACTTGAAGCGATTATCTACGCGGCGGAAACGCCGATCACTCTCGATCAGATCATCGAGCTGGTGAAAGATTCTGTCACAAGCGAAGGCGCGGCCAACGGAACCGAAATCAAATCTCGTGTTCGCCTGGCGCTGGAAGAGTTAACCGCCGATTACTACTCGCCCGACCGTGGGATCGAAATCCGCCAGGTTGCGGGCGGCTACCGCATGTCGACCAAACCCGAACAACACGACGTCGTCAAAGCATTCGCAAAAAGTTTAAAGCCGCCCGTACGGCTGTCATTACCCGCGCTGGAGACTTTGGCAGTGATCGCGTACAAACAACCAGTTACAGTCCCGGAAATCAGCGAGATTCGGGGAGTGGATTCCAATGGAGTGATTGCTACCCTTCTCGACCGCAAACTAATCACCACCGGCGGCCGCAAAGCCGTGGTTGGCCGTCCAATCCTATACAAGACTACGAAAGACTTCCTGCTGCATTTCGGACTGAAAGACGTTGGTGACCTGCCCAGCATGGAGGAGTTCGAAAAGCTGGTCGCGCAGTCGTTCCAGAGCGATCTGTTGCCGGCCGAAACTGAAACGGAAAAACCGATTGTGCCGACGGAGACTGCGGCCACGGATCTGTCGGAGAATTCCGAGGCCGGCGAAGTGGAAACGGCTCACGACGGGGCGGCGTAGATCGCGCCGCAATACAGCTGCAAATATTTATCCGGAATTCCCATGTCTGTTGAACGACTACAAAAAATCATTGCCGCTGCCGGAATCGCCTCACGTCGCAAGGCCGAAGAATTGATCACCGGCGGATTGGTTTCGGTGAACGGCGCGGTAGTCACCGAACTCGGCACCAAGGCCGATCCTGAGCGAGATCACATTCGCGTCAATGGCAAGCTGCTGCGCGGATCCGAGCGTCATACATATTTGCTGATGAATAAACCGAAGGGTTACGTCACCACCGTAAGCGATCCCGAACGGCGGCCGACCGTGATGGATCTGCTGCGAGGGGTGGGAGCGAGAGTTTATCCCGTGGGTAGGTTGGATTATGCCAGCGAAGGATTGCTGCTGCTTACCAACGACGGCGATCTCGCGAATCACCTGATGAAGGCTGCATCTCACGTGCCGAAGACCTATATGGTGAAAGTGGCTGGCGTTCCAGCGGCCGAAAATCTGGAGAAGTTGCGAACAGGAATTTCGATTCAGGGAGATCGCGGCAAACGCATGCGAACTGCGCCGGCAAAGATCCGTGTGATCCGCGAGGCAACAAATCCCTGGTACGAAGTCACTCTTACCGAAGGGAAGAACCGGCAAATCCGAAAAATGTTTGAGGAGATCGGTCACCACGTGGAAAAAATCAAGCGTGTGCGCTACGGCCCGCTGGAGCTGGATGTGCATCCCGGCAAGTTCCGCACACTCACGCCGCAGGAAGTGGAGAAGCTGCGGGCGGCAAGCCGCTGACCGGTCACCCGTATTCAATTCATGATAAAAATTAAGTGGACAGAATGACCGATCACAGCCAGCTTGTGCCCGAACACATTCGCAAACTGGGCGGGTACACCCCAGGCAAATCGCGCCGCCAGGCGCAGCAGGAGAGCCAAGTGAACTCCATCATCAAAATGGCCTCGAATGAGAACCCGTACGGGCCGTCGCCCAAGGCGATTGCGGCCATGCAGGCGGTGTTGGGCGAAAGCAATTTTTATCCCGACAACGACGTGGCCGAACTGCGCAACCGGTTGGCCGAACTGCATGGCGTCGAGCCGGATCAGGTCGTACCAACCGCTGGCTCGACGGCGTTGCTCGGGATTATCGCTCGCACGTTACTCGCGCCGGAGCTGAACGCGATCACCAGCGAGCGGTCGTTTATCGTTTATCCGATCGCGACGCAGGCTGCGGGCGGAAAGCTGATTCTGACGCCGCTGAAACATGACGGCTACGATCTCGATGCGGTTGCGGCGGCGATCGACCGCAACACCCGAATTATCTATCTCTCGAACCCGAACAATCCCACCGGCACCATAGTCAGCGCGGCGGAGGTCGACCGGTTCATCGACAAAGTTCCCGACCATGTCATCGTCATACTCGACGAAGCCTACAGCGACTTTGCCCAGTATTTTGCCGATGAACGGGGCGTCGAGTACTCGCACGGACTCGACTACATTCGTCAGGGGCGCAAAGTCGTTGTACTGCGAACCTTCTCCAAAGCCTACGGTCTTGCCGGAGTGCGCGTGGGATACGGTATCGGGCCAGCTGAATTGATGACATACTTCGGCAAAATGCGGACGACGTTTTCAGTTTCAACCGTTGCACAGTTTGCTGCGCTCGCCGCTCTCGAAGACGAAGCACACACGCGCATGGCGATCGTCAACAATGCCAAGCAAGCCACGGTTCTGGCGAACGGCATAGCCGAAATCGGCTACCGCGTAGTCCCGACCTGGACAAATTTTCTCTACTGCGAAGCTCACGATCACGCGCCGCAAATAACGGAGCGGCTGCAGGAAGAAGGCGTGATCGTGCGTCCGCTGGCCGCTTGGGGCGCGCCGAAAGCCATGCGGGTGACGATCGGCACACCCGAGCAGAACAAGTTTTTTCTAAAGGCGTTTCGCAAGGTAACGGAAAAAGTCGCCGCCCGGTAGAATCTCTTCATCAACTGTCTAGTGCACCATCGGCAGGCGGGCCGCCCCATAGAGTCCGGCATCTCCTCCCAGCAGAGCGCGAGTGATCAACGTCTTATCCTCTCCGCGGGTCACAGTTTCCGGGTCCGTCGCCTTGTAGACCATGCAGCGCCAGCGCAGTTCCTCGAAGATGGTCGGAGCGAAGGCGTCCCAGGCGCTGGAAACGCCGCCGCCGATCACGTACATGGGCAGGTTCAGCGCATTGACCATGCCCGAGATTGCAATTCCGAGGGCTCGGCCGACGGCATGAAAGATCCTCTTGGCATCCTGGTCGCCCTGAATGGCAAGGTTGTAAACCGCTTTCGAGCTGAACTCCGGATCGTTGTTGGCGGCCTTCGCGAGGGCGGTCGCTCCGGCGGCAATAGCTTCCTTTGCCATTCGTACCACAGCGGTTGCTGAAGCGTATTGTTCCAGGCAGCCGTGGTTGCCGCACTTGCAGGGATGTCCGTCGGGTTCGATGGTCATGTGGCCGAGTTCTCCGGCCATTCCGGTCATGCCGTGGAGAATCTTTCCACCCAGGACGATCCCGCCGCCAACGCCGGTGCCGAGCGTGTACATGGCCATGTCATCGTAGTCTTTGGCGGCGCCGAGCCATTTCTCGCCGAGCGCGGCGGCGTTAGCGTCGTTCTCAAGGAAGACGCGAGTGCCGAGCTGCTTCTCGATTACCGCCTGCGCGGGATAATCGACCCAATCGGGCAGATTGGGCGACTGGCGCACCATTCCGGTATGCATATCGATGATTCCGGGAACGCCGATGCCGATTCCCTTGAGTTCGCCTTCGCTTTTATGGCGCTGCGAGACCTGACGAATGGCGTCGCACATCTCGTTGACGACGTGGTCGCGGCCGAGGCTGACCTGGGTTCCGAGAGTGACCTTTTCCTTGAGCTGTCCGGTTTCGTCGACGGCGGCGATGCGAAGGTTGGTGCCGCCAAGATCGACTCCGATGGTGTAGTTGGGCATAGGCCTTGTCATTCTATCGAAAGATGGATTGATACGGTTTTCACTTCTGGCATTTCGGGCAGTAGTGGGCGCTGCGGCCGGCGATGACGATGCGCTTGACCGGAGTTCTGCAGATGAGGCAGGGTTCGCCTTCGCGTCCGTAGACGCGATGCTCGAGCTGGAAGAATCCTTCTTCGCCGTTGGAATCGACGTAATCGGAGATCGAGGAACCGCCAAGCGCGATGGCTTCTTTCAGCACTTCTTTGACAGCAGCGTGAAGACGCGTGAGATCGTCGCGCGTGAGAGACGAGGCGCGGCGACGCGGGCGAATCCCGGCGCGAAACAACGACTCATCCGCGTAGATATTCCCGACTCCGCTGAGCAGCTTCTGGTTCAGTAAGGCGCTCTTGATCGGCGTTTTGCGTCCGCGGAAGAGTTTGGCGAAGGATTCTTCGTCGACATCGAGCGGTTCGGTTCCGGGCGCGAGAAAGCCCTGGGTGACGCTGAGACGGCCGAAGCGGCGTGGATCGACGAAGCGCAATTCCCTGCCTGACTTTAGTTTGGCAATCGCGTGAGTGTGCTTTTCGATTGGCAGATCGGGTTGGGAAACAATCATGCTTCCAGTCATGCCAAGATGAACGATCCATTGCGACGCTGCGGGCGGCGACTTCGACTTCTTCCGCGATGCTGCAACGCCAGGTTCGAGATCGAAGACGATGTGTTTGCCGATGCGGCGAACGCGATCGATTTTGGTTGACTCGAGTGTACGAGAAATTTCCGCAGCGGAAGATTTCAACGGCTCTTTTTTCGATCCCAGCCAGATGGATTCGATCACGTCACCGCGGACGCGCTGGTCTAATCCGCGAGCGATGGTTTCAACTTCGGGGAGTTCAGGCATGAAAAAGCTTCTAGCTGCTAGCTCGTGCGTTTTTATTTTGGCTGCAGAGTTTGGGCGATCATGACGCGGCGCTTGAAGTCTTCCATCATGTTTTCGTGCAGGCGGACTTCGGTGGGCCTTTTTGCCAAAGTCATGGTGTCAATTTTGTCCTGCAACTTAAGCAGCGCGTAGAAAAGGCTCTCGGGGCGCGGCGGGCAGCCGATCATGTATACGTCGACGGGAACGATGCGGTCGACGCCTTGCAGAACGGCGTAAGTGTTGAATGGGCCGCCGACCGATGAACATGCGCCCATCGAAATCACCCATTTGGGTTCGGGCATCTGCTCGTAAATGCGCTGAATGACCTGCGCCATCTTCAGCGTGACCGTGCCGGAGACGATCATCAGATCGGACTGGCGCGGGCTGGGGCGAAAAACTTCGGCGCCGAAGCGCGCGATATCGAAGCGGGCGGTCGAGGAAGCGATCATTTCGATGGCGCAGCAGGCCAGACCGAAGGTCATGGGCCAGAGCGCGGATTTGCGCGCCCAGTTGAAAACGTAATCCACCGTTGTGATCAGAAAATTTTTTTCGAATTTGTTCTGCAACCAGGACATGTCGTTCCTCGAATCCGCTAACAGGATAGGGACGTGGCGCCGGGGGTGTCAATGGAGAGCTTCCAGCTTCCAGCTTCCAGCTTTTAGCTTTTAGCTTTTAGCACTTGGCACTTGGCGGAGCGTGCGCTCAGGCTTCCCAAATCCATGTGGCAAGAAGGACGTCCGAAAAATGAGCAACGGCCGGGCCTTTCCCGTTTCGGGAATATGTTAACCACTTAGTCACCCTACCCCCCTCCCCCCTATCCCTAGAATCATTAACTTACGGGGAGCTTGACGGCTAAAATATAGATATCATTGGAGATATTGTAAAATCTAGAAAGCAAAGGACTTGTAAATTGCTCCCTTTAGAATCAATCCCTTACAATCGCTCAAAAAGGCGGCTGCCTGCAAAATATTCAAGACAAACTAGTTAAGTCATTTTCGCCGGTTCGGGGACGGCGAAACATTTGAATTTACCCTATATATTCAGAATATCAAATTGGAGGGGGTAAATAAGACACGATTTGAGACTTTATATTTTCCATGGAATGAATTGGTTAGCTGGAATTTGGCGTTTTTGGGGGCTTGACAAGGGAAATGCAGAAGTCAGAAGGAAGAAGGCAGACGTAAAGGCATAGGGGCCATCCGGGGAAGCTACGGATTTAAGCACGCCAGGGGGCGCATCCGAGTTCACAGGAGATCCTGAGTTTATGTGGTGCTTCATCAAGGAGGTCACGCTGCGGATAGGAGCGGCTGGGATTACGGTTTTGGTGATCCTGATCGCGTGCGCCGTCGCGCAGACCGGGAGTGCGCCAGCGGCGAACTCACTGGTGCCCTTGAAAATCAGGATTGTGTTCCCCCAAGGGATCTCTACCGACGATATCTGGCTGCAGTATGGGATGTACACGCCCGATGGCATCGGCCGCTACATCGGATTGCGCGGTTCGGGCTCCGGAGCGGCGCAACCTGCTGTTCCTGCTCGCGAAGGACAAGGCCAGTTAGTCACAATGGGGAGCTTGCCTGCGTACTATGAAATCGACGGCACGGTCCGCGGCAAGCGAGTTGAGCGGTTTCAAGCCTTGGTGTGGGCGCCGGGATGCAATGTGATGTATTTTGACGAGCCCGAAGTCAGGCACGACATTGAGAAGCAGTTTGTGTGCACGGAGCAACGCCAGACCACGCTGACTGGCCGGGTCCGAAATGTTTCGCCTGGTGGAAGGCCGGCTAGGATACGAGCGAGCCTCGATATCGGCATGAGCGCCTGCTTCATGTTGCACACCTGCGAACCAACCTGCTCCGTCGATTGCCTGCTGGGCGGAATTCCTGTGAAGGCTAGCGCAAACTTGGCGGAAGACGGAAGCTTCACCATGAAGCTTCCCGATTTCACGGGAGCGGAGTTCGATACTGCAATTCTCGGTTTCAGGTTCGGTATGGACGATATGGATACCGGCCATGCGCGTCTTTTGTCCCCAGAGGAGCCGAGGTTTCGAAACCAGTTGGGTGAACTCATAGTCTTGAGGTCTTATCCCAGCGAAGTCGTTTTTGTGCAAAAGCAGCCGCAACCTTTACGGCGGAGATGAAGCGCTCGTTGCAGTTCAGCGCGTTGGTAAGCCACGCACTCTTTAAGCGCGACTGATCCCGGTTTTCTCAGCACACTTAGCGGCCTTGTTACCTGCGTTACTTGCGGGCTGGTACCAATGCGTGCGATTAGTGGTGACGATCGATACATATCAACCGGTACACATCACCAGTCAAAAACGCAGGGGGAGTCGATGAGCAGTAGCCAGGGAGCAGTCGAATCGCGCAGCAGAAATTTTCAACGCCACGGGCGGAGGCACAACAGACTGCTTGCATGTATGAGCATTCTGGGAATGGCAGCGGTGCTGGTCGCCGAGACGGGATGCGGGCTCATCAATTCGCTCGACAACAATAACAATTCGAATTCGAGCACACTGGCGGTGACGCCGAACCTGCTTAACTTCACAACCTCGGCGGCGCAGACGTTCGTGGTCTCCGGCGGATCGGGGACGGTGACACCTTCGACCACTTGCGGCACGTCGGTCACGCTGACCGAACCGCAGTCGGGAGCAGTGGGCACCTGGAGCGTGACGCCGGTGGCGGCATCGGCGCAGTGCGCGGTGAACTTTGTGGACAGCAACAGCAACACGGCGACAGTGGCGATCACCGTACAGGTGGATGGTGGATTTTCGGTGAGTCCGACGTCGCTAACGTTTACGAGTACGACCTCACAGACATTCCTGTTGAGCGGCGGATCGGGAACGATTGATGCTACGAATACTTGCGGCGGGATCGCGACGGTGACTGCGCCCTCGAGTGGCGCCGACGGCACCTGGACGGTTGAGCCGATTGCGACCGGCAACTGCAAGGCGACCTTCACGGACGGCACGAATACGACGGTAGCGGTGGGAATTGAAGTGAATCTGGCAGCTTCGACCAGCACCATGACGTGGGAGATGGAACTGGCGCCGGGCTGCTCGACCGGGGTGTATTTGAAGTTCTTTGACGAGACGGCGAACCTGGAATGGCCGAGCAGCAGCGAAGACTACGTGCTCAATACGCCCGGGCAGACCGAGACCTACTCGCTGCTGTGCACGACTGGAGACAATGTGTGCTTCGGGGCGAGCCTGAGTCCGAATTCGGACCAGGAATACTGGGGCGTGGGTGTGCTGAACGATCAATCGTGCCCGAGTTGCTGCGTGCAGTGCACAAATACGAGCGTTCAGCCGCCGGCGATGGGCGGGGGTGGATGCGCGGTGAAGCGCAATTCGCGCACGTGGTCCGAGCAGACTTTGAGAAACGTGTACTAGGGCAGATAGGCGGTAGAGTGACGAACGGGCTGGGCGAAACTGCCTGGCCCGTTTTGCATTTGGCTACACAGTTCGACTCCTAACCGGAATACTTTCTCACCTAAAACGAAATGTCTCAGTTATTAACCCGATTGACCTTCCTGGCGAACCGTAGGATAAACCCTTAGCGCACTCTCAGTCGGGGCACTGCGTTTAAGGGGATCTCAACATAATTCAATTGGAGGAAGTACTATGCGTAAGTACGCGCTAATGCTAATTGCACTCACACTGGTTCTGGCGACCGCTGCCTGGGCCGACACGGAGCACGTGATCTACAATTTTGCCTCGCTCACCGGCGACACAGACGGATACAATCCATATTCGGCGCTGGTGGCGGACAAATCCGGCAATCTCTACGGTACTGCCGAGCACGGTGGAAGCCCGAGCGGCTACGGTGTGGTCTTCGAACTCAAACCCTCCGGCGGGGGCTTTACCGAGACGGTGCTGCACCAGTTCGCTGCGGGAACCACGGATGGGGCTTATCCGCTGACTTCGCTGGTGATGGACTCCTCCGGGAACCTTTACGGGATGACGTATCAAGGCGGGGCCAGCAACCTGGGTACGGTGTTCGAAATGACCAAGACCAACGGCAAGTGGACGGAGAAACTGATTCACAGCTTCGCCGGCGGCGGCAAGGATGGATACCAGCCAGACCAGAACGAGCTGTCATTCGACTCATCCGGCAACCTGTATGGAACAGTGCAGACCGGTGGCACGCACGGTTACGGCATTGTATTCCAAATGACCCAGTCGAAGGGTAAATGGTCGTACCGGACGATTCACAACTTCAACGCCGGCAACGACGGCGCCTATCCGTATGGGGCGCTGGTGGCGGGCGCGAACGGCTTCTTTTATGGCGCCACCTACGAGGGCGGCCCGATCTACAACGCCGGAACGGTATTCGAACTGTTCGAATCGAGGAGCGTGTGGACGGGGAAGACGATCTACTACTTCAGCGGCGGGTATCCGGGAGAGACACCGCTTGGCGGTGTGGTGTTTTACAACGGCAACCTGTTTGGCACTACCTACCAGGGCGGCACGGACAACCTGGGAACGATCTTCGAGTTGAAGGCGGGATCCAACAACAAGTGGACGCAGAGCGTGGTTTACAACTTTGCCGGCGGAACTGGCGATGGCGAACATCCTTACTATGGGGATGGGCTGATCGTTGACGGCAGCGGCAACCTCTACGGCATGACGTACCAGGCCGGCTTATCGGGCGCGGGTGTGGTCTACGAGCTGGAAAACAACAAGGGCGTGTACAAGGAAAAAGTGCTGTACAACTTTGCCGGCGGCGGGGGCGATGGATGCAATCCGCAAGCCAACTTAGTGATGGTCAAGTCGAACTTTTTCGGCACCACCCCCGGCTGCGGAGCACACGGCGGCGGAGTTGCGTTTGAAATCAAGCCGTAGGTTCATGGCTCCTGATGCGGTTTTTGCGGGCTGCCGAAAGGCAGCCCTATTTTTTGTTGAGCTCGTCGATCTCGCGGCGAAGGCGGGAGTAACGGCGGGTAAGCCAGGCCAAATAAGAGCAGTGGACGATCCAGGTGGCGGCGTAGGCAGCGTAGAGATAGTTCATCGGGGAGCTCCGGCTTCCATCATATTTTCAAGGGCGAGACGCTCTTCGACATCGCGGCTGGTGACTTCCAGCCGATAACGCGACCAGCAGACCAGGGCTCCGAAACAACTGAAGGCAATCAGATTAATAAAAAATGCGTGCAGCATCGCAGGATCAATCGATCCCCCATTTCCCATCACCGGCTGAGGATGCTGGGTGCGGAAAAACCAAATGGAAAAATACACCAGCGGGACATCGAGCGCGCCGAAGATGGACAGCACGGCGGCGATGACGGGGGTCTGGCCGCTGGTGGAGAATTTGCGGACCATCAGATAGGCGACGTAGATGAGCCAGAGGACGAGCGTGAGGGTGAGACGGAGATCCCAGGTCCACCAGATGCCCCAGACCGG
>DASVWZ010000185.1:0-1953 GCA_036392935.1 Terriglobales bacterium | reverse complement strand
GACTTAAGCCGGGCGACAAACCCTATGCAATCCTCCGGCACGGCTACTTCACTAGCTCCCAGACAAACATGCTTTCGACAACGGGCCGGTTGAGCTCCGAAGCATCAACCCGCAAGGACATGCGGTCCGGACCTTGGAAGGTATACCATCTCTTAGTCGCCCTACCTACTGCGTTGGGCGTTTGATCGATATCGTAATGCCGGATCATAAAGCCTTCCTTCGCATGGACCTCGATCGTGGCACAGTAAGCGCCGAAGCCTTTGATCGGGGAATGTCCGGTAGATCGTAGAAAGTAGCGACTCTCAAGCTCCGAGCCTGATAGGCTCAGAGCAATTTTTCTTTTGCCGAGAAAAGGAGAGAGTCGCTATGAAGAAACCATACCAAATTGAAGCGCAGCGAGCTGTGAAGCAGCTCGAGGCAATGGCCACTGATGGAAATCCAGCGGTGCAGATGATGCTGCCAATGGCCGAAATGGTTGGCTGGCTACGAAAGGGCGTTGGCGAATTGGTTCGTCAAGCCGGCTTGCAGTTGATGGAGTTGTTGATGCAGGAAGAAGTCCGGGAATTGGTCGGCGAACGTAGCCAAAGGCAGGCGCAGAGGACCGCCAACCGCTGGGGTAGCGAACAGGGCTACTGCGTCGTAATGGGGCAGAAGGTGCCGGTCCAACGGCCGCGTGTACGGACGGTTGAAGATAAGGAAATCCGATTAGGTAGTTACGAAATGTTCCATCGCGGCGAACCGCTGACGGAGACTGTGTGGGAGAAGTTGATGCTCGGACTGAGCACCAGGAAATACAGCCAGGCGGTTGGCCAGTTCACCGAAGCTTACGGTTTGGAGAAGAGCGCGGTCAGCGAACATTTCATCGAGGCGAGCAGGGCAAAGTTGAAGGACATGATGGAGAGTCGGCTGGATAAACTCCGGCTCTGCGCCTTGCTAATTGATGCGACGCCATTCGAAGGACAGCAGATGGTAGCCGCGTTGGGAATCGGCCAGGACGGGCGGAAAACGATCTTGGGCATTCGTCAAGGAGCCACGGAAAACGCGACCGTAGTCGGTGAATTGCTCGGCGATCTGATCAGTCGCGGACTCGATTTCACCGAACCGCGGCTCTACGTTCTGGACGGCGGCAAGGCCCTGACTGCCGCCGTGAAAAAGTACGCAGGTGACTCGGCGGCGATCCAGCGCTGCCAGGTCCACAAGAGGCGAAACGTGCTGGACCATCTTACGGACGAGCAGAAACCAGGAGTTGCAAAACGGCTCAATGCAGCCTACGCTCTGGAAGACTACGCCGCTGCCAAGCAAGCGCTCAATCAACTGCACCGCGACCTGATGGATCTCAATCCGAGTGCGGCGCGGAGTTTGGGGGAAGGGCTGGAGGAGACCTTGACCGTGCACCGGCTTCACGTCCCGATGCAACTGCGGAAAACGCTTGCCAGCACGAACGTGATCGAGTCGGCGTTCTCGATTGTGGAGCGGGTTTGCCGAAACGTGAAGCGTTGGCACGGCGGCGACCAGCGGGAGCGCTGGGTGGGGTCGGGACTCTTGGTCGCGCAGAAGCAGTTCCGCCGCATCACAGGGTACAAGCAGATTCCGGCGCTCATCAGAGAATTGGAGATGCTGGCACCGTCTAAGAAGGCAGTTGTCAAGGCGAGAAAGGCGTCGTAGAGTGAGTTACGCGGGAGTCGTTACTTTCAACGGATCCCCGGGCATTCCCTTTGATCGCCGACAGACCTTCATCCGGTGTCGGCGTGGTTTCCGACTTCCATTGAGGTCGGTTGGGATTCATGCTGAGGAAGCACATGTGACTCACGTTAGCGTCAAAAAAGGCATAACCGACGCTGTTTGATCCCTCCCGCGTCGTTCCATCAAGGAGGCGCTGCGGGTTTGAAACTAGCCGCCACATACCGGCCAACTGCTTCGCGATGTCTTCCTGCGACTGAGCAAGCGACGTGT
>DASVWZ010000184.1:0-32557 GCA_036392935.1 Terriglobales bacterium | reverse complement strand
TGTTTGAGCGGTTGGTGCTATCCATCCAAGCGGCGATGAATTTGTCGTCGACCCACGTGTTGCCAGTGTAGTCGCCCGGCGTGCCGCCAATCACTCGCATTTACTGGGTCGGCTGGTCGGAAACCGGCACGGTGCTGATCTTGAAGATGACGCCGTAGCCGTGGGCCCCGCCGTCGGCGGTTGTCCCATAGAGGTTCCCCTGGCCGTCCATTATCAGGTCGCCGTACGGGTACTCCCCGTCTGTGCAGTTGCTCTCGGAACAGAAGGTGTGGAGAATTGTTTCCGTGCCGTCCGTGGCGATTTCGAAAACGACTCCGGCGCTGGCCTCGTAACCCTCGACGGTGGTGCCGTAGAGCTTGCCCTCGGCATCGCGTACGAGCCTCGAGTTCGGCTGAGTGCCGTCGTGGGGCTGTCCGAAGCTGTAGAGCACGCGCTCCTTGCCCTTGGACAGCTCGAATGCCGCCCCGTCATCGTAGTCCCCGCCGAATGCCGTCACGCCGTAAAAATTCCCGCGGGCGTCCCTCGTCAGGCCCGAATTAGGAGTGTCGCCGTTCGGCATGCCCTTGAAATTGTACAGAACAGTTTCTTTGTTGCCGACGACCTTGAATACCACTCCGCAGGGAGCGGGGTAGGCGCTGCAGTTGCTGTGTGGGCCGACGGTTCCGCCGTAAGGGGTGGTTCCATAGGGGTCCCGTCGCCGTCTAGGAGCAGGGACGCTTCGGGGTAGGCCCCGTCCGTTCCCTCAAAGGGGTGCACTACGCTCTGTTTTGGGCCGACAAGTTTGAATACGACTCCGTAGCCGTTGGCCCCGCCCCCTGAGGCGGTGCCGTATAGGGCGCCGGCAGGGTCCATTACTAGGCCGCTCCAGGGCACCGCACCGTCGTTGCAGTTGGAGACGGAGCAGAAGCGGTGGAGCACCATTTCCTTTTCGCCGGTCAATTCGAAGACCACGCCACAGCCGGTGGACCCGTTGCCGGTGCAATCCTCCAGTCTTCCGCCAAACGCGGTTGTTCCATAGAGATTTCCCTGCGCGTCTAGAATTACGCCGCCGTAGGGGTTCGCCCCGTCGGCCTGGTCGAAGTTATGCAGCACCGTTTCTTTCCCTCCATTGTCCAGCTTAAACACTGTGCCGCACCCCATAAGTCCCGCGTTTGCACAGTCAACGGAGTTGACGCTGCCCCCGTGCGTCGTGGTGCCATAGAGGGTGCCATCAGGGGCCATGAATAGCCCCGCGAGCGGTCCGGCCCCGTCCGAAGGGTAGCCCGCGAAGCTGTAGAGCACCGTGAACGTCTGGCCCTGGGCCGTAGGCGTCAGGCCCGCGGCTAGGACGCACCCGAGCATGATAAGAGGGACGGTGGCCCCCCGGTGCCTGGCCGCCCGAGAGCGGGTGGTGGACCACTTCGCTCCGGAAGAAGGCTCGGGTTTGGCCACGGCTGCCTTCACCGCTGCGTCCGGTCCTATGGCAGGCACGCCGGGTTCCCGCTGGCGCTGCACAGGCCGAACACGTCCACCTCCGTATTCGTCGCCATGTAGACGTAACCGTTGAAGATCGTTGGGGTCGGAAAGGCGTTGACGTGGCCGATCTTTGTCTGGACCTTCTGCCGGGTGGTGTAAATTTCCGCGAGGGTGCTGGCGTCAAAGGCGTGCAGTGCGGCCGGCGCGGGCTGGTCCATGTTAGAGCAGTCGGGGTTTGGACCACCCTCATTGTTTTTGTTCTGGTTGACCTCGATTGCCCACACAATTCCGGTTTTGTACGTTGCGCCGTCAGAGGATACCGACGGCGTGGGAGAGTAGCCGCAGAACAAGAGCGGCACCCCTGCGCTGGTGGAACTGTAGGACGGTGAGGAAGGGATGGGCCCCGCGCTGCTGCTGGTGCTGAGCTGGTACGCGTTAATCGGCATGGGCGCGACGCCCGCCGTGCCGGGCTTTCCATTCATGCCCACTGTGTTCGGCGCGTTCGCCGAATAGTAGAGGATGTTGTAGGTCGTGCCCGATTCCGTGTACGTCAGATATGCGGGGCTCGCCCAGTAGCCCTGAGGCAGGTCGTTTCCGGGTATCGGCGACGGAGTCTGAATGCATTGAACATTGTTCGTGCTGTTCTGGCAGCCGGTCGACTGGCTGCCGCTAGAAAACTGGCCCAGGTACTCCTGATTCGAGACGTATATATTTGACTGCTTGTCCGCAGCAACGGCAATGCTGCACCCATCGCTGCACTCGCCGGTGCTGCCGGTGTAGGTGAAGTTCGGAGGCAACATGACGCCGCCCGAGCCAAAGTCTTCGTCGCACGTGCAGAGGCTTGCGCAGGAGTTGCCGTTATTCGTGCCGGAGAACGTGAAAACGTCGTACGGGGTGTAGAAATCCTCGAGGCCTAAACCCGCGCTGAGCTTAAGCAGGCTGTCGCCGGCTTCTGTAAGCAGCTGCCCGTTAATAGGAGAGATCACGTCATACGTCGTGCCATTGCCCGTGGCTGTGAAGATGGAAGTCCCATCGGAGGCGGGCGCCGCGCCTGCCCCCCAAAAGCCGCCGCCGGTTCCGTGGGGCGTGCTGTTGAAGATGGCCGTCTGCATGAAGCTGCTGCCGCTAAGTGAGTAGCCAAACATCCAGCCGTTTTCGGGGTAAGTATTGTTGTTCTCGGGGAAATCGGCGAAACCAATGTATACGTTGCCGTTCAGCAGGAGCAGGCCCTGGCGCTGGATCTGACCTATGGTGCCGTTGCTGATGAAGTTGATGGTGCCGCTCGCAGAGGACGTCGTACAGAACGCGGATGGCGCAGAGCCCCCAACTGAGCCATTTATTAATTTCGCGGCCTTCACGGTTCCGTACCTGATGTCGACCGCGAAGAGATAGAAACCGCTGTTGCCCGAGCCTATATACACGGCACCTACGACGTACAACGTGTATTCATTGCTGTCGCTGCTCGCGTCGATGACCGGCGTCCCCGCGACGCCCATATAGTTCGGGTAGAATGGGCTGCCGTTGGCCGCCGTGCCGCAGGACAGAAATACCATCTGCTCGGTGCTGTTGTCGCGGGTAGACATGGACAGCCTCCTAAGCCAAAGAAATGGCTATGGCAGGATCCCCCCATCCCACTGGGAAGGAAATCTATCAGCGCGCGGAGGGGATGTCAATGGGGAACAGTCATCAGTCATCAGTCGTCAGCCGTCGGGAAACGCGTCATACGTCCTGCGTCGTTCGCAAAAGCGTCATACGTCGCACGTCCTGCGTCGTACGTCGTTCGCAAAGGCGTGGTTGGTCGGGGATCTTTGTTGCTATAGGGGTCCCCTTCGCCGTGCGGCTCAGGGCAGGCTCTCGGCCCAAGTGCGGGCCTCGTGACGACAGTGGTGCGCGGGATTCAAATGTTCCACGAAGTCGGAGGTCAAGCTTCGGGGTCGAGGCCGGGCAATAACTGCGCCAGAGGTTCGGGATTGTCTTTGTTTGCGCTTTCGCCTTCGTCTTTGGATTCGGTTTTCACTTCGGCGCTCTCTTCGGCTTTGGGCGGTTCGGGGGATTTTGCCAGGAACTTTGCAGTGTTGAGCAGCGGACGTCCGAGCGATGGATTGTAGCTGGTCCATGGACCGTCGCTGATCGCCTCGCGGTCGAAGTGCGCGAACATGCTGTGCATCTTGGAATCGAGATCGTCGAGATAGTGCAGCATGAGCGCCTCAGGGAACATGGGCAGCTTGGGCGAGCCGAACTCGTATTGTCCGTGATGGCTGATGATCATGTGTTCGACGAGGGTCTTCAGTTGATCGGGGAATTCCGGCAGCTGCGCGAGCTTGGCCTGCAGCATTTCGAGTTCGATGATCATGTGGCCGAGGAGCTGTCCGCGAGTGGTGTAGGAAAAGGACCGGTTGTGGGTGAGCTCGTGGATTTTTCCGATGTCGTGCAGGAATGCGCCGGTGAGCAGAAGATCGCGATTGATCTGCGGATAATTGCGGGAGATGAGATCGCAGGAACGAAACAAGGAGACGACGTGCTCGAGCAGGCCACCGATGAAAGCGTGATGCAAGGTCTTGGCGGCGGGAGCGGTGCGGTAGGCTTCGGCGATATCCGGGTCTGACATGAACAGCTCGACCAGGGCTTTCAGGTTGGGGTCCTGAAAAGTGGCGACGAAGCCGGCGAGAGTTTTCCAAAGCTCGCCGATGTCGAACTTAGTTTTCGGCAGAAAATCTGCGAAGTCGACTTCGGCTTCATCGAGCTTGCGCAGTTTGTGGATGGTGATCTGGAAGCGGTTCTTGTACTTGTTGAGCAGACCTTTGACCTTGACGAAGTCGTCTTGCTCGAAGCGGTCGAGCGCGTCTTCGACGTTGTCCCACATTTTGGCTTCGATCTGACCAGTGCGGTCGCCTAAGGTCAGCGCCAGATAGGGTTCGCCGGTTTTCTTGGGCTTGATTTGTTTGATGACGACGACGAAGGACGAGGTGATGACCTTATTTTCTTGTGAAGGGCAATCGGAGAGGAAGAATTCCTTCATACGGTCCGGGGGTCCGAGCGCGCCGCCCGTTTTTCATTCTACATTTTTATATTTTGCGAGCAAACCCGCGCCAGACTGGCCTAGAACACTCCTAATTTCTTTTTCTTTTTAAGGGGTTTGGCATTGTCATCTTTGCTGGCGGTTTCGACCGGCTTGGTCTGGTTGGCGCTGGCGCCGGTATCCTGGTAGCCGGGTTTGATGTCGATGTAGGAATCTTCGCGCAGCTTGGTGAGATACTGGCGCAACGCGGGCTGCAGCTTTTGCATGTAAATCGCATCCTGAACGCGCGGCTTGACGTCGTTAAGGGGCGGCACTCCGGCCTGAATGTGCTCGGTCACTTTGAGAATGATGTAGCCCTGCTTGGTTCGGATGACGTCGGAGACGTCGCCGGCTTTCATGGCGAAAGTTTTATCTTCAAGTTCTTTGGCCAGCGTGCCGCGCTTGAACAGGCCTAACTCGCCGCCTTGCGCGGCGCTGGAGCCATCGGAGTTTTTCTTGGCGACATCTTCAAACGATGCGCCCTTGTTAATCTGCGCCAACAGATCTTCGGCTTTGGCTTTGGCTTCGTCGAGTTGCTGGGCTTCATCCTTGCCGGGTTCTTTTTTTTCGGTGGAGATCAGGATTTCGCTTAAGCGCACCTGTTCGGGTTGCTCCATCTCAGCTTTGTGTTCGTTGTAAAACTGCTGGATGTCGTCGTCGGTGATGGTGAGCTTTTGGCCGACTTCGCGGCCGATCACCTGCTGGGTGATGATCTGATTGCGCATGTTCTGTTTGAACTCTTCAAACGAGATGCCTTGCGACTGGGCTGCTTTTTCCAGTTCTTCCATGCTGTCGAGTTTCATCTCTTTGCGCATGTCGTCGAGCTTCTTGATGACCTCGGTGTCGGCGGTGATGCCCAGGTCTTTACCCTTGTCGAGCAGCAGGTCCTGGTCGATTAGGTCGCGCAGGACGTCCTTGTCACGCTCGGCAAAAGCCTGGTCATAGTTGACCGGATCCTGTTGCTGCAGTTCTTTTTTCAGCTCGTCCTGGCTGTGCTGGAATTCACTGCGGGTGACGATCGAGCTGTTGACACGAGCGACGATCTCTTCGACGACGGTGTCATTGGCGAAGGCGCCGACCGCCGCCACGGCGGATATTAAGAAGATAAAAGAAAAATGTTTCATAACCCGGTGTAAACCTTGGCGGAGGGCAGTCTCAGCAAGGTTAAATTTATTCTACACTTGCTGCGGACTGGGCGATGCAAATAACCTTCCCGCCGATCTAATTTTTCCCGGTACATAACCGAAGTACTTGTTTGGGCCGCGCCAGGTGGGAACTTCCGACCGTCAGCAGTGTTTAATTGAGTAAGTGCTTGGTAGATTGCCGCGGTGTCCGCGGCGATGAGGGGCTTAAACGATAATGAAAAAATCTTCGATATTTACGCTGGCCATAACGAGTGCGGTTCTGTTGTTTGCTTTGCAGCTTTTTGTTGCTGCACAGGATCAGGCGGGCGGGCCTCCGCCGCCGGAGGGAGCTCCACCACAGCAAACTGCGTCGCCGTCTGACTCAGCGCCGCAAGCCGATCCTCCGGGACGCGTGGCACGGCTGAGCTTTTTTGACGGATCGGTTTCGTTTCAACCTGGTGGACAAGGCGACTGGGTGCAGGCGGTCCGCAACCGCGTGATAACCACCGGTGACAATATTTGGGCCGACAAAGATTCGCGGGCGGAGATTCAGGTTGGATCAACGTCGTTGCGCGTGGATTCCGAGACCAGTATCACGATCCTGCAATTAGACGATCACGTAACGCAGATAAGGTTGTCGGCGGGGGCGGTCATTCTGCGTGTGCGGCATCTGGACGATGAAGATCACATGGAGATTGACACGCCGAATCTCGCATTCCAGATTCAGCGCACGGGTGAGTACCGACTCGATGCCACTGCCGACGGAGCCACGACCAATGCGACAGTGTGGAATGGCCGCGGCGAAGCGGTGGGCGGAGGGTCGTCATTTTTGGTTGTCGCCGGGCAACACGCCACGTTTTCTGGAACGGATCAGCTGAATCATGAGATCGATCAGATTCCCGCGGCGGACGATTTCGATAACTGGGCGTTTGCGCGCGACCACGATGACGACCGCACAGAATCCTCGAACTATATTTCTCCGGAAATGACCGGCTCCCAGGATCTGGATCAGAATGGCACGTGGTCCTACGTTGCACCGTACGGTCCGGTCTGGACGCCGGTCGGCGTAGCCCCGGGATGGGCGCCGTACCGCTACGGTCACTGGGTGTGGGTTGCGCCCTGGGGATGGACCTGGGTGGAAGATGAGCCGTGGGGGTTCGCTCCCTTTCACTATGGACGCTGGGCATATGTTGGAGCGGGATGGTGCTGGGTGCCGGGGCCGGTCTATGTCCGGCCGGTATACGCGCCTGCGATGGTCACTTTTGTTGGAGGTCCGGGTTACGCATTCGGTGGCGGCCCCGGAGTGGGTTGGTTTCCATTAGCGCCGCGTGAAGTTTACGTGCCGTGGTATCGCACGGGGCCGGGCTACGTGAACAATGTGAACATCACCAACACCAATGTGAGTGTCACGAACATAACGAACGTCTACAACACGACGAACATCAACAACATTCATTATGCCAACCGTGACGTGCCCGGCGGAATTACCGCTGTTTCACACGAAACTTTTGTGAATGCGCGGCCGGTGCAATCGAACCTGGCGAAAGTGAATCCGAAGGAACTTGAATCGGCGCCGATCGAACGCAATCTTTCTGCGGTGCAGCCCGACCGGCAAAGCGTTCTGGGATCGGGGCGAGCGACTTCGATAAAACCTCCGACGGCGATCGAGAATCGCCAGGTGGTCGCAACCCGTCAACCGGGAGTGCCGCGAAATTCGGCGATTGGCAGAGAGCCATCGATGAACACCAGGACGGTGACGCCGACCGAGCCAGAGCGGCCGGCGGCGACCAATCAGCCCGCGCGGCCGTCGCAACCGGTAAACAATCGGCTCGAAGAGCAAGGTCCGCCTCCGCAAGAGCCGGCTCGCGCGCAAGAGCCAACCCGCGCCCAAGAACCGTCCCGGCCGACTGAGCCGTATGGGATGTCATCAGTCCCGCGACCTTCGCCATACGGAAACGGGTACGGACATCCGCTAGTGCGCGAAGCGCCACCGGTAGAGAACCGGCCCGAGTTTCAGCGCAGCGAAGAACAGAAATTCAACAACTGGCAGCGGAACCGCCCGCCCAGCCAGAGTGTGTCACATACGCAGACACAGCACGCTCCAGCGCCGTCACGGCCGCACTAGTGGCATCGCAACGGATGAATGCCAGTCCCAGCGACTGGCATTTTGTGTGGGCCAGGAATCCTACTGAACGGATGCCGCGAGAGCTCGACGTGGATTCGCCGCATCAGGGACGGCGGCTGAGGCGTTGAGCTCTTTTTCGAGGGAAGAAAAGCGCTGCAGAACTTCGTGCATGCGCAAGGACATATTGCGGATGGTTTCAATTTGACCGCGCGCGTTGGCTGAGAGCGTCCCCGGCTCGAGCAACAGGAGTTCCGAGTTGCCGAGAACCGAAGTGAGCGCGTTGTTGAGATTGTGGCGCATCTCGAGCATGTAGCGGCCGAGAGTTGCATGGTGTTCGAGCAGCGCCTTGGAGTGCTCGGCGCGCCGCAAGCAGGATTCGGCGAAGGCGCGATACAAAGCTTCCATGGCAACCAACACCAGCATGTCAAGCCAATTGTCCTGCTGTTTGATGAGGATTGTTCCCGGCCAGCGTTCGCGTACAGTGTTCAGCAGAGTGGGATCACTGGAAACAAACAGCACCCGTTTGCCGACGGCCTCCATGGCTTCCATCACCACAGAAAGTGTTTCCGAACGGATATTGCCGACAATGGCAGCATGAAAGTTTTCGGGATGGAAGGCCAGGCTGATATTGCTGCTCACCAGCGTGAATGACGGCAGGCTGCGTTCCGCCTGCCAACGAGTGGTGATAGCCCGGGAAAAGTCGGGGTCGTCGGAGACGATCAACATAGCCGCCTGATCGGCGCCGTTGGCTGGCGAAGTCGAGCCGGTGATGTGAAGAGCAGGGATCATTGTGCGGAATCACTTCCAGCGGAGCCAGCACCTGCAGTGGCGGCGCGCGCATTTTCGGGCACGCCCGCGCTCGAGGCCAGGGCTTCGTCCACAATGGCGCGCAGCTCCACCAGCATGTTGACCGGCTGGCCGGAAGAATATTCGGCAAAGAACATCACCTTCCACGATTGGCAAATCATGCGGAGGCGATTCAGGGGCTCGGCAGTGCCGAGCTGTGCGCGGCGGCCATTGATTTTGGTTACGCCCCTCTGCTCGAGAGTACGCAAGCCATCAAGAATTGCGTTGAGGTCTTCGTGCATCACGCGGAAGAAAATTCGCCGCATGATGAAGCTAAAGCGGGTAAAGACCAGCATTGCGACGGGTTCGAAAAAATTGTTGCCCGCCGATGTTTTGATCTGCCGGCACTTTTCGAGGATGTGGCTCGACAGAAGCGAGTTCAAATCCGGACATTGCGAGGCGTCATGAAGCAGCGAACCAAGCGGGGTCAGCCAGTCTGGAATGTTCAACTGAGACTTGCCAAGCACCGGCTCAAGGACAGTGGCAACGTATTGCAGGTCGACAGTTTCAGTGAGCGGCACATTAACCGACTGCGCGAAATACTGAACCAGCAGAAAATCGACCTTGTCGCGATCGGCATCGGTGTGCGCGGGCTTGTGCAAGTGATGCACCAGCAAAGCCCGCAAAGCGTTTTGGTTGGATAGAGTCGTGGTTTGCAGAAACTGACGTAGCTGATGCACTTGAATGCGTTCGTCGGCGGTCAAGAGCCATTGCCGCGCCTCTTCGACAATTTCCTTCGGAGGGCAATCATCGCCGCCGGCGAGGCTGGGGCAGTCCTGTAAGTCGACCATGAATTCGCGGACCAATGCCGAGTAAATCGGGTAGATGGTGCACCCATCATGCCATTCATCGGCCAGAGAGTTATAAGCAACGGGTAAAGTCATAATTTTATGATCCAGTTAGAAACGTCGCGGACAAAGCGCGCGGCCACGGCTGTGCGCCCAGCGTTGTATTGCAGGGCAACCACGCAAGCTTCGGTATCGAGCGAACCGTCGGTGTTTTGCAGCCGCAGCTTGTCGGCAAACTCAAGGGGCAGGGTCGAAGCAAACAGCACCTCATGAGCGGTGCCAAATTCAATCACCGTGGTTTCGGAAAACGGCTGGCCGCTGCCGATTCGCGTCAGGCGGACGGGGATGTGCACCGGGGTAGCGTTGGGAAAGAACTGGGCCAGTTTGCTGGTGGACTCCACTCGGGCCGAAGCCGCGACTGCAGTGCCTGTTTTTGACACGAAAGATCGCCCCTAGCCGGAAACTTGTAATCCGCGTGCCCGAGCCTGCCGGTTAGCATGGCCCGGGAACAGGATCACAACGGTGAAGATGGTTGCACGGCGGCGGCCAAAGTTGGCGCGAGTTGAGGAATCCGTAAGCGGTTGAAAACAGGGATCACTCGGTCAGATGCAGAGAAAAGAATCAGGGCAAGAGACTGCCATGAGTCTCAAAGTAAGACGCCGTCTCAATCTCGGGCTATTGCAACGAGGCACTATCGCGAGAGACTTGCACCGGCCCTCCAATGTTGTATCGCTTGAGTTTGCGATAGAGCGTGGCGCGGCTGATTCCCAGCATTTTGCCAGCAAGGGTTTTATCTCCCTTGGCCTGTTGGAAGACACGCCTGATCGTATCCCGTTCAATGTCTTCCAGATCGGTACACGAGACTGCGGACAGCGACCGGCTGGAACTCATCTCCGCGGAAGAGGAAGCAGAACCGATGGCGGGGGGAAGATCGCCTGAATCGATGGTCCGGCGGTCGCCGAGCGCAATGGCGCGTTCAATACAGTTTTCCAGTTCTCGTACATTTCCCGGCCATTCATATTGCAGCAAGGCCTTCATGGCGGCGCTGGTGACGGGAATGGGATGACCAGGTGCATAGCGATCTAGAAACCAGTGGGCCAGCATCGGGATATCGGAGCGTCGCTCGCGGAGGGCGGGCAAATGGACGGTCACGACGTTCAAACGAAAATAAAGGTCTTTCCGGAAGGTGCCGTTGCGATATTCCGCATCGAGGTCACGATTGGTGGCGGCGATAACACGCACATCAACTTTGGTTTTTCTGTTGCTGCCAACCGGCCGGACCTCTTTTTCCTGAAGCACGCGTAATAGTTTCGCTTGCATTTCGGGAGATAGTTCGCCGATTTCGTCGAGAAATATCGTCCCCCCGGAGGCTGCCTGGAAAAGTCCGGTCTTCGACTTTAGCGCGCCGGTAAAGGCGCCCTTTTCGTACCCGAAGAGCTCACTCTCCATCAATGTCGGGACGAGTGAGCCACAATCCACGGCTACAAACGGACTGCTGGCGAACGGCCCGCGGAAGTGAATCGCACGCGCCACTAATTCTTTTCCGGTTCCGCTTTCTCCGGTAATCAGCACCGGGGTGCGGGTGTCCTTCAACCGGGAGATCATGCGCAGCACGTCCTGGATTTTTGCCGACGAACCGACGATCCCGTGGAGATCCGATTCCGTATCCATGCGTTCGCGCAAGAAACGGTTCTCATCGACCAGTTGAATTTTTTCCGCCATGCGGCGCAGGAAAAGGCGAAGCTCCTCGAGCGGCGTGAACGGTTTGGTGATGTAGTCATACGCGCCGAGTTTCATGGCTTGCACCGCGGTCTCGACCGATCCGTGGCCGGTCATCAACGCGACCTCGGTGCGCGGGAACATTTTCTTCACTCGCTCGAGAAATTCCAGGCCCGACATGTTCGGCATCACCATGTCGCTTAAAACCATTTGTGCCGGCTGCTCTTCGAGCAATGACAGCGCCGCTTCACCGCTGTTGGCTTCGAAACAAGTGAAACCGAGTGCCTCGCCCACGGTCATGCAGAGCTTGCGGATGCTCTGCTCGTCATCGACAACCAGCAAACGGATGCGCAAATCCTCGTTCACGAAGCCTTCCCCATGGTCTGTTCAATCACGGAAATGAACTGCTGAGCGCGAAACGGCTTTTCGACGCAAGGAGCCCCGGTCTCGCGCAAAGTGGCAACCGTCTCTTCGTTGGCAATGTCCCCAGTGATAAAGACGATGCGGCCAATCAGTTCCGGCCGGTTGTCATTCACCCAGGCATACACTCCGGCGCCATCGACACCGCCCGGGGTGCGCATATCGGACACTACGCCAAGGAACCTGCCGCTTTGCAGCTCTTGCAGACCTTCGGCGCCGGACGAACACCCGACCACCCGGTAACCGTGACGTTCCAAAACCGCCCGCACAAATGCCATGACGGCCGGCTCATCTTCGATTAAGAGAACTGGCAATACTTCTGGCACCCGATGTGGCATGCTCATGATAGTGTCCCCGCTACCGCTCCGGTGGAAGCGGTTTCTATGTATGCCGGCAAGCGGACCACGAAAGTTGCTCCAGGCTCATCCTGATTGTTCTGACAAGTGATTTCTCCACCGTGTTCACGCACGATGCCGTAGCAGATGCTCAGCCCGAGACCGGTTCCCTTGCCGATTTCCTTGGTCGTGAAAAAAGGATCGAAGATCCGTTCCGGAAATGAGATTCCATGCCCGTTGTCGCGGAAACGGACTTCCACCATGTTCCCGGCGTGAATGCTCTCAATGGCGATGGATGCGGCTCGGCCGAGTTCGCGGACCGCGTCATATGCGTTATTCATAATATTGAGAAAGACCTGCTGCAACTGCTGCGGGTCACCGATCACTTCGGGCAGGTGATCGTCGAGAAGTTCGACGACCTCCACTCCGCGGCTGTGGAAGTCATAGGCACGAAGCTGGACGGTATGGCGAAGAATCATGTTGACCTGTACCGGCTTGCGCTGCGGCGGGACCTGACGGGCGAAGCTCAGCAGATTCTGCACGATCTGCTTGGTGCGTTGCGCTTCCTGCAGGATCACGCGCAAGTCTCGTCGCGCGCTTTCCGGCATATCCGGATTTTCCATGAGCAAATCCGCGAACCCAAGGATGGCCGTCAGCGGATTGTTGACCTCATGGGCGACGCCGGAGACCAGCTGGCCAACCGCGGCCATCTTCTCTGCATGCATGAGCTTGGCCTGAAGTGCGGCAGTATCGGTGACGTCGCTCATCACCACGACGATGCTGTTGATGCGGCCCTGATCGTCGCGCATCGGACTGAGGTTGACGGCGTAGCGGCTGCCTCGCTGATCGACAAGCAGCAGGACTTCGAAATTATCAGCCTGCTGTCCAGCCAAAGTTTGCGTAATCGCCTGCTCCAAAGCTTGGGTGCGAGCCGGGACTACGAGGTCCTGCACCGGCTGGCCGAGCAATTCGCCCCGCTGGAATCCGAGGTCTTGCCAGCGCCGGTTGGCGAAGGTGATCAAACCGGCGGGATCGATGACCAGAATCAGGCTCTGAGTGTTATGCAGAATCTTTCCGGAGAAATCCCGCTCTCTCTGCAGCTCCGACTGAGAGGAACGCAGGTTGCTGATGTCGAGCATGATGCCGCGGAACTGAGTTGTCTGCTGCTGGGAATCAAGCACGGCGAAGGCATTCACCAGCACGTGAATCAGTGACCCATCCTGCCGCTTGAGCGTGAGTTCATGATTGCGGACCGCGCCATCTGCCTGCATGCGCAACGCCAGGTCGTCGTATTCCGTGATGGAAGCGCAGACTTGAGTGCGAACGTGGGCTTGCAAGAGTTCCTCGCGGCTTCCATATCCAAGGATGCGCACCAGCGCGTCATTGACCTCGATGAAGCGGCCATCGGGAGAGGCGAAAAATACGCCTTCCTGAATATTGTCAAAAAGCTCGCGGTAACGGCGTTCGGCTTCATTGCGGTCGGTAATGTCCTTCAGCACGTGGACGGTGTGGAAGCCGTTCTCGCCGGCAGCTGCGGTTCTGGACGTGGAGACGAGATAGGTGCGATCGAGTACCCGATGTACCGCTTCGTCGCCGTCATCAGACGGCCGGCACAGCGGACAAAAGCGTGGCGGCGTCTCCGAGCCCCACGCCAGCACCACTCCCATGTTGACGCCCACCAGTTCTTGCGGTGGAACGCCGATGAAATCCGCCAATGCGCGATTGGCGCGCAAGACCGTGTCCGAGGCGTCGTGTACTACGATGAAATCGCTGATGGCGTCGAAAACCCCGGCCCATCGACGGTTGGCTTGCTCCATGCGGGCAAACTGCCGCGAGTTCTGGATGACCGTGCTCGCGTAGGTCGCGAGTCCGCGCTGGAATTCCGGCGCCGCAAGGCTGACGGTGCCGCCCTCCGCGTCGGTCAGCGCCACGGAGACGAAATCGGCTACTGCGGCAGTTAGCGATCTTTCCTCGGCGGTGAATACTCCCGACTCGCGTGGATAAATAAGGATCGCGCCCTCGGCACGAGCCGTGCGCAGCGGAGCCGCAAGCAGCATCCCGGCGGCAATCAAACCTCCCAGAGCTTGGCTGGTGGGATCGGAAGCAACGGCGATAGGCTCTCCCGCCGAGATGGCGCGGTTCGCGAGATCAGAAATGAATTGCATCCCGCGCCGGTTGTAGCGATCACGCACGGTGGCGGCAAGTTCGTCGGTTTGGCCGGCGATCGCCAGAATGCGAACGTCACCTGCACTACGCAGGACAATCGAGACCAATCGGGCTTTGAGCAGTTGCCGAATCTGCTCGGCGAGTGCCTGGGCGATGGCGTGGATGTCGGCATCCGGGCGAATGGCTTGCATCATGCCCGTGAGAATTTCTGTTCGTCGGGTGTCTTCGGCGGAAAGTGGGGACGTACCACCGGACCAGGGAGGCAAGCCGATCATCGATCCGCTGTACGTCATCTCAAGCCACGCCTTGCGTATGCGTCCAAGTAATTGATTATGTTGGAAAAGTAGCCCCTAATCTCAATTTGAGTCAAGTTAATACGGTCGCGGGAGTGCCCGAATGGACAATCCCGACTGGATGCGAAAATCTGTGACATTTTGAGACTGACGCCCAGTCGTGAGACGAATCGGCCTGCGATTGCCGGTGCGACTTCTCAAAGGTCACGCAACCCATTGAATCAGTTTGGTTTACCCATTCCACACCAAGGTAATGTTCCGAGGGTTCCTGGCAGATGCCTTGCACCCGCTGATGGCGGAGGCAAGTGTCTCAGGAGTCGTTGTGCCCTTGATGGAACTTGTAATCGCGAAAAACACCTGGGCGAGCGGCCCAAAGATCGCGTTGGCGGTGATTTTGTTGTCGGTGATGGCACTGGCACAAGCAGACGACGAACTCCATCGGCGGGCTATCACTAAGGTTGCCCCGCTTTATCCCGCGATCGCGCGGCGATCGAGCATGAACATTACCGGGACCGTAAAGGTCCATGTGGTTGTGGCGAAAGACGGAAGCATCAAGGAGTCCAAGGTGGTTGGCGGACACCCCTTGCTGGTAAACGCCGCCATGGATGCGCTCAAGAAGTGGAAGTTCGAGCCGGCGGATGAGGAGAGCACGGGGACGGTGGAATTCAAGTTCGCGCCGGAGTGATCCGGCCGTCATTGTCAGTTCTGCAGGAGCAACGCGGTAAAGAGGATTCTGATGACGATACGACAAAAACTATATGTGAACTTCGGCGCGGTACTGGCCATGGTAGTGGTCCTGTTATTCATCAACCTGATTGCCGTGCAGCGGGAGCACAGCGCCAAAGCAGCGGCTTCCCAAGCGCTGGCGCTGGCTGAGGTCACCGACCGCGTCACCTTCCAGATGATGCAGAACCGCTTGTATCTGAGCAACTATCTGCTCAGCGGCGACACGCGGGAACTCGACCGTCTGAATGACGGCATGCAAAGGCTGAATGAGGACCTGCGCGAAAGCGAGTCAAAAGCCAGCTCCGACGAACAGCGTAGCGCGCTCGAAAGTGTGCAGAAGAACGAACAAGCATGGATGTCAGAATTTGCCACTCCGCTCATCGGCAAGCGTAAAGACGTAGACGCGGGCAACGCGACCGTCGCAGAACTTCAGATCTTCTACCTGCAGCGTGATGCTTCCTCGTGGGTAAAACAATCAACCGAATATCTGCAGACTGCCGATCAGGAGAACAAGAAACTTCTGGAGGAGCGGCGGAAATCCGATGAAACTGCAACCACCGCGACCGTCGCCATCGCTTTGATCAGCACCATACTGGCGCTGGTGTTGGGCGTCCTGATTACGATTTCGACGGCCAAGTCAATTTCGGCTCCGTTGCACGAACTGATGAAGGTGGCCCGGCAGATCGGCAAAGCCGGCGATCTGGAACACGAAGTTGATATCAAACGGAAGGACGAAATCGGCGAACTGGCCCGCAGCTTTGCTGCCATGGTTGGCTATCTGAAAGAGATGGCGGGAGTCTCCGAGTCCATTGCCGGCGGCGACCTGACCGTGCAGGTAGAAGCACGCTCGAAGAATGACACCCTCGGCGGCGCATTCATACGGATGATCGAAGGCCTGCGAGCGCTGGTGCGTAATGTGCGCGACGCCTCGTCGCAAGTGGCCAGCGCCTCGAACCAGGTGGCCAGCGCCTCGGACGAATCGGCCAAGATCAGCCTGCAGACTTCTTCTGCCATCGACGAGGTCACCAGCACCATGCACGAAATGAGCGTCAACGTGCAGAACATGGTGAAGAGCACGCAGGTGCAGGCATCAAGCGTCAGCGAGACGTCGGCGTCGATCGATCAAATGGTCGCTTCGATTCAGCGGGTGGCGGACACCGCCAAGGTTCTGCTCGACATTTCCAACCGTTCGCGTGAAGAGGTCCACAACGGCATTACTACGATGGAAAAAGCCACCGAGGGACTGACCAAGATCAATACCACGATCCGGTCTTCGGGCGAGATCATCGATGTTCTTGGCCAGCGCGCCGATGACATCGGCAAGATCATTGAAGTCATCGACGATCTGGCAGAACAGACCAATCTTTTGGCTTTAAATGCGGCCATAGAAGCCGCACGCGCCGGAGAACATGGTCTGGGCTTTGCCGTGGTTGCCGACGAAGTCCGCAAGCTGGCCGAGCGCTCGGCGCAATCGACCAAGGAAATTTCCGAGCTGATTCAGAGCATCCAGAAAGAAGCTCGCAAAGCAGTCGAGAACATGAATCGCAGTACCGGCATTGTGAACGAAGGGCTAGGTCTGGGCCAGGAACTGAGTGTTGCGCTCCGCAAAATTTCCAACGTGGTGACCGAAGTCTACAAGTTTGCCCAGGAAATAGGCGCCGCAACCAACGAGCAATCGCACGGTTCTTCGCAGATCGCCCGGGCCACCACCCGTCTGAACGAAATTACCCATGAAATCAACTCCGCTGTGGAAGAGCAGGCATCAGGCGCACACGCGGTGGTGAAGGCGATGGAGCGGATGCGCGAACTGGTGCAGCACACAACTTCCGGCTCGACCGAACTGGCGGCCTCAGCAGAGCAGATGTCGAAAATGTCGCGAGATCTCCTGGGTTCCATGGACCGCTTTGCGCTCGATGCCTCGGAGGCAACGGGCCGTGAAGCCCATAAGAAAGCAGCTGCAGCGCGGGTCTAATTGGGAATATCGATGGCGAACGAACTGCACATCATCGGATTCAAAGTGGGGCGGGAAACCTACGGCGTTCCCATTACCGCGTTGCACGAGATTGTCCGCGTGCCCGAAGTGACCGCCGTTCCGGATGCGCCTGACTATATGGAAGGCGTGATCAACCTGCGCGGCCGCATTGTCTCCGTGCTTGATTTGCGCAAGCGCCTTGGCGAAACATCGCCCAGCCGTGAGCGCCACAACCGGATTCTCGTGGTCAACCACAGAGGAAAGCTTTCCGGACTGATCGTCGATTCGGCGTCGGAGGTACTCAAGATCGCTGAAGCGGATATTGAACCATCCCCAACCGAATCGCTGGAGGGTGGCATCAAGTGCGTGACCGGATTGGGCAAGCACGGTGGCCGGCTCATTGTTCTGCTCGATCTCGATAAGTTGCTGGATTCCGGCGGAAAGCAAAAGAACGGGAAGCAAACCGATTCAGGAACTCGCGCAGCGGCGGCTTCTGGCAATAACACGACGACCTAACCACTATGGGCACCACAGGCACAGCGACGCAGTTAAACCTCAGCGATTCAGAGCTGAAGCTGTTGCAAGCTCTGATCTATCAGGAGTGCGGTATGTACTTCGACTCGCGCCGCGCCCACTTTCTGCAGGACCGCCTGCAACGGCGGCTGCGGGAATGCCGCCTCGACTCCTTCTACAGCTACTACCGCCTGCTCATCAGCAACGAAGGGCGCCAGGAACTGGCCAAGCTGCTTGAAAACTTAACCGTCAACGAGACCAGCTTTTTCCGCAACAAGGCGCAACTCGAACTTTTCACCAAGCAGATTCTTGAAGAGCTTCTCAAGCGCAAACACCAGCAACGCGTGCATTCTGTGCGCATCTGGAGCGCCGGCTGCTCAACCGGTCAGGAACCATACACCATCGCCATGCTGCTGGCCGATGCTTTTACCGGCCGCCTGCTCATGGATCTTGCAACCTTCGATTGCACCGTGCCCAAGCCGTTGATACCGCCCCCGTGGAAGGTTGAGATTCTGGCTAGCGACATCAGCTATACCGCACTGCGCGCCGCGCAGGAGGGTATCTACAGCGAACATCACATGAGCCCGGTCGATTACAGCTATCGGCTGCGGCATTTCGACAAAGTCGATGAGCGATATGTGGTGAAGAAAACTCTGCGTGAACTGGTCCACTTTGACTTTCATAATTTGAAGACCGAATATTTGCCGCAACGCAACGACGTGATCTTTTGCCGCAACGTCATGATGTACTTCGACGAAGCCGAGCAGAAACGGTTGCTCGAGAAGTTTTATCGCTGCCTCAATCCCGGCGGATATCTCCTGGTTGGCCATGCCGAGAGCCTGATCGGCCTGACCGACAAATTCACCATGATTTATCAAAATTCCGGCACCGCATACCAGCGCAACGGGGAGGACGCGTGAGTCAGTTTTCCGACGAATCCGGCCCCGAATTGCGGCAGCTGTTCTTCGAGACTGCGCAGGAACTGCTGCAGTCGTTGAATGAGCAGGCTCTCAAGCTGGAAAAAGACCCGTCCGACAAGGAAAGCGTCAAGGAATTGCGGCGGATCGTACACACCTTGAAGGGCGACGCCGCGGCTACCGGTTTCCGCGAGTTGAGTGAACTTTCACACCAGCTGGAAGATGCTCTGGCTTTGGATGGTGGAGACAGCCAGCCGCTGGCAGAGATAGCATTCACTGCGGCTGACACCTTTGCAGCCATGATCGACTCGTACCGCAGCGGTTCGGACCTACCTTCCGCAGCGCCACTGCAGGCCATGGTGAAGCAACTCTCGGGAGGCGGCAGTTCCCCGGAAAAGACACCGAGAAAAAAGACGGCTTCAACTTCATGGAATGAGTACGAGCTCCTCACGCTGAACGAAGCCGCCACACGGGGCCTGTCCGGATTTCACATTCACGCTATCGTCGATCCTCGATGTGCCATGCCCATTGCGGCCCGGCAGCTTTTACAGCATGCGCTGTCTGAGATCGGCGAAGTTCTGGCCATGCGGCCGGAAGCCAGCTCTGCCGCCGCTTCCAAACAGTTGGAAGTGCTCTATGCCACCACCAAATCCGACGAAGAAGTAGCCGCAAAGTGCCGTATTCCTACCGCGATTGCTGAAGTCCGCGTCGAAGCTTTGGCTGGCGCACCGGTGAGCAGTGTGGCTGCCGGCAAACCAATTGCGGAGAACAAGAAAGCCAAAGCGAAAGCCGGCAACACCACGGCTGCCGTCGCGCCAGAAGCGAAGCCTGAGAGCAACAATCGCTTGGCCACGAGTGTTGCTGCCGCCACGCAGAACGTGCAAGCGCCCGCGCCCGCCAAGGCAGCCAAAGACAGCTCCACCCCAGTTGAAAATATCTTGCGCATCGATGCCGAGCGTATTGACACCATGATCAGCCTGGTCGGCGAATTGATCATCGGAAAATCCATGCTGCAGCAGGCGCTCAACGAATTCCCGGCGCACTCTCAGAAAGATCCGGTGCGGATGCGCTTCTCCGATGCCATGGCGTTCCAGTCCCGCGCGCTGAACGATTTGCAAAGAGCGGTGATGAAAGTGCGCATGGTTCCGGCAGAACAGCTTTTCCGCCGCTTCCCGAGGATGGTGCGCGACGTCGCCAAGCAGTGCGGGCGCAAAGTGGAAGTTGCGCTCAAGGGTCAGGACACCGATCTCGACAAAGGATTGCTCGACGCGATCGCCGAGCCCATGACTCACCTGGTGCGAAATGCGATCAGCCATGGGATTGAGCCGCCGGAAGAGCGCACTCGTAGCGGAAAACCTGCGCACGGCACGATCACGCTAAATGCCTACCATCAAGGGAACCAAGTCGTGGTCGAAATCTCTGATGATGGACGAGGCATTGACGTGGCCAAAATCAGGGCGTCCGGCATCAAGCTTGGCTTGCTCGACGCTGAAGCTGCCGCGCGTATGAGCGAGGCCGAACTGCTGCAGGTGATCTTCAAACCGGGATTCACCACAGCCGAAAAGATCACCGAAGTTTCCGGGCGCGGTGTTGGACTTGATATCGTGGGCAGCGTCTTAGAGCGATTGAAAGGTTCGGTACAGGTGGAAACCGAATCTGCAAAAGGCACGCGCTTCCGTTTGCGGCTACCACTTACCCTGGCGATCATTCAGGCTTTGCTGTTCCGGGTGCAGCAACAGCTCTACGCCATCCAGCTGAACACCGTGGCCGAAATCACCCGCGGCAGGGAATCCGATCTGCACCTGGTCGAAGGACGCGAAGTCTTGCAGTTGCGCGATCATGTTTTGCCCATCATCCGCCTGGGTCAACTTGCGCCGCAAAACCTTCCGGGCCATGACCCCAAAATATTTGTGTTAGTCGTCTCGTTTGGCGATCGCCGCTTTGGCCTGCTGGTTGACGGCCTCGCCGGTGAAGAAGAACTGGTGATCAAGCCGCTCGACGATCAGTCGGTGGAAAGCGATCTGGTCAGCGGCGCTTCCATTCTGGGTGACGGAAAAGTGGTACTGATTCTCAATCTGGCTGCGGTTGTCGAACGCTTCGCCAAGTGGCGCCCTGAGGCCAACTCGCGTCACGGTTTCATCTTGGCGCTTGCCCACGCGGCGCGCACTCAACCTGCGCGGGAGGCTCACGCATGAGCGATCCCGTTCGCGTACTGGTGGTCGATGATTCCGCGCTGATGCGCAAGCTCATTCCGGAAATTCTTGCGACCGATAAATCCATTCAGGTCGTGGGAACGGCGATGGACGGCAACTTCGGCCTCAAGAAGATCGAAGACCTGAAGCCGCAGGTGGTTACGCTCGACCTTGAAATGCCCGGCATGAGCGGCCTTGACATGCTCAGGCAGATCATGCGGCGCCATCAGATCCCGGTGATTGTGGTCAGCTCGCACAGCACGCAGGGCGCTTCGGTAACCCTGAAAGCGCTCTCCATGGGAGCGTTCGATTTCGTCGCCAAGCCGACCGATGTTTCGGCTTGCATGCCGGAGATCGCCGCCGAACTCATCTCCAAAATCAAGGCCGCAGCGCAGAGCCGTGGTCCAGCCAGTCATCCGGAGACTACTCTACTTCGCCACAGCGGCAAGGCCGCGCTGGATAGTGGCAACAAGCCCAACCGTCTGGTTGCTATCGGAGTTTCCACCGGCGGCCCGCACGCCTTGCAATACCTGCTGCCGCAGCTTCCCAAAGACTTTCCTGGAACGATCGTGATTGTGCAGCATATGCCCGAAGGATTTACCGAGATGTTCGCACGGCGCCTGGATGAAGTCTGTGCGATCTCAGTAAAAGAAGCGCAATCCGGCGATTTGCTTCTCGCCGGACGCGCTCTGGTTTGCCCGGGCAGCCGGCACCTGAAGGTGAAGAAACTGCCACTCGCCGACGTAGCCGTGCTTAGCGATGAACCTCCGGTGAACGGACATCGCCCGTCAGTCGACGTACTCTTCAAGAGTGTGGCCGAGGAATTCGGCGCCAACAGTGTCGGTGTTCTCATGACCGGCATGGGCGAAGATGGCGCTGCAGGCTTGGGACGCATAAAAGCAGCCGGCGGCATGACCATCGCACAGGACGAGCAATCCTGCGTCGTGTTCGGCATGCCTAAAGCGGCCATTGAGATGAATTTCGCCCAGCGCATTTTGCCGCTCGATGCTTTGGCTCACGCCATTATGTTGCAGTGCGCCGATCCTCGAGTGGAACGAGCCCCGCATGGCAACGCCAGCAAGGCGGGTGCCTTTTGATTTTGGCCGGCAACGCATTTGGCCGGTGCAGTTGAATTTGGAGGAGGTTGTTATGGAGCAGTTCGCAGCTGTCAAGCGTAGCAAGGACGGACAGCCCGTTCGCTACCTCATCGTCGACGACTCCGTCTTCGCGCGCAAGAACCTTGCACGCATGATCGAGTCATTCGGCGGACAATTGGCCGGAGAAGCCGGAGACGGTGTCACTGCCATCGCCGAATACGAACGGACCAAACCCGATCTCGTCTTGATGGACATCACCATGCCGCAAATGGAAGGCATTGAGGCAGCGGAGAAGATCGTCAAAGCCCATCCCGACGCTCGCGTGGTCATGGTTTCTTCCGTCGGCTATCAGGAAAACATCGTGGCCGCGTTGCAGCGTGGAGCGCGCCACTTTGTCCAGAAACCGGTTAAGCCGGAGGTTCTTTACGAGGTAATCAAATACGTGCTCGGTGAAGACGCCAGTGTCGCCAGCGCCGCGGGAGCCTAGTCATGAAGATGGAATTGATCCAGCCGTTCATCAACGCGGCTGACGCCGTGCTTTCTGACGGACTCAAAGGTCCGACTTCCATCGTCAATTTGACCATGGAAGAGGAAGCCTATCGCCGCAAAGGAGTCGCCGCGCTCATCTGGGTCACCGGCGACATCGAAGGTCGCATGGTGATCGACCTCGACCCCGAAACCGCCGTGCGCGTAGCCAGCAAATTTGCCGGCGAAGACTTGCCTGCATCCGACGCGCTGGTGAAAGAAACTGTCTGCGAACTTGCCAATCAGGTGGTCGGAAACGCCATCACGGCGCTCAACGACCAGGGATTCCGCTTCCGCATTCATCCTCCGGTCGTTCACACTTCCGAACGCGGACCTGCCGGCAGCGAAGACACCGAAGCTCTCGTCATGTGTCTCGAAACCGCCAGCGGCGATGTTTATATGAACATTGCGCTGCGCTACAAAGAAGCAAAAGTCGCCGCCGCGCGTTGAGGAAAAACTGGGAAGCGGAAGGCAACGAGTCAATCGTTCAATGATTCGATCTCCCGGCGACCCAATCGACTACGGCCCGGCAACCACGAAGATCGGGCTCTGCGGAGCCAAAGCGATCGCAGTTCCTTGCTGACCGGCCGCACTTACTCCGAACGTGTTCACCACGGTAAAAGTTCCCGGTGCCAAACCCACTATGGTGAAAGTCCCGTCGTTTGAGGAGTCACCCATGTTTTGCACCACAACGGTCATGCCGATCCGAAGCCGCGATCCGGCGACCACCCGGTAACTATAAGTCGTTTCCCCGCCGTTCTGCGAGGCACCCGTAATGACCAAAGCCGACGCGCGCGCAGCGCTGAGTGGCGCCAACATGTCCGACTCCAGCGTGTTGGTCGCCGTATTGATGATAAAAGTGCTGCCGGCATCGCAGTTGCCCACGTAGACGCGGGTGCCGTCGGCAGACGCTGCGGTATAAAGCTCAAAAGGTGTGTCTGTGACGCATGACTGCGGGACAGTGGTCAATGGAACCTTTCCCTGGATGGCAAAGGTTGTCGTGTTGACGACAGTCACACTCGATGTCACCTGGCCGCCTGAAACCGCCGCGGTCGCCACGTATGCGGGTCCGCCCAACGGCGGAATGATCGTGGCGGAAAGCGGAGAACATCCGCTTGGGCAGGCGGCGCTGCCCGCGGCAAAACTGATGACGTCGAGCACTGACGCGCCCGAAAACGTTTGCTGCGACGCATCCACAATGCTCAGCGTCTGCGTGGTTGGGTTTGCAATATACAAACGATTCAGCGCCGAATCGTAATTCATGAAGTTAGCGCCGGCGCCGACGGGAGCGCAGCCAACCACGGTGGACGTGGTGGTGCCTGACGATGTGCTAATCGCGGTTACATAGCCGCTGCCTTGATCGAGAACGTAAACTCTGTCGCTGTCTGAGCGAGCCGCGATCGCCACCGGGGACTGCCAAGGCGCGCTGGCGCAGGCTGCAATTGGCGGATTTACCGTATCGTCAACTGTGTTGATACTGTTGACCGAGCCAGGCAAGCCACCGCTTCCTTCATTCGCGACGAAGACTTCGCCTTGGCGTGGCAACTCGGCAAGTGCCACGGGCTTAACTCCCACCGGAACCGTTGCGGTGACAGCGTCCAGGTTTTGGGAAACAATGGAGACCGTGTTGTTGCCTGCGTTGGCCACGTAAACCGAGTTGGGAGTGATGCTAACCGGATCCGTCTCGGTGCTTGTCAGATAAACCGGTCCCGAGCCGGCGGGCAGGCTGACGGTAGCGACGCCAAGGGGTGACGACGGCAAGAACACGGAAATCGTGTCATCCAGGCTGTTGGTCACATACATCTTCGAGCCGGACAGTATGAAAGCCCATGATGGCAGCACGCCAACCGTGGCTTGCGAGATGGCCGTGTCGCCCGATACATCAATTGTTGTGCTCGCGCCCGGATCATTCAGGCCATTGCTGCTCAAGACTACGACGAAGTGCGTAAAGCCCGGATTGGGTGCGATGGGAATGATTGGCGTTGCGACGGGGCGATAATTCTCGCCACAGCCAGTCCAGGCAAGCAGGAGCGCGACTGCAAGCGCCAGGCAAGCAAGGCGCGAAGCATTCCTTAATAGAAATCCTCGAAACATCATCCGGTTGTTTGATCCTGAGAGAATCGGAGAATTCCCTATTGTACCTGCGTCGGCGCCAGAAGCCCAAGCGTCTCAGCTGGATTTGGCGTTCGAAAGGCGTGTGGCGAGCTGATGTATCCTGATCCTTTCTTTGGGAGCAATTGCCATGAAACCACTCAAGTTCACCGCTAGACTGGAAGGCCGCGACGGCAGCCAGGTTGCCGGACTTAAAGCGCCGTTCGATGTCGAACAGGTATTTGGAACTCGCGGGCAGGTGAAAGTCCGCGGCTCGCTGAACGGATTTCCTTTTCGCTCATCTCTCATGCCGATGGGCGGATGCCATTTTATGGCCATCAACAAAACCATGCGCGAGGGCGCGGGCGTGAAAGCCGGCGATGTAGCGGCATTCGTGATGGAACGCGACCTGGAAGTGCGGACCGTCGAAGCTCCGCCGGAGCTTAAGAAGGAGCTGGCCAGGAGCAAGAAAGCTGCGGCCAAATGGGAGACTCTTTCCTTTACTCACAAGAAAGAGATGGCGCGTTCCATCACCGATGCCAAGCAGCCGGAGACGCGAACGCGCCGCCTGGCGAAGATCATGGATGTTCTGAAGACCGACAAGAAGTGGACCGGATAGCTTCGATTCGTCATCGCAATCGCTTTATGACGTCGGTAATTTCGTTTTCCTGAAATAGCCGGATGGCTGCGATTCCAACTGCTCCGGCTTGAACGCATGTCGTTGCATTTTCAAGAGTGACTCCGCCCAGCGCCAGAACCGGGATCGACTGCTGGCAGGCAGTTTGTAAGGCGTCGAGCCCAGCGCCAGTCATGCTCGGCGCTCCGAGCTTTTCAAATACCGGTGCAAAGATCGCGTAATCCGCGCCGCCAGAAGCGGCCTTCGCGACTTCGTGCTCCGAGTGACACGATAACGTGATAAGCGGCGGCGTGCTCGTTCGCCCGCAACGCGCCGCGGCTTTCGACCAGATCGATCGCACATCTCCGGGGCTGATGTCATCAGCCGGAAGATGAACTCCGTCGGCTCCGCTGACCAGTGCGATGTCCGTTCGCGAATTGATCAGAATCCGCGTCGTTTGAGCTGCGGCTGGGGAATTTTCCCGAACGGCTCGAACTGCGTCGTTTGCCAGCAATTCAAGTTCACGTCCGGAAAGATCCTTCTCGCGAAGCTGGATGAAATCGACGCCGTTTTGTGCTGCCTGGGCAATTTTTTTTAGCAGCGCCTCGCGCCGCGCCGTCTCGTCGCCGGGAAACCGCTTGCGGTCGGTGATGTAGTAGAGAAGCAAGTGTCATTGTAGGGCGGAGTCGCAGTCTCTCAAAAGCCATCCTCCCGCTGCGCTTGTCGGAGGAGTCAGTTGGATGCGGTGTTTACTATTATCTAACAAATTTTTAGGCCCCCATTTTGCGTAAAATCTTGATTCTATTGGGCCGATTTTTGCGATTCCTCGTAAAATCCTGATTCTAAAGGGCAAAAACAGTCAAAATCTAGAAAACAAAGGAGTTAGTCATTAGTCATCAGTCATCAGTCGTTAGTTAACCCTTGGTCCATCTAGCGCCTTGGGATCGTGCGGAATGTGTCCGGCGTTCCAGAGGGTGCCCTAACCAATGATCGGCCAGAATGGGGAGCGAGGTCAAGGGTGTTGGTCACAGTCGCCTTAGTGATTCTTGCTGAGCGGGCTTGCAGGTTGAGTGTCTTTGGGGGTGGGCGCGTAATAACCACGGCGGGCTTGGATGTCACTCGGGAAAAGTATTAACTTCCGGAACGAAAATTGCCCGGGTCCGCGGCTGATTTCTCGGGCGCGAACCTGGGCTTTTCGCTACGTTTCGACTTCTAGATCGCTTACTTCTGCAGCGTGCGGATGTAGGTCACGACTGCCTTCACATCGTCGGCGGCAAGGCCTTTGACCGGGGCGGGGTGCTTTGCGGTCTCGGAGACCTGCTTGGCGATATCGGCATCCGACATCTTCTTTACATCGTCACTGATCAGGCTGGGGATCTTGGCGGCCGGTTTGCCGGCTGCGTCCGCGCCGTGGCAGGCTGCGCACTTCGCTTTGTAGGTTGCGGCTCCATCGTCGGCCCAGGAAAGACCGGGCATAACAACGAACAGAACCAGGGCAATGGCCAGCACCATCGTTAATAGAACGGATACTTTCTTCATGATTTCGCTTCCTTTATATGTAGTTTGGCGAAAAAGCAGCTTGAAACATGATGGCTTTGGAGGCGATTGCCCCTCGGACCTTAATTTGAAAAAGAACGCAGCTCTTTCACCTGTCATTATTTTTATCGGAAATGAGTTGCCTCTGCTGTGACCCATGTCACGGCATGAAGTTCACCGCATTCCCGGCAAAACCCGCCGCAACTTGCCCGCGCCAATTACAATATCTGCGTGAAACCAAGCATCTTTGTGGTCGAGGACGATCCGGATATTTCACGGCTGGTGCGCCATCATCTGGAGGGCGCAGGCTTTTCGGTCAAATTATTTACCACCGGCAACACCGTGGTCGCCGAGGCGGCGCGGGCGCGTCCGGCATTGTTTTTGTTGGACATCATGGTCCCGGGCAAAGACGGGCTCGAACTTTGCCGGCAGATTCGCCAAACCCCGCAGATGGCCTCGGTGCCGGTGATTTTTTTGACCGCGAAAAGTGGCGAAGCGGATCGAATTTTGGGGCTGGAGCTGGGAGCGGACGATTACATTCCCAAGCCTTTCAGCCCGCGGGAGATGGTGGCGCGGGTGAAGGCGGTGCTGCGGCGGTTTGAGCGTCCGCTGGCGCAAACGCCGCTGCGCATCGGCGACCTGGAGATCGATCCGCCGGCCATGACGTTGACGGTGAACGGCCAGGTGGTGACGACGACTGCCACCGAGTTTCGTTTGCTCGATTATTTTGCGCGTCATCTGGGCCGGGTTTTCACCCGCGATCAACTGCTCGATTCGGTTTGGCGGGACACGGCGTACGTGACGCCGCGTTCGGTCGATGTGTATGTGCGGCGAATCCGGGAAAAGATCGAGCCGGACCCGGAGAATCCGCGATATCTGAAGACGGTGCGCGGCGCCGGTTACCGGTTTGAGGCCCCGAAGTGACGAACCGCGTTTTTTTGAAATTGCTGGGCGCGCTCGCGCTGGGAATCATTGCGGCAACGGCAACTTTTGACTGGACGATCCGGCGGACGTGGGAGAATCCCCTACGGCAGGATATTCAACGCAATCTCACCGAAAAAACCCTCCTCTTTGCCAACCGGGTTAACTACGACCAGAAAAGCAATGTGCAGGATGTAGCTTCGCAGGAGGCACATGCAGCCGGCGCCAGGGCTACGATCATCGATGCGAGCGGGAAAGTTTTGGCGGACTCGCAAACTGATCCAGTGCAGATGGAGAATGAAGCTTCCCGGCCGGAGTTCGCCGCGGCGCTGCATGGACAGATTGGCGCGGATGCGCGGAACGGCGAGGGCTTGTCGGTTCCATTTCTTTATGTGGCAGCACCGGTCGCAGGCGGTGCGGTGCGGTTTTCTTATCCTTTGACCGAGGTGCAAGCGCGGGTAAGCCGGGTGCGGCGGGCGGTGCTGCTGGCTTCGGGGATTACGTTTCTGATTGCGCTTTTGGTGTCGGGGACGGCGGCGTTGTCGATTTCCGGACGCCTGCGGCGAATCGTTCGATTTGCGGATCGCATTGCGGCCGGCGACTTGACCGCCCGAATCGCGGAAAGCTCGCTCGATGAGATTGGCCAGGTGGCGGCGGCGCTCGATAAAACCGCGCGCCAGGTGGAATCGAACTTTCAAGCTTTGGAGAACAGCCAGCGCGAGTTGGAGACGCTGCTGAACAGCATGCGCGATGCCGTGATTGCGGTTGGCCCCGATGGCCGGGTGCAGTGGGCCAATCGAAGCATGGACCGGCTGCGGCACACTCGGCTGAATGCGCCGCTGGTCGAGACCGTGCGCGATCCGGATTTTCTGCGCGCAGTGCAGGAAGCCAGTGCGGCCGGCGAAGCTTCGCAGGCGAGGGCCACTTCGATTTTTCCGGGGCGAACATTCGATGTGACCGCTGCGCCGTTGCCCGGCGGTGGGGCGGTCGCGGTGTTGCGCGATCTGACCGAGACTGAACGCGTAGAAAAAACCCGGCGCGATTTTATTGCCAACGTTTCTCACGAGCTGCGGACGCCGCTGACTTCGATTCAGGGATACTCGGAAACACTGCTCGATGTGTCGACGGACAATAGCCAGGTAAGGGAATTTCTGGAGATCATCCGTAAGAACGCCAACCGGATGTCGCGGCTCACCGAAGATCTGCTTACGCTGGCGCGGGTGGAATCGGGCGAGCACAGGTTCGACACGCAGCCAGTTGCTCCGGACGATCTGTTGCGGGAGGCGGTAGAAAGTTTTGGCGAAATTGCCCGCGTTCATGGCATTGAATTGCGCGTGGAGCGTAGCGCTACCGAGCCGGTGAGCGCCGACCGGGAAGCGATTCATCAGGTCTTCTCCAATTTGCTGGACAATGCGCTGAAGTACGGCGGGTCGGGAGGGAAGGTCGCGCTGGGCGCGCGCCAGTCGCAGCACGGAGTGGAATTCTTTGTTCAGGATTTTGGGCCGGGAATTCCGTCGGAGCATTTGCCGCGATTATTCGAGCGATTTTACCGGGTGGATAAGGCGCGGTCGCGCGAATCGGGCGGGACGGGGCTGGGTTTGGCGATCGCGAAGCACATTGTGCTGGCGCACGGGGGAACGATTCGGGCGGAAAGCGAGCTGAATCACGGATCGGTGTTTTTGTTCACGCTTCCGCTGGCGGTGCGGACGCCGGTGGAAGTTTGAGACGGCACGCCGGACCAAACAATCCGCCGCAGAAGGCAGAATTTACCAGCTTTTAACACGTAGCCGAACAAAAGCACCTATTCTTATGCTGTGTCCGTCAGTTCAACCCGGCAGGCGAAGAGGAACGGGGAAAATGCTGCCATTGCTTCGGAGGAGGCCAGCGTGAGCGCCCAGCCCATGAACCTTTCTGGGTCGAACTCCTACGCGCATTTAGTGCAGCGGACGATCCGCGCGTGCGAAGTCGCCAAGGAAGCCGCAGCGGCGGCGGCGGAAGGTATTGCCACGGGAGCTTCTGCGCCGTTGAACACCATCCGCGAGCGCGAGAAAGAGCTTGACGGACTGGACCGCGAGATCGACGACGGCGTAACTGTAGCCATCACCAAGGTCAACGATAACGAAGCGCGTGAACTGCTGGCCTGCATGAAATTCATGATCGGCCTGGAGCGCATCGGCGACCTGCTGCTGAGTTTTTCAAGCAGCGCCCAAGCGGCCGGACGCAGCATCGATTCGCAGGACGCCCGCGACCTGACCCATATGGCAACTGCGCTCGAAAAAATGCTTTCCGATGTGGGCGCGGCCTTCGCTACGCGAGATGTGAAAAAGGCGGTCGATGTGCTGCGCGCCGACGCCGAGATGGATCGGCTGCGCAATTTGATTTTTCTTCGGCACATCGAGAACCCGCAGAATGTGCAGCGGCAGGCGAGCCTGCAAGTTATCTTTATGACGCAGTCGCTCGAACGAGCCGGCGACCACGCGAAAAATCTGGCGGAAGAGGTCTGCCACTTCGTCAGCGGACACACCATACGCCACGTTTTGATGGAATACGATAAGCCCATCGAAAAGATGTTCCTGGAGTGGCTGAAGCAGCAGGGCCAAGGGCAGAAATAGGGCAGTCGGCGCACCGTTCGGGTTTTCAGTCTGCCGGTACTCGGTCACCTGCTATGCTGCTGGCGGGATGCATATTCCGCCGCAAGTTCTGTCGGAAAGTCAGACCGCCGCTGCCTACGTCATCTTCCTTGCCAGTTACCTGGTATTTTCACTGGGAAAGTTTCCGGGACTAAAGATCGATCGCACAGGCGCGGCGATTATTGGCGCGGTGGCCATGTTTGGGTTCCGCATCATCGGAACCCAGGATGCGCTGCAGTTCATCGATTTTTCTACCCTGGTTCTGCTCTTTTCCATGATGTTGATCGTCGGCAATTTGCATCTGGTTGGGTTCTTCGAGTGGAATGCAGGATTCGTACTCAGCAGACTGAAGGCGAATCATCTTTTGCCGGCGGTGATTTTTGCCTGCGGGCTGCTCTCGGCATTTTTTGTGAACGACATTGTTTGCCTGGTGATGGTCCCGCTGGTGTTGAGCATTACCAGGCAATTCGGTGTGCGGCCGCTGCCTTATCTGCTCGCGGTTTCAACTGCATCGAACATCGGCAGCGTGGCGACGATCACGGGCAATCCGCAGAACATGCTGATCGGGTCGTTTTCCGGCATCGGGTACCGGGATTTTCTGCTGCACCTCGGGCCTGTCGCTGTGGCAGGCCTGTTCATCGATTGGCTGGTACTGCACTGGATCCACGCGCGAGACCTGGCGGAACGGCTACCGGACGAAAAACAGATTTCCCTTCCGCCGCTTGATCTCTCGAAACTCACGAAGCCGGTGATTGTTGTGACCGGTGTGGTGATTGGATTTTTCCTGGGCGTGCCTCCTGCCATGATGGCCGCGTTGGGCGCGGCGGCGTTGCTGATTTCGCGCACGCTTGATTCCAAGAAGTTGTATCAGGACGTTGACTGGGGGCTGCTGGTGTTCTTTGTCGGATTATTTCTGATTATCGGTGGCGCGGAGAATGCCGGCATCGTCGGCAAAATTCTGAAGCTGGCTGAACATTGGAACCTGCAACGATTAGGGCCGTTCGCGGTTCTGGTGGCTATCTTGAGCAATGTCGTCAGCAATGTTCCGGCGGTGATGCTGTTGAAAACTCTCGTGCCTGGCTTTACCAATACCCATCAGGCGTGGCTTGCGTTGGCGATGGCTTCGACTTTGGCCGGCAATCTGACGATTACCGGCAGCGTGGCTAACATTATTGTGGTCGAAACCGCCGCTGCGGAAGTGAAGGTCGGTTTCTGGGACTATATAAAGGTTGGCGTGCCCATCACCGTCGCGACCCTTCTAACCGGCTGCTTGTGGCTGGCTTGGGTCGGGAATTAGCACGCACTTTGGACACCGCCGGCCGCAGCTTTTGCTTGACACGCGCAACTGGGCGAGCGAAACTCCAGCCAGAATCTCCAAAACTCAACTCTCATGGACCAATACTCCATTGTTGGCGGCGGGATCGCTCCATCGCCAACCGCCGGGGCCCCGATCGCAGGCAATTTTGCCGCACTGGCTGCCACTCATCCGCTGCCGCCACTTCTCGACGATCACCGGAAATCGCTGAGCGGTTTGGCCGAGCGCGATATGCGCGCCGCGCTGCAGTTGCTGGCCGAGCGGGCGCATTTCGTTACAGGAGCGTCGGGCGTGATGATTGCGCTGATCGAGAATGGCAAGGTGATCTGCCGTGCCAGCGTTGGCGAAGCCCTGCGAGTGGGAACCGCCCTGCATATCGATGAAGGCCTGACCGGGCAGAGTCTGAGGTTGAAGGAACTTTTGCGTTGCGATAATGCCGAGCAGGACCCGCGGGTGAACCGCGATGGTTGCTCTGCGCTTGGCATTCGTTCAGTCATGGTCGCGCCGTTGTTGCGCGATGATATTGCCCTGGGAATCTTCGAACTGCTATCGGAACGGCCTTATGCCTTCGAAGAGCGGGATGCCAGCTCGCTTGAATGGTTGTCGCAGTGCGTGGTCATAGCATTGGACCAGGCCAGCGCGGCGCGGTTGGTGCTGGACCGGGGGCTGATCGCGGTACAACCGGTATCGGTCAGTAACCAAAAGGAAGAATCCCAGCCCAGCATGATCGAAAAAACTTCAGCGGGCGAGGCTCCAGAGTTGGCCGAGGTGCCGTCCACGACGCCGTCAACTGAGGCACCGGCTAAGACCTCCTTCACCAAACAATGCTCCGCGTGCGGATTTCCGGTTTCTCCCGGGCGGACGCTTTGCGTCGAGTGCGAAGCGGCGCGCCTGAGTGAAGAACCCCCGCCAAACTCCTTTTTCGCGCCCAGTTTTCTGACCGCGGCGCCGCCGCGCGAACACAGCTGGTTCGAGCGGAACATGTATACCATCGGCACCATTGCCGTGGCCGCACTCACCGGCCTTGCCCTCTATCTGAAATTTCACTAGGAATCAATTTCACTGGAAATCAGCGGTCGGGACCAGGGTCGTCTTCGTCGATTGCCGGCGCGAGGGGCAGCTTCGAGGCACCACTCAGCATCTCGCGCTCCTGTGGGCTGAACTGGCTCTTATAAGC